>NZ_CP030118.1:5309942-5616319 GCF_006968745.1 Brasilonema sennae CENA114 | reverse complement strand
TTACGCCAGATGCCTAGGTCGGGAAACCCTCATCAAGCACTGGTCTCACCGCAACGCACTGGCTCTCCTTATTAAGGAGAGGGAAATATTGTGGCTACGTTGAAAACGAGGGTGAGATTTTGAGTGATATCATGTCCGGATAAACACTTATAAAAACGAGGAACCTCACCCGCCTCCGGTACCCTCACGCCAGGTGCTACAACGGGGCGGCACGTTATGTTCCCCCGCTTCCCCCCAAAAGCTGCCTTGGGAACCCCCCTTCGGGTATGCGCAAAGCGCACGCCTTACGGCGTAAGCGCAAGCGCACGCTAAGAGCGAACGCGCAGCGTGCGCTTTGCGCTTACGCCAGATGCCTAGGTCGGGAAACCCTCATCAAGCACTGGTCTCACCGCAACGCACTGGCTCTCCTTATTAAGGAGAGGGAAATATTGTGGCTACGTTGAAAACGAGGGTGAGATTTTGAGTGATATCATGTCCGGATAAACACTTATAAAAACGAGGAACCTCACCCGCCTCCGGTACCCTCACGCCAAGTGCTACAACGGGGCGGCACGTTATGTTCCCCCGCTTCCCCCCAAAAGCTGCCTTGGGAACCCCCCTTCGGGTATGCGCAAAGCGCACGCCTTACGGCGTAAGCGCAAGCGCACGCTAAGAGCGAACGCGCAGCGTGCGCTTTGCGCTTACGCCAGATGCCTAGGTCGGGAAACCCTCATCAAGCACTGGTCTCACCGCAACGCACTGGCTCTCCTTATTAAGGAGAGGGAAATATTGTGGCTACGTTGAAAACGAGGGTGAGATTTTGAGTGATATCATGTCCGGATAAACACTTATAAAAACGAGGAACCTCACCCGCCTCCGGTACCCTCACGCCAGATGCTACAACGGGGCGGCACGTTATGTTCCCCCGCTTCCCCCCAAAAGCTGCCTTGGGAACCCCCCTTCGGGTATGCGCAAAGCGCACGCCTTACGGCGTAAGCGCAAGCGCACGCTAAGAGCGAACGCGCAGCGTGCGCTTTGCGCTTACGCCAGATGCCTAGGTCGGGAAACCCTCATCAAGCACTGGTCTCACCAAATAAAACCGGATTCCTATAGTAAGCATGTAACTAAGTTTACTCATTTAATGAATAAATTCTATAGACTTATTGAAACTTCTTTTCTATTAGTTATTCACCTTAGTAATTGGTTTAACAAAACAGCACTGAAAGTTTATCTGAACTTCAAGAATAAAAAATCTAAGTTTCGTTATGAAAGAGCTAAAGTTTTGTTAAGATGCAAATGCTAGTCTCCTATGAACGAAAAATGCCAATCACGGTGTGAAGAAAGAAATAGGTACTAGCACTCTATAAGTTCGGGAGACAAAACAATGACTAGTTATATTTTTTTCGATGAAGCCCTTCAAATGCTCGTAAACGCCTTCTTGGGTTCGGTACTCCTACTTATGGTCTTTTCTGGCTTAGGTTTGGCATTTATCGAAACTATGGAAAAAACAGGTATTCGCCTAGACACCAGACGACTTCACTAAGAGTCGTCTTTCTGTAGAGGCTATCAGCACAGGGGCTTTGGTAAGGTAAGGTTGGGTTGATAAGAAGTCAAAAATTTATTATTTGTCGAAAACCATTAAGTTTGAGTGTTCGCTAGCAAGAAATCTTGGGAACACTGAAACATATAGAAGTCTCACAGCGTCGCACAATGACTTCCCAAGTACGAGTAAGTGTATCGCGATCAAGACGCTAGCAATGGAGTAAACTGTAATGGGTCTATTCGACAAAATGTTTGGTGGAGAAAGCCAAGTTCAAGAAGCACTGAGTCAACCGGAAGCAATCGCAGCAATTGCTTTGGCTGCTACAGCCTCAGATGGAAACCTCTCTGATGAGCAGGCACGTGGTATTTTATCAGTGCTGTCGGGTATGAAGCTTTTCAGATATTATTCCAACGATGAAATAAACAGGATGTTTGAGAAACTCCTGAATATTCTCAAGTGGGAAGGCATAAATGCTTTGTTTCATTCAGCCAAAGAATCTTTACCATACGACTTGCGAGAAACAGCTTTTGCGATCGCCACCGATTTGGTTTTAGCCGATGGAGTTTCTCCTCAAGAAGAGCTTGAGTTTTTAAACGATTTGTCTCAAGATTTGGGAATCTCTGGTTATATCGCTATACAGATTGTGCAAGTGATGTTGGTCAAAAATCGGGGATAGCTCACCCCGCCCCAAAGCCCAACGGTAAAGCCAATTGCCTGCTTTGGGAAATCCTCAAAGCAGCACGTTTAGCATTTGAACTCTCCTGGCTTTGAAAAAACCAGGATTCTAGACTGTTGTTACGCTTAACGCTTAACAGGAAACACGAAACAGGGTTGAAAATCTCGTGATGCCCGTATTTTCTCATTAGTTCATGTCCTAATCTACCTGGCAACGGCTATACCTTTTCAATGTTTTAAAGTTGTTTTGATTCTAAATTTAATAAAAACATATAAAAATTTTACATTTCTTAACTTTATATTGTCAGCAAATTTGGATGAGGAGGGAAGGAGGGTTCCCTACACCCAGCCTACGGCACTCAGCGCCCCGTAGGGGTAAAGCAGCCGACGACATGGCACGATCAACCGCTAACGCCGGGGGGAGTATCCCCCCGGCAGACTTTGGCGCTCTTGCAACACACCCTTACCCCCGCACCCGTTGCGGCATTAACTGGGCTGTCTTGTTGAATTTCAACGAGAAATTTTGGAATCCAAAAGCTCTAAGTGTTATGCTGTAAGGCATTTGATTTGCATACTACTAGTACAACAAAGGCGGAAATAAAGCTACGATTCAAAATTAGCGAAAAGCTTATAATGTAAGCTTTTTGAATTTTGTTAGCGCAGCGGGACGCAGTCCATTTCTGCTGCTTGCGAATTCCAAAGCAGCGGTACTAGGTGGCTAGACAACCTGCTAGCACCGATTTTCTTGGCGACTTCACTCTGAATTTTGGATTTTGAATTGCTTATGCCTTTCTCTGCCACCATTAGCCAACTGATTGAAGTTCTTTGTGCCAAAGCAGCAAACTTATCTGAAGCTGCTTTGGCAAATTTCAGCAGTGGAATCGAAACAGATTCCCGTATACTCAGCAGGGGTGAAGTATTCGTGGCTTTACGCGGTGAAAAGTTTGATGGACACGATTTTGTGCCAATGGCAATAGAAAAAGGTGCAATGGCTGCGATCGTTGATTTTGAATACGAGAATTCTAAATTTCCCGTCTTACAAGTCAAAGACACGCTCGAAGCATATCAAAAAATTGGTAGGTGGTGGCGTGAACAGTTTTCTATTCCAGTGATTGGGGTTACGGGTTCTGTGGGTAAAACCACAACCAAGGAACTCATTGCTGCTACTTTATCAACACAAGGAACAGTCCTCAAGACTTATGGAAATTACAATAACGAAATTGGTGTGCCAAAAACACTGTTGCAATTGAGCGCAGAACATGATTTCGCCGTTATTGAAATGGCGATGCGGGGAAAGGGGCAAATTGCTGAACTGACAGAAATCGCGCGTCCGACTATTGGTGTCATTACTAATGTGGGAACTGCGCACATTGAGTTACTGGGTTCAGAGGAGGCTATTGCTCAGGCAAAATGTGAGTTACTGGCTCAAATGCCCAAAGATGGTGTGGCAATCCTCAATTATGATAATCCGCTATTGATGGAAACAGCAGCGAGAGTTTGGCAAGGAGAAGTTTTGACTTATGGCTTTTCTGGTGGCGATATTCATGGCAATTTAATTGATAGTGACACCTTGGAAGTGACAGGAATGCAATTGCCTTTACCATTGCCAGGACGGCACAACGCAAGTAACTTTTTGGCAGCTTTAGCGGTGGCAAAGGTGCTGGGTATTGATTGGTCGTGTTTGAAATCGGGTGTGAGGGTAGATATGCCGGGGGGGCGATCGCAACGTTTTACTTTACTCAATGATGTGGTAATCTTAGATGAGACTTATAATGCTGCACCAGAAGCTATGCAAGCGGCGTTACATTTATTAGCAGAGACACCAGGAAAACGACGGATTGCTGTCTTGGGTGCAATGAAGGAATTGGGAGAGCGATCGCACCAGTTACATCAGCAAGTAGGAGAAACGGTGCGAAAATTAAATTTAGATGCTTTATTAGTATTGGTGGATGGAGAAGATGCTTTAGCCATAGCCAAGAGTGCCGAAGGTATTTCTCAGATGTGTTTTACAACTCATGCAGATTTAGTTGCCTCTTTAAAGACTTTTGTACAAGAAGGTGATAGGATTCTTTTTAAGGCAGCGCATTCAGTGGGACTAGATAAAGTGGTAAATCAGTTCCGTACAGAATTTGCTAAAGAAATTTTGTAGTTCTTAGCTGATGACTAATTGCGAATTGTGAATCGTGCGATTAGCAAATAGCGATTAACAAATAATAATTACTTAAGTGATGAACATTAATCTACCGCTAGAAACACAACGTCTTATTCTCAGGGATTTGACAAAATCAGATTGGGAAGGAATTCATAACTACGCCTGTGATCCAGAAGTTGTTCACTATCTGCCGTTTGGTCCTAATAGTGAAGAAGATACCAAGTTATTTTTGCAAACACAAATTAAATTACAACGCCAACAACCCCGTCGGCATTTTACTTTAGCAATTACTTTAAAAGATGACAAACAATTCATTGGTACCTGTCGCCTTTCCATAACAAATCCAGACAAGCTAGAAGGTTCAATTGGATATAGCTTAGATAAGCAATATTGGGGGCAAGGATATGCAACCGAAGCTGCAGGAAAAGTCTTACACTTTGGTTTCCAGCAACTCAATATGCATCGGATTTTTGCAACGTCTAACCCGAAAAATACTCTCTCAATGCGAATTTTGGTAAAAATCGGGATGCGACAGGAGGGGTATTTGCGAGAGTATGAATGGGTTAAGGGTGAGTGGCAAGATTCGTTGCTGTATGCGATCGTTGATCGTGAATGGATACAGATGCAGATTCGCAATTTCAACTGAAGTTTTAAGAGGGAAAAGGGAGCAGCCAAGCACCCGAGCACCCGAGCGCTTGGCTGCACCCCTGCTGCCTTAATGATATAGCTATAGCCAACTCTATTAGGACGTAGGGAACAGGGAACACTTGGTCGGTCGTTCGACAAAGCTCAGGGCGGCGCAGTGCATCGCGCTTAACGCTTAACAGGGAATAGGAAATGCTTAACTTGTCAAGAAGTTTGAAAGTCTCGTAATGTCCATATTTTTTCATGAGTTCATGTCCTAATCTACCTGGCAACGGCTATAACTATTGATTTTTTCATATCATCTCCCAATGTAGGTGCCGATCGTTTGGGGTGAGTTTTGTTTTATAGCTTTAATGACGGTTTTGTGGAAGTGTTATTTCCATTCGATTACTTTCCAAGCGCAAGTGGGGATATACACGGTTACGTTCTCAGGTAACGAGTGTAACAGGTTTCCATTCGATTACGTTCCCCTGCGAGTGGAGACCAGGCGATCGCGCAGAGTTCTACCATCTGCTTGCAGTTTCCATTCGATTACTTTCCCCAGTAAGTGAGGACTTTCTGCTTTCCTTCCCTGCCGCTGAGCAATCTGTTGGTTGAGAATTTCCAGCGCTTTGACGTATTGCAAATCGTCTTGAGTCCCAATCTTGTTACTAGCACGGACGAAGAGTTCTTGCTGCTGCTCATCGGTGAGTTCCACATCCACATCAGGTCCGATGCCCGCGCGGTTAATATCGCGACCGCTGGGGGTGAGATACTTCGCTATGGTGACAATCAAACCAGAGCCATCGCTCAAGTCGAGCGGCGACTGCACCAGCCCTTTACCAAAGGTTTTGCTGCCCACCAACACCGCTCGTTCGTTGTCTTGCAGGGCACCGGAGAGAATTTCACTGGCACTGGCAGACTCTCCATTCACTAGGACGACCAGAGGTTTGTCGGTGATTGCGGTTCCGTTGGCGCTATCTTGCTCAGACACGCCTTGGCGATCGACCGTAGACACAATCAACCCGTCCTGAAGCCACATGCGAGCAATCTCAATGCTGGAATCGAGCAACCCGCCAGAGTTATCCCGCAAATCCAGCACATAGCCGACTACGCCCTGCGATTCTAAATTGTCTATTGCTGATCGCATTTCATCAGCGGCTTTAGCATTGAACTCAGTCAACCGAATATAGCCGACAGCACCGCCAGGTCCTTGTTCAACAAAGAAGCGGACTGGGTTAATTTCAATACGGCGGCGTTGCAGCGTATAGTCTTGCTCTTGCCCGTTGCGCCGAATCGTTAAGGTGACTGATGAACCCACAAGTCCCCGAATCAGGTTCACCGCCCCATTCCTATCCAAGCCCTCCGTGCTCCACCAACCTTACTCAAGAGCAATGGGAATTAATTGAACCATTAATTCCAATCTCGCACATTCTGACTTGCTTGAATTTGCGCGATACGCATCATTGCGTCTGCCCAAAGGCGATCGCACTCAAGCTGCGATCCTAGCTAATACCTTTCTCTCTTATCTAGAGAATCCATCGCGAACTATATACAGACAATTGAATAAAAACCCGCGCTTAGCGGGCTAACACACAACAAAACTATGAATTAGAACAAAAAATCTTGACTTAACTAAAGTACTTCATTTCAGCTTCCAGTTGGCGAACCAAACTGTCGTCGCCTTTGGCTCTAGCTACTTCTAGGCGATGTTGTAAGCTTCTGATGATATTCAGTTGATGTGTTTTCCGTGCCTTTTTTACGACTTCCACTCTGTTCTTAATCATTTAATCGTTTACCTATTGTGTTTCTATAAATATCACCTTTCCCTAACATAACAAATTTTTCGTAGCTTATGTTACAGACAAAATAAATTTAATATATATTAATCAACCAGAAATATATTGCATCCAGATGCATCCTCATCTCATGATCACTATGCTCAGCGATTTTGGCGATCGCGATATTTATGTCGGCGTGATGAAGGGAGTTATTTCCCAAATCAACCCAGAACTGAGAGTGATAGACTTGACGCACCAAATACCGCCGCAAAACATTGCAGCGGCTAGGTTTTGCCTGATGAATGCTTACCCTTACTTTCCGGATGGGACAGTGCATTTAGCAGTCGTCGATCCGGGTGTAGGAGGAAGGCGACGAGCGATCGCAGTAGAATTTGCCAAAGGGTATCTAGTCGGACCAGATAATGGTATCTTTAGCGGATTATTGAGTCAAAGTCCGGCAATGCTCCAGCGGGGAGACTCACTCAGGGCAATCACAGTTGTAGAATTAACAAACCCTGATTACTGGAGAACTGCTGAACCCTCCAGGACTTTTCACGGGAGGGATATCTTTGCACCAGTTGCTGCACACCTTGCCTGCGGAGTCCCCTTGACAGAACTGGGGAATCTCATTGATTCCGCAGCTTTGGTACAACTGGACATAGCAGAATGTATTTTAACAGAAACTGGTATTGTAGGTTCGATTCAATATATTGACCACTTTGGTAACTTAGTCACCAACATTCCAGGGAGTTACATCCAAGGCAAAACTTGGTGTGTGAAAGCAGCTGGGTTAACGATCAGAGGATGTGAAACTTATAGTGATGTCAAAGTTGGGGATGCGATTGCACTGGTTGAAAGTCACGGCTGGGTAGAAATTGCTATCAATAGCGGTAACGCACAATCACAGTTGCACCTCAAGTTTGGAGATACAGTAGAAGTGGCTTTTGAAAGCTAGCAGTTTTTTGTGGTTTGAGTCGAGAGGAGCTATTATGCTCCGTCCCTCTCAGTTAGATCCGGACGTGCCCGTTTCCGTGCATCCGGCTCCCGATGTTCTAAGGTTTCCCCTTGCTCATGTGGATGTAGTTGTGACAACTTTGATGTATGGCTAGAAGATTGTTTGCTTTCCAGTTCTGGTGGTTACCATCTACATGATGTAGGTGGATTGTTTCACCTGGTAGCATCTTCATGCCGCAGTGACCACATGCATGGTTTTGCCGTTTTAAGGCTTTAGAGGTTTCGCCATCGTAGAGCTTGCTGTTACGCTCGCTCCAGTACTGGATGTCTCCGTCGTACGGTGATTTGTTACCTTTGACCATGACATATTTTCTTTCGGAGCAAGAAACTGCTGGGAATGCTTTGTTAGTCAGCGTTGCGCATGACCATCTGTCATTCTTTGTTTCTTTGTTGAATACCTTGAATGCTTTGCGTCTGGTGAACCATAGTGAGAACCGTGCTCCATCCATTTTGCAGAAGCGGTGGTAATTCCTCCATCCTCTAACCAAGGGGGCTAATTTCTCAGCTTTTACCTCGGAACCATAATTAGAGCAGTTGACGATAGTTTTTACTTTTTGACGGAATTTCTTGAAGTTCTCCAGCGAGGGAGTGCTTCTTACTTTCCCGTTGTTCTGTACCTTGAAGTGCCAGCCTAAAAAGTCGAAACCATCTGTCGATGCGGTTATCTTGGTTTTCTTCTCACTGATTTTCATTCCTCTTTCTGCTAGGAATTGGCTTATCTTTTCAAGTATTTCTTTTGCATTATCTTTGGGTTTAAGAAAAATTACCATGTCGTCAGCGTAGCGGACGGTTGGTTCTATTATCTTGTTAGGAGATGTCCTATCGGTTATCTTTGACCCTTGGTTGTGATACCTGTGGACACTTTCTATTCCATTGAGTGCAATATTAGCTAGTAGGGGACTTACCACACCACCTTGGGGGGTTCCTTGTTCTGGAAAGTTGGGATGTATTCCGGCTTTTAGGCATCGAAAGATACCAATTTTCATCCCTTTTGGTGCTATCAAGTTATCCATGATAGTTGTGTGGCTTATCCGGTCGAAGCATTTTTCGATATCGAGTTCTATTACTCGCTTTTCTATTCCATTTGCGTAGGAGTTTAGGCTGTTGAGGACTTGTCTCTGTGCATCATGTGCTGAGCGTCCTGTTCTGAATCCATAGCTCCGTGCATGGAATGTTGCTTCATGTGCTGGTTCTAGAGCAAACTTTGCAAGGCATTGCCATGCTCTGTCTGTGATAGTGGGGACTTTTAAAGTCCGGAATGTTCCGTCCTTTTTAGGTATCGGGATTTCCCGTAATCTGTTATGATGCCAATTAGAGTAATTGAGCTTGAGGTGTTCCTCAAGTGCAAGGCGTTCTTCAAAGTTGAGGGACGCTTTGCCATCAATACCCGCAGTCCTCTTACCAGCATTAAGCTGAGTTACTTGACGTATAGCCAATAGCCGTGCAGCTTTGGATTTCAGAATCAGTTTCTGAAGTGACCGCGCTTTCCGCATGTCTCCTGCTTTAACTGCTTTGAACACTCTAACTTGTAGGCGGAATAAATTGCGCCGGAATTTCTTCCAGGGTAATTTGCTCCAAGATTCACTAGTATTGCTACTGTGTCTAATCATGCTCTGACTCCTAAGAATGTTTTCTGAACACCTTACAGCAATTACGCCGTATCCTACCCGTGTTAGGAGGTTTACACCTCTCGTCTGGTTTACCTGAGTTTTCGACCTTTCTCAAGACTCCTAACCCGTTTTTCTTCGTTCCCTAGATTAGATTGTTTTGTGTATTTTAGGTGTAACCACTTCAACCGTTAGAACCCCTTGTTCTTGTCGCTTGCTGGACTAACATCGACGGGGTTTTGTCTCTAACGAAGTCAGGGGTTTTTATGTTATGCCCTGCTTTACTTTGGGTTGCTTTTTTAGGTTCTGTCTCACCTTGTACACTCCCTGTTAGCGCCAGTGTCAGCCCATAACTGCCGTCTGATTGCGCCCTGCTTCCAGCTTCACTCTGCAAAATTCCGAGTTTGCTCGGTGTGGACAGGTAAGGAGTCACTCCTGAACTTGGAGGATAGGGCTTTCACCTACATCTTTTGTCTAGAGTTCAGTCAAAAATGATTGACTGGATATCTTATTTTGCGGATTTTAACCGTGATTCAGATATCAACGAATCGCACAGCCCAGAAGCAAGCGTCAGATGAAAATTTCTCAAACCTCAGCCAAGATAACACACCAGAAAAGATTCTTATTATAGAAATTGTAGGTAAAAAATTTTTGGTTATTACGACCAACTCATTCAAATCCTAAATCTAAAATTGCTATGATTCAGCAAACAGTATCTGCACCAGAAATTTATCAAGGTCAGTTTGGCGAATTTACGATAACTGAGGGCGATCGCACAGGCGTAATCATCTACCGCGCGGGGTTAATGGTAGCTGCGGTGAGTTTTGCCATAGGCAGCGCTTTGGTTTTGCTAAACAATAACCCAGATTTTCAACTACTAACCCTTTTGTATGCCTGTTTCAGTGTTGGTCTTGGTGTCAGTTTACTAACGATTCACATATACATGGCATTTCTGCACCGAGTTTTACAAGTTTTTTGGGTTATTGGCAGTGTCACTGCAGTCATACTGGCATTATCTAACAGTGAACCTTTAGCCATAACCATTTACACTCAACCACTCACCTTGCTGGGAGTAGGCTTTATCTTTGCAGCCTTAACAGGGATTTACTTCAAAGAAGCATTTTGCTTTAATCGTTTTGAAACCAAGATACTGACACCCATGATTCCATTGCTGTTGCTGGGACATATGTTTGGTATTTTGCCAATACAGGCAGAAAAGGTCATACTCGGACTGTGGGCAATTTTGTTTTTGGTGTTTGCCTTACGTAAGGCAGTACAAGCAATTCCTCCGGATATTGGAGATAAATCTGTGTTTGAATATCTGAAAGCAAATCGTTCAGATAAGGTGTAATGCCTGCAAAAGTTCCTTACAAAAACCAAAAATTCCCCAAAATTCGTTTACTCAAACGGCGACAAACGTGGACGCTTACCCTTCAAGGATGGGTGAGTGTGTTCGCAACTGGCGCTCTTTTTTTGATTTTCACGATAACTCACATACATTCATTTCTGGCAGTCACTTCTCCCATCAAAGCAGACGCACTAGTTGTGGAAGGATGGATAACAGACGAAGCACTTCTACAAGCGTTTAGCGAATTTTCCAACAATTCCTATCGGCAAATTTTTACAACAGGAATTCCGGTGGAAAGAGGGTTTTATCTCGCTGAATACAAGAATTATGCAGAAATTGCTGCAGCCACTCTCAAAAAACTGGGCGTGCCAAAAGAAAAACTAGTCGTTGTTCCTACACCTCACGTTATTAAGGATCGTACTCATGCATCTGCTGTGGCATTTCGTCAGAAGCTCTTAAATTCAAATGACCAGTTAGAATCAGTTAATCTGTTTACGAATGACGCCCATGCTCGTAGAAGCTGGTTGATATACAAACAAGTCCTTGCTCCCATCAAAGTAGGTGTGATTGCTGCGAATCCATCAGATTACGATCCAAAGAAATGGTGGGTTTCAAGCGAAGGTGTGCGAACAGTCATTTCTGAAATTATCGCTTTTATTTATGCGCTATTTGTAAATTGGAAAGTTTGAAAAAAACGTAATTTTACGATCACTTTCTTTAAAGCTAGGAGACGAGAACAGTTTAGAGGTTATATCATGTCCGGATGAACACTTATAAAAAACGAAGAACCTCACCCCCATCCCCTCACGCCAGGTGCTACAACGGGGCGGCAGCTTTTCGGGGGAAACTTCCCCCGAAAACGTGCCTTGGGAACCCCCCGCAGTCGCCACAACGGTCAAAGCTCGCCGCTTGGGTTGCTTCCCCCGGCAGACTTTGGGGGAACCCCAACGCCAGATACCTACGGAGGGAAACCCTCCTGCAGTACTGGCTCCCTCCGGGTTCACCAGTCGCCTACGGCGGGAAACCCGCCTGCAGCGCTGGATTCACCGCAAGGCGCTGCTCTCCGCAACGCACTGGCTCTCCTTGCTAAGGAGAGGGGTGCCCGATAGCGTAGCGTGCCGTTAGGCATAGGGCGGGGTGAGGTTTTTTATTGTAAGTAATTAACCGAACTTGATATTATAAGTTTTTCCTATTCCCTGTCTCCAATTTTCTATCCTTTACTGAGAGCGATTGCTTATTCGGTTCCAAGCTTTGACTATGAGCCGTAAATCTTTGGGTAGGCTATTTTGAGAAATGTCGTTGTATTTAACCGTACCATCGCGGCTAGTCAGAGTGTATGTGATGTAATCAGCAGCGCCGTTGGGTGCTGGATAACTTATGTTTCGGAATTCATCGCTTTGCCGTTCAAGCAATTGCTGAAACCTTTCTACAAGTTCATGAGGAATGCGGCGAATGCGACGCTCAGAATCATTTGTATCACCAATCCGAACACGAATCAGACGTCCGTCCTCGAGCAAAACAGTTTCGTATGTTCTGCCAGCAAAGCCACCACTGGAGATTTGTCGAAAAATCACACTGCTATCTAAAGGTGGTGGTAACTCACTTCTGGGGATGGAAATTGGCTTGAGCGATGTATTATTATCATCAGCAACTGGGCTAGCCTTTTCATCAAGAAAAACAGCACCTGATTCGCCAACACGATAAACCAAGCGTTGTTGTCCATCACTGACAGTGACCTCCCAACCTGGTACTATAACTGCAGCACATACAGTTGACGGATCTGCTAGACCCAAACAACTATCGGGCCATTGTCTTTGTTTGACTTCAACTATCCGTACTTGCGAAATCGGTGCTCCTAAACGCTTAGAGGCTCGTACCAAAACTCTCTCAGCAATGTCTCTGGGTAAGTTGACATTAGGTGTTTCACCATACTGCTGTGAAAGTTGAATTCGAGAACCGCGCTCATCAGTGAAAAACACCCAACGATTTAGCCCAGCAGCTACTGTAACTTGCCAACCAGAAATGGCGTTGTCACAAGGATAAGCATTATTCTGAAGCTCGCACCCATTCCATCGAGTTGGTTGAGATGCAACAATCGAGAGCGAACTTGCAGGTAAACTCGACTCTTCAGTTGCCCGACGCAACACAGCATCTCTAACTATTGCTGGTAACTTGCCTTCACTGAAGTTGCTTTCGTTTTTATTAAACCTGATTTTGGAACCTGTTGCATTAGTATGATAAACCAAGGTTTGGTTAGTTGCTTTGACAACGACCCGCCAACCCTTTTCTAAAGCCTGAGTACAAGCTTCATCTGACCTTGGTAAGTTCAAACAGCCATTGTTCCAAGTCTGCTGTTGAGCTTGAATGATAGTAAATTCAGACGTTGGTAAATTCAAGCGTTGGGATGCGGCTTGCAAAACAGCATCCTCTATATAATTTGGAAAGTTTTGTGCCACACTTGTCAGAATATACGGATTTGCTAAGCGAATAGAACGCCCATTGCTATCGGTATGATAAATCCATGTTTGATTACCATTCGAGAGGACAACTCGCCAACCAGGAACTAATGCTTGAGTGCAAAGTTCGTCTGGATTCGGTAAATCCATGCATCCGTTACGCCAAGTCCGTTGAGTGTAGTCAATAATTTCTAGTTTTTTAGTCGCAGTTGGTTCTCGGTTAGATAAATCTTGTAGTATCGCAGAAGCAACTGTACGCGGTAAGTTATTAGTTTTAATATTTTCTTTTAGGACTTGGTTTGCCGTATCTGCAAAATAGTTTGCGGGGGCAGCAGTCGCACTTTTTATAGCCCATAAACTGCAACCAACAGACAAAATCCCAGATAAAACTAACGCTGTGAAAAATTGTGCTTGTTTCGTAGTACTATAATTTTTGAGAGTGTTTTTCATAGAAGTAAGATAAAGTTAAGTATAGTGAAGATAATAAATTTAACGTCTGTATATTAGTCAATAGATATTAGTATGCGTCAACAGACAGAAACTAATAACTATAAACTCTATCCAGAACAAATGAGTTTATTATCCCTCATAATAAGAAGGATTTGGGATAATTAAAGCGCCTCTGTTTCGAGACAGATGTGAAGACAGACGCGACTATTATTGTCTGTTGTTCCTTTGTTTTTATACTAGATTTAGGTCAGGTGAAAATACCTCACCCTACTGAGTGACCTGATTGGGTGATTTAGAGGGAGAAAAACTCAGAATGATTACTGATTGACATCCTCCCCAAGAAAGCAACTTGTCTCTTGGTGACGATTCGGGCAGGCTCACGCGCAAGAGTTCGCTGCTGATTCGGTTGTGAGCTTCGATGTTGAGTATATGTTAGCACATATAATCGACCAGACGGCAGAAACTATAAATCTTGAAAAAAGATAAACAATATATGTTACTAGTATCGCTAAGCGGGCATGCTATGTACAAGCAACATAGCAACTTTTGCCCATTGCTCTAAGTCACTTTTGATAGTTTTCTCATACAAAATCTAATTTTTTTTACAAGTAGATGATGAAAAAATTGGTGAAGTGGTGCCACAGGCTTCTATCGCAGGAATCTCTGGCAATTAAGAAACAGTCATTTTTCGTACTTTTGGTAAGTTTAAGTATGGTAGGTGCAATTCTGCTTTCGTTTCCTTTATATGCTCAAAATACTCCTTTGCGTCCGCAGACATCTGAGTTACGCGGGGTGTGGTTAACGAATATAGATAGTAATGTGCTGTTTGCGCGTGATCGCCTGCAAAACTCTTTACAAACCCTGAAAAACTTAAACTTTAACACTGTATATCCTACTGTTTGGAACTGGGGTTGGACACTGTACCCGAGCAAAGTGGCACAAAAAGTTACTGGGCGATCGCTTGATCCAGCCCCCGGACTGCAAGGTCGAGATATACTCAAGGAAATTGTCACACTCGGGCATCAAAAAAACCTAACAGTCATTCCCTGGTTCGAGTTTGGCTTTATGGCACCCGCTGACTCACAACTCGCCAAAAATCGTCCGCAATGGCTGACCAGCCGCCGTGACGGTAGTAAAATTTGGAAAGAAGGTGCTGAGAACCGGGTTTGGCTAAATCCCTTTCACCCTGAAGTTCAACAATTTATACAAGATTTAGTTGTCGAAATCGTTAAAAACTACGACATTGATGGTATTCAGTTTGATGACCATTTCGGCTTGCCGTATGACTTGGGATACGACGCCTACACAGTCGCATTGTACAAAAAAGAACATCGCGGTAAAGCTCCTTCAACAAATTCTCAAGACGCTGAATGGGTACGGTGGAGAGCTAATAAAATAACTGACTACATGAAACGGGTATTCCAGGCAATCAAAGCAACTAAGAAAAATTGTCTTGTCTCTGTATCGCCTAATCCTCAGGAATTTTCCTACAAATCCTTTTTAGCAGACTGGCAAACGTGGGAACGACTCGGACTTATTGAAGAACTGATTATACAAATATACCGTGATGACTTAAATGTCTTTGTTCAAGAACTTGAGCGCCCAGAAGTGAAAGCAGCACAAAGTCATATACCAGTAAGCATAGGTATTATGACTGGGTTAAAAGCCAAACCCGTATCCATGCAACAAATACAAACACAAATACAAAAAGTGCGAGAACGCAACTTTGCTGGAGTCTCGTTCTTTTTCTACGAAACCCTATGGAATATGACTGGTGAAACACCACAACAACGTCAAGCTAGTTTCCAGAAAATTTTCCCAACATCAGTTGCTTATCCAAGTCTGCTGGCTGGTTGGAAACCTTAACAATTGACACTCCCCATGCCTAAAGGCAAGGGGATTCTTGCGTCACGGGGATTCCAATGAATTTACCCGAAGCCGCGCATCTTGACCGTATGCCCTACGGCTGCAAGTCCGCGTATTGCGACTATTTGAGCGGCTGCAACGTCTCTATCGGTTGTATAGCCGCAATGTGAACAAACATGAGGAGCCACTGCGTTGCGGTGAATCCAGCGCTGCCAAGAGTTGTGCCTTGCGGAGCCAGTACTTGATGAGTGTTTCCCGACAGAGGTATCTGGCGTCGGGTTAAGCGCGTTGTGGAGCCAGCCCCGTGCGGGGGTTCCCCCCGAGCCAGGGGACTGGCGTGCAACTAGCCCCGATAGGCGTAGCCGTGCCGCAGGCATAGGGGGCGCTACGCAAACCCAGAGGGTTTCCCGACAGAGGCGACTGGTGAACCCGAAGGGAGCCAGTACTTGATGAGTGTTTCCCGACAGAGGTATCTGGTGAGACCAGCGCTGCAGGAGGGTCTCCCGACCTAGGCGACTGCGTTCGCGTAGCGTGCGCTTTGCGCTTACCCGAAGGGCGTTGGGGTTCCCAAGGCACGTTTTCGGGGGAAGCTTCCCCCGAAAAGCTGCCGCCCCGTTGAAGCAAGTGGCGTTACGCTCTGACAATTCTTTTTTAGCTGTCTCGGTTCCGCAGTTTGGGCAAATCTGACTTGTTTTTCGTGCATCTACTTTCTGAAAATAGACATCGCGTTTGAAACAAGTTTGTTCAAGAATGTTGAAGAACTGACCAAATCCGGCATCTAGGCAATGTTTACCTAAAATTCCACGAGATAACCCGACAAGGTTTTAATCTTCAACAAATACCATTCCCGCATCGTTACAGAAGCAATTCTAATAATCGTCAGGATGGTTTTTAGGACAGGGAATAAATTCCCCTGCCCCTACACCCCCATAGCTAGAAGCTAGAGGCACTGCGGCGAATAATTTCGGTAGAAAAGTGGGGAGAAAAAGTAAAGGTGGGTTTGAAAACCCACCCCTACTTCAAAATTCAAAAAAGAGCTAATAGTTCGTCACAGCAGATATTTTTGCCTTGATTTACTGGCTTTGCCGCTTTTGTTCACGCATTTGCTTCCATTGTTGCTGCTGTTCTGGAGTCAGCAGGGCTTGCATCTGAGTTTTGGTATTTTGCCTAATTTCTTTCATTTTCGCTTTTTGGTCAGCGGTCAAATTCAAGTTTGGCTTTTTACGTTGTTGCCTAGCCTGCTCCTTTTGAGTCCGTTGCTCTGGAGTGAGCAGCGCATCAATTTGTTTTTTACTAGATTCCCGAATTTCTTTCATTTTCGCCTTTTGGGCATCAGTCAGGTTCAACTTCGCTTGCCATGCCTCTGCACGGCTGCCTGGAGCTGCAACGCCAGCATGAGTAAAAATTACTGGGGAGGTAGCGAACATGACCATGATAGCTGCGGGCAAAAGCAAAGCTTTCATCTTCATAACAAAAGTCGAAATTTCTTGTAGGTTTAGGTGGCCAACAAGGGATCCGCTTGTTGTATTATCTTAGACTGGGCAAAAATGAGAATGGTTCAATGAAACCGAAGAAAACTTTTAGGAGTTTCTTTTATAGTTTTGTATTCATCACTACAGTTTTCCCCGAATGAAAGTGTGATGAACAACACTACATTTTAACCGCCAATTCCCAGACGCCCTGCTAAACCCGGAGTGAGTGGAAGCAGAGTAGCAACCATCAAAAACAAAGCCAAAAGACCCAAAGCAGCTCGTGCATCATCGGGTTCGCTAATTTCATTCAAGCTGGGACGTTCTAAATCTCGTTGTAAAAACACAATCACAATTGCCCAGTACAAAGCTAAAGGAGTACCCAGAGATACTAACACCAGCACAATTAGAGTTGCTACTGTTGCTCGTCCTGCAATTTTTCGTCCATAAATCGCTTGGACAATACGACCACCATCTAGTTGACCTGCTGGCATTAAATTTAAAGCAGTAACGACCAACCCTAACCAACCAATGACGACAAGTGGATGTATATCGACCAAAGGTGACTGTAATGCCGAACCAAGAATAACTCGCGCCAAAGTTCCCACCAGAATTGAACCAGAGAAAAACTCATTTGGCAATTGAAATAGACTACCTTTGTGAGAAAGTAGCAATCCAGCCACCAACATTAATAAAGATACAATTCCTCCAACAGCTGGTCCTGCTAGGGAAATATCGAATAGTACCTTGCGGTTAGGTAGTAAAGATTCAAAACGAGTAATAGCACCGAACGAACCAATTTGTATCGCGGGAAGAAAGTAAGGCCAACTGAGGCGGATCTGATGACGACGGGCGAGCAACCAATGACCGATTTCGTGAGCTATCAAAACTGTTAAAATTCCAGCACCGATGGGTATAACTTCTCGGAAACGTTCTGGGTTGGAAAAGAAATCAAAATTCAGGAGTAGCCCTGCAGTTTCCAAACTTGTAGCAATTGTTCCCACCAGCAAGATAACAGCAAAAACTTTCTGCGGTAATGTCATCGGACGGGGGTCATTGCGACTGGGAAGCACAATGATTACAGGTTTGCCATCTGTATTTTCCACTATAAATAGACGATATTTATCACCTAAACGTTCTTGCAAACTCGCGCTTAGAGTGTTATGAACCGCTTCTGGCTCTCCTCGCAGGTTTCCTTTAAAGATAGCCCCTTCCTGGTAAGCAATGGTTTCTGTGGTAAAAAAGGTATCAAGGCCGAAAATACCTTTAATCATGTTCAAGTCTTCTTCAGGAATTGATAAGACTTCAGGTTTTAACTGTGCAGTTCCTTCCGGAAGATTGGAATTATTTGTAGGACTACCTTGCTGCTGGACCTCAGCTTCAAGCCTTTGGGTTGCCCGTTGCCTGAGTATTGCATCCTGTCCGGCTGCTCGCAGCTGTCTTCCTAAAAAGACGTACACTCCGGTGGATACGACCAACAAGAACAATATGCCTACTATATTGACGTAAATTCCAGCTGCAAACAAACCAAAAAACAGCAACCAAGGAATCATCAATATCACCGACTGTAACCACGCTAGAATTCCCAGCTTGCCATAAGGTCTGGCGCGATAAAAGCCCCAACCTAAAATTCCGAAAGCGACCAGCACAACAGTGGCGACAATAGGTGTTTCTGAAGAAGTCAACATCTTTTAACCTTTTTAAACTTTTGCTTTTGAAACCAAGCCTGAGTAAGTCAGTTGTTCGCCGATATTAAACGGATATTAATAATTTATAACGAGGCTGTCGCTGATTAAAGATTGATGTGGCGAATTAGCGTGATATTGAGTCAGGCTTAATTATAGCGGTTCTGATTTGAATCACATACATCACCACGAATAATGTGAAAGTGCATGCACTTTCACTACAGATAGTGTGTATTACACCCAACACCACCAAGCACTACAGTCATATAAGTAAATTGCGCGCCTCCGTCAGAGGAGACACGCAATACCATTATGTTCAAGTGGACTTGACATTCAAAAAGTATTATGCAGTCTGGGACAAACTTGCTTGATTCGTGAAACTAAGTTTTTCGGTGTTATCCTAAATTAATTTATTTCCGTATTAGTTCCCAATAGGTGGAGCAAGAGCTACACGCGGAGTTCCACCACCACCGACGCTATTTGAGCTATTGTTATCAACAATGTGAAGTGCTTGGAATAGCTTCATAAAGTCTTCATAAAATGAACCATTAGATCCCTCGAAATTGTAACCAAAGGTGTTGCGAAACTCTTGTGTGACTCCGTCCTCTACTGCAAAGTAGTGAGCATCCCAGCCTGCGTCGTCAACAACGTAAGCACCATAATCTTGCAAGGCATGAAATAACTTTTTAGCAGCAGGTGTTTCCAAGTTGAGATTTTGTTCGGTTACGTATGCAGGAACTGCCAGTAGTGTCCCCTGTACCAGAGAGGAGTTTTTACCGTGGTATTGGTTAGCTGCATTGGCATCTGCTCTATCTGCAGGCCAGCGATGCCCGGGATTAGACTTAGAGTAGTAGAGGTATTTTTCGCCCCAAATGACAACTTTTAAGGCATGACGAATTGGTTGATCGCTAGTTAATTCACCTTTGCGAATAGAACCACCAATCGACGAAAGACCAGAACCAAAATGTGCTCCACCTATTCCATCACTGTAAATATCAACATTTGGAAAACGCCAACCGTAGATGTCGCCTCCTTTTTTACAGCGAGCAAGAGGTTCAAGCTGTATGAGAGTTTTTCCATCAGGCATCAAGAAGGCTGATGCGTTGTTGGGGGTGTGATATGGGTTATTCGTGGCGTCTGGAACGATAAGGTCGTCTGGAATCGGCAGCCAGGTGTTCATAGATGTGGTGCCTTTACAGCGTCCTTCACCCCAAGCACCAGGAGCATAAACTTGACGCCACGGATCACTATCCTTGAGTTTGAAGAAATATTCTTTATCTGCTGCAGCATAGCCAGCTTTTCCAATATTTGCGGGAATATAATTTGCACTCGAACCAATTGGCATATTCCAAGGTGATGTGGATGCAAATGGCCAAAGAAATTTGTCACGTGTAGAGGTTTGACCAGGACTAGGGGTTGCAAAACAGTTAATAAGTAGAGCGGCAATGACACTAGCGACAAATGCAACTGTGTAAGACATCCGCTTACGCCTTGTCAAAGGTTGAGTAATGCTCATCAAAAAGCCACTCCTCAATTATTTTCCGTAATAATGCTATTTCTTGGCATGGTTAATCAGATAATGTGCTTGCCAATTATGCCCGTAATATCGTACATAAAGTCGTTCACATTTTTACAAACTTGTCTTTTTTTAAAGAAAAACTTACAAGAATATAAAGTTTTGATTTGGAAGTCATTTATTCTTCCTTTTATTTGCGATACATGGCATCATCATTCTAGTTTTCCATTTTAAAGCATTATATTATACTTCTCATGGCTAAGAAGAGTTTTCCGGATAAAGACGATAATCTTTTTAAATCAGCTTGAAGTGATGTTGTTATATAAAATTTTATACTTAATAAATAATGTATAAATAAATAACTTCAAAAATAAATACTGAAATATACTATCTAACCCTCAGATCATATAAGTATATATACTTTTATGTACTAATATAAAATAAAAGATAAAAAGTAACGTTAAGTAAAGACTAGCGATCAGAACAAGGGACAACAAAGCAAATGCATACCAAAATTTGTATGCCTTGTGAAGGTATCCTTGTTTGGCTTTAGACAGTAAAACCTTTTTCAGTTTAAGAGGAAGATAAGGGAGTGAACTGGCAAACCCTTACACAACAAAATCATCGACGCTACGATCCAATGGCGATCGCCCGCTACTACCGCTACCGTCCTTGGCTAGCTTGGATGCGGGCGATAAAGATTATCTGGTTTTTTGCAGTATTTATTCTTAGTCTCAAGTGGGATCAATGGCGAAATCAAGAGGAGCAAAACAAGTTCAAACGAGCGACTCAATTGCGGCTGTTGCTAACCCGCCTTGGTCCGACGTTCATTAAAGTTGGTCAAGCCCTCTCAACACGACCAGACTTGATACGTAAAGATTATCTAGAAGAACTCATCAAGCTACAAGATCAGTTGCCAGCTTTTGATAGTGGACTCGCGTATAAAATTATTGAAACCGAACTAGAACGTCCAATTAGCGAAATTTTTAGTTCGTTGTCCTCATATCCCGTGGCTGCAGCTAGTTTGGGTCAAGTTTATCGTGGTCGTTTGATGAGCGGCGAAGAAGTGGCGGTGAAAGTACAGCGCCCCAACTTGCGCCCAACTCTTACACTTGACCTTTATCTGATGCGATGGGCGGCTAGTTGGTTAGCTCCTTGGTTACCCTTAAACCTCGGTCATGACTTGGCAATGATTGTGGACGAGTTTGGCACCAAGTTATTTGAGGAGATAGATTACATCAACGAAGCCCGCAACGCGGAGAAATTTGCTAATAACTTTCACAACGACCCCCAGGTTAAAATACCGGCGATATATTGGCGTTACACCAATGTCCATGTTTTAACCTTAGAGTGGATTAACGGCTTCAAACTGACCGAAACAAACAAAATCCGCGCAGCAGGTTTAGATCCAGAGTTAGTCATCCAAGTTGGCGTGACTTCTGGTTTACAACAACTCCTAGAGCATGGCTTCTTCCATGCTGATCCACATCCAGGTAATTTATTTGCCATGCCCGATGGTCGTATGGCTTACATAGACTTCGGGATGATGGATCAGTTAAATGAAACCACAAAAGAAACTCTGGTAGATGCGCTCGTACACGTAGTTAATAAAGAATTCGACGAATTAGCCCAAGACTTTGTGAAGCTAGGTTTTCTCAGTCCAGACACGGATATTCGTCCGGTTGTACCAGCATTGGAAACAGTTCTGGATAATGCTATTGGCAAAAATGTAGGGGATTTTAACATCAAAACCATTACTGATGAGTTCTCGGAACTGATGTATGAATATCCTTTCCGAATCCCTGCACAGTTTGCTTTGATCATTCGTTCTGTGGTAACGCAGGAAGGAATTGCCCTCAGCCTCAACCCGAATTTCAAACTTGTTGAAGTAGCATACCCATACGTTGCAAGGCGCTTGTTGACAGGCGAATCTCCACAACTGCGGCGACGTTTGCTGAATGTGCTTTTTAAAGATGGTAAATTCCAGTGGTCTCGGTTAGAGAATTTGATTGCGATTGCCCGCAGTGATACTAACTTTGACGTATTACCTACGGCTCAATTGGGATTGCAATATTTACTTTCTGATGAAAGCAAGTTTCTGAGGCGACAGTTAGCGCTTGCTCTTACAGAAGATGATCGTCTTCATACAGAAGAAGTCCAACGCTTATGGAATTTGGTCAAAGATGACTTAAAACCAACTCGCTTATTCAACGTCGCGATTGGAGTTTTGACAGAATTTTCCCGAGAGGGAGTAGCTGCTATTCTACCGAAAGCCTTAAAAGAATGACGAATTATGAGTGAAAAATTATGAATAAATATTATTATTCATAATTCCAAACTCATAATTCCGTACTCAACATCTACAGGAGTTTTCATGTACTATATTTCTCAACATCCACCCTATTTTCTATTCGTTGTTGGATTATTTGCAGCATTAGTTTGTGACCTCGCGTTATGGGGAACGCTGAAAGTTATTGTTCATAAATGGCAAGACGATGGTGCAGAAACTTCTGGTTCTCGTCTACCGATTAGACATTTATCTATACCATTTATAGGAATTACTGTTGGTCTTGGTGTATTTCTCTGTTGCGGTTTTGAAATATTTGGCTTTCCGCCCTTAATTGCCTATGGAATTGGTATACCAGTTGCTCTTATAACTGCCTTGCTGATTTGGTTACAGTTGGGAAGTATGCTAACTTTTGTAGAACGCCAAGGAATACAAGCTCTAGATTTAGATTCTTAGCAGGAAAATCACTCGTTAACAAATCAGGGTACCTGATATCTTGCACCTCCGGCTGAGTACGCCCAGAACTGAAGTTCGTGGCTCATAAACCAAGTCCGTTAAAACGGAACGGCACATGCTTTAAGTCGGGAAACTCTAGCCGAGCAGTGCCTCCTGAAAAACTTACTCAGCCCGTTTTAACGGACTTAGACTTTGAGCCAAGAAATAAATTTCTTGGCGGACGAAAAGTATGCTGCAAGATATCAGGTAGATATTACTTCTACCGTATTTATGTTGTTTGAAATACAGGAATCCGGTTTTTTTTGAATTTACTAGTTGAGGTAGGAACGCATTACAGCCAACGCCTAGAGCGGTTAGGCGCTCGCGCTCACCGTTGAAGCCTCAGCCGAACGGGAACATGAAACACCCGAATGCTTAACTCTGAATGCTTAACATAAACTGTACTGAGTTGGGTTCAAAAATGAATAGGAATCCTATATTAACCTTACTTTTCTACGTATCGAATACTTGATTTTCTATTAAATTTTTTTTGTAAGTAAGTGGCTTTCATTAAAAATAAAATGTAGTGCGGATCAGACAGCCCGCGAGCGAGACGCTCGCACTACTACTATCTACGAATTGATGACGCTTACCTAGTTATTTATTATTTTAACATATATACTTCACCAAAAATTATAATTTATGTCTTGTATCCTTGCTCACATAAAAACTTAAGTTAAATTATGCCTTTGATAGGAAGTCAAGGAAAACCATAAAAAGGTTTTTCTTAAGAAGAACATTGATATCGAAGGAATCAAAATTCCATGAGCCAAAAAGACAGCAAAGTACTTCAGCAATCAGGGGTCATTCCATATCGAGTCAGAGAGGGAAAAATCGAAGTTTTGCTAATTACAACTCGAAATCGTCAGGAATGGGTTGTGCCGAAAGGAGGCATTTGTAATGGAATGAGTCCACCAGAATCAGCAGCAAAAGAGGCGTGGGAAGAAGCTGGAGTTATCGGTCAAGTAGAAACTTATGAAATTGGCTGTTATAAGTATCGCAAACAGGGTAATATTTACCAAGTTAGAATGTTTTTGTTACCAGTCCAAACAATTTTAGAAGAATATCCAGAAGTCAATCAAAGAAAGCGTCAATGGCTAGATATTAGCAAAGCTATTAGGTCTGTCAGGAGCAAGTCGTTGAAAAGAATGTTTAAGACTTTAAAAAATCAGGATAAGAATTCAGAATCCAGAACCCATAATTCTGAATGAATAAAGCAATTGTTGCTATTGTAGTAATGATTACCACAAAATATCTATCGTTGAAAATCTTGAGTTGACAAGCATTATGACGACTGGCGACTGATGCTTGTATTCTTACAAATCAAGTGATTTAGTAGTTAGTATAGCTACTTTATGAAGATTATTGACTTAAGATTTGAACTTAACAATTTACAAAGTTCTACCATAAAATATTCTCTTGAAAAAAATGACCTCTTAAGCCATATAAAGAGGTCACCAATACAACTCTATCGTTTTCATCTCAGGTTCCCTCTGCTCGTACAGCTAGAAGGGACTAGAAAAAGAGTAATGGTTCTTTTTCTAAACGAGTTAAAGGATATACAAAAATTCTGAAGAAATTCTGTATGTGTGAGGCTGATTTCGCATTGTATTTAATTACAATGGACAAACTGAACGAGTCAATATGCGATTTTTAGATGCGATCTGCGCGGAGTGCAGCAGTGAAGCTATCGCTTGTAATACCATTTCACAAAATTCCTGATACAAATGATTGGTTTCTAATTCTTTCCCCCTGCTCGGGTGCTTCCCATTTGTATTAACCTTAAAGTGAAACGGTATAACGGGTTGCGAACGCCGCACGTTATAAAGAACAGAATGATAGAATCTCGAACTCAGGTGCAAGCAAACAAGCCCAGCTAATTCACCTTAAATGTCCGTACACTCTCTTGCAGCTGCTGGGAAATCTCCACTGTTTTTTGGAGAGACCCACAAACTTGGTGAAACGAGTTGCTGGTGATTTCAGAAACTTTTGCAATGTCTTGCATAAGAATAGAGACATCTTTAGAGGTTTCCACTTGAGAGATTGTAGCATCAGAAATTGACTGCACGAGTTGGTCAATGTGACGACAGACTTCAAGAATGTGGTTCAAGCTGTGTTTGGTATTTTGAACCAGATGCGTTCCTTTGATCACCTGCGTGCTTCCCAACTCCATAGCCTTGACGACTTCCCGGGTTTCGAGTTGGATATTGGCAACAATTTCTTCAATTTCTGCACTGGCTTCGCTACTTTGAGCTGCTAGTAAAGAAATTTTTTCAACAATGATAGCAAAACTTTGCACTTCTCTATCACCACGCGCCGCTTCAACATTAGTGTTGATAACTAAACCACTGTTGATAACTAACAAGTTAGTTTGTATGGCAATTTCATTAATCAATGCTACCACACGCGAAATTCGTTGCAAAGACTCTCCAAGACGGTTGACTTTTGTGTGGGTTCCCTCTATCACTTTGCGCAATTCAATACTATTTTCGACTGTCAGGTCTATCGCTGTGCTACCTACTTCGGCTGCATGATATGCCGTACTAGCAACTACTGCAGCCTGTTTGGCGCTTTTTGCGACAGCTTTAATCGATTGCCTCATTTGGTCAACAGCATCTAGGACACTACTAATTTCCTGTGCTTGTTTGAGTGCTTTAACTGCCAGTTCACCTGTTGAGCTTGAGTTATCTGCAATGGCAGCATTCACCTGAGTTGCGCCTAGTTTGACTTGGATAACAATATCCTGCAAACTCTCCAATAAGGAGTTGAAAAAGTCAGCGACAATACCAATTTCCCCATCAGTGACTTCAGCACGTACTGTCAGGTCACCTTGATATCCTCCTTCTAAATGCTCTATCAACGTTAGGAGTTGCATTTCTAGTGTTTCTTTCTGCTGACGTTGCAGTTGAGAAGCTTTTTGAGCTGCTTGGCGTCCTTCTTCGGCTTGCTTCAAAAAATTGGCTCGTTCTAAAGCCAGCCCAACAATTCTGGCAAATTGCTCAAACAAATCTATTTCTGACTGTTGCCATAGACGTGGTTGAGAGCATTGATGAGCTATCAACAAACCGAGCAGGTTGTTACCTACTAAAATTGGTGCAACCAAATTTGCTTTGACTGCAAACGGTTCTAGTTGTTTGAGATAACACTCGTTCAGTTGAGCTTGGTAAATATTGTCGATGGCGACAATACGACCTTGGCGATACTTGTCAACATAATCTTTCAAACATGGATCGTAAATTTCTGCACCGAGAGTTGGGGACCAACCTCTAACTACTGATTCTGCAATGACGCTGCCGTGCAAATTTTCGTCTATTTTGTAAATGAGTGCTCGCTCTACCTTCAAGGCTTTACGGATGCCTTGAACTGCTAAATTGTAGATATCTTGTGAGTTATGGGTTTTAGACAAGTGGATGGCGAGGTCTTTTAGTGTCTGTGTAACTTCAAATAAACTCACATGTTCCAAAGTCAGCCCCACTTGAAGTGCCAAATGCCGCAAGAAATTAATTTCATAAGGCTGCCAAACATGAGCTTTCTGACAGTGATAAGCAATCAAAAAGCCTAAGACTTGGTTATCTTTTAAGATTGGCGTTACCAAATTCGCTTTGACTTGCAATTTTTCCATCAATTTCTGATGTTCGGGAGAAAAATCTGCCTGCAAGATATTGCCCTGAGCCGTAACCCGATCTTGTTTGTAAGCCTGTATAATTTCTCTATGAATACAGGGATCTTCAAATGTATCCTCAAAAGCTACAGGCAAACCAGGATCTGCAGATTCAGCAATGACTTGTCCGCCTTCTTTCGCATTGAACTGATAAATAACGACTCGATCCGCTTTGAGTGCCTGTCTTGCTTCTGTAACTGTGATGTTGAACAATTCTTCAGGATTAAGCGAAGAGCGAATTAAGAGCAAGATGTTTGTCAATAACTTTAATTGCTCGGCTTCAGCAGTTTGTTTTTGTACTATATCTTGCACTTGATCTGCCATGTAGTTGATTTGAGAAACCAAAGTTGCAAGTTCATCTTCGCCTTTGATGACAACCCGAGTATCAAGATTGCCTTGACTCAATTTTTGCACTGCCATAGTAGCAGCTTTAATTGGCTTAATCAGACGATTAGCTATGCCTGCTGCAATTGCACCAACTAGTAATGCCATTAGAAGCGTCCCTGCTAATGTTAGTAATAATTGTCTCTCGGTTGCAAATGCAGTTGCTGTATCTTGACTCAATATTAATGTCCAATTCAAATCTGGCAAACCTTCTACTTTTTGCAAAGGCGCATTGGTCACTAATTTTTCAACGTTGTTTTTCTTATCAAAGAATATCTGAGTTTTGATTTTTTTCTCTGTATATAGTTGTTTTAAGTTAGGAATCTCTTCTTTTGGATAGAAATTAGTTTGACTCTTTGTCTGAGAAAAAAATATTTGTCCGGAACCATCTACAAGCTGGTAATCATCTTGACTCACTTGAGGAATTAAGACTTCCTTTGCTAAAGCTTTGACAGGTATAATTGTTCTGACAACATAGATAGTTTCAGCCGTGTCTTTGTCTTTGACAGGCGCAGCGATATAAATTCTATAATTATCTTTATATGTCTCTACACTTTTTGTGGCTGTAGGCTGGCTAATATATGGCTTGTTATTTTTAAGTACTGTTTTAAAATAGCCTTCATTTTTCTGGCTAGGAATCAATTGTCCTGCTGAATCAGCAACTAAATTACCATCTATATCAAAAATGGCAATGCTTTCATAGCTGTTTTCAATATTTAAGTAGTTACTTAGCCGTGCTTGCATTTGTTCACGACTTATCACTCTCCTCAAGTTGCGATTTTGTAAGAATGTTAGTTTAGAGAGAATTTCAATATCTCCATATCGTCTCATCATAAAATGGCTGAGATTATTTTCTAATAATCTGGCTTTGTCTTGCTTGTTTTTAGTAATTTCTTTTGTTGTTGATTCGTTCAAGAAGTAATAGGTAACTGCCCCAATTCCTAAAAATGGAAGTGCACCAATAAGAAATGTAAATGCTATGATTTTGGTACGTAAACTTATCTGTCTTAACCAAGAAATAATTAGCTTTTCATCAAATAACTGCTGAGTCTTCTCAGTATTGTGTTGAAATTGTTGTTGGAAAAAATTATGTTTAACCATATGTTGATATTCACAGGTAAAAAACTTTAATGGTCAGGTAACAAAAATTACTGGTGAATACAATGTTTGACATCAACAAAGTATTTTTTGTGCCCACCTACTTAATAACCCTGAATAACCTCATTAAAAAAAACACATTATTTTTATAATTTTGTGCCTTTCAATCCTCTAAGTTCCAATCAAGAAATTTTGCAATTTGAGAAACCAGAGTCAGAGGGTTAAAAGGTTTAGCGATCGCCCCCACCGCACCTAATGCTAAAAACCGACACCTTTCAGTTATATTCGACTTAGATGTTAAAAAAACTATAGGTATTGCTTGAGTCTTGGCGTTTAACCGTAGTTGTTGCAAACAAGCAACACCATCCATTTCTGGCATCATTACATCTAAAATAATGGCATCAGGTTTCAACTCCTGTGCTTTGATTAAACCCTCTGCGGCAGATTGTGCTACCTCAACCTCCCACCCTCCTAGGTTTTTCAGACAAGTTTTCACAATCAGTTGTATATTAGGTTCGTCATCAATATATAAAATTCTCTTAGCAACAGGTTCTATCATTGTTTTTTCTTATTGCACCTTTAATAGGTAGCAAATCATATAAAAGTTTTATAAGACTAAACTTCTGTTTGAAGTAAGTACAGTATTTTATTACAGGATTCCTAAATGTTGGAGCTTAACAGTTATCACTTATCAAACAATATTCAATCAGTTAAGTGTTAACACTTAACTGATTGAATGGTGTACTTATAACACACGAAACAAGCAACTTTCTTTCACAAATGCTAACAAATAACTTATTTAGCCTAAAACTACATGAAAAAATGTAGATGCTTACTTTATCCAAGTTATGCGATAAACATGAGGAAATTCTGAGGATTAGCAAGATTTAGTGGGTGGAAATAGTATGGAATTAGACTAAAACAAACTTACTCCCATCTCAGAAGTACCTTAATCTGGTTTGGTAAATCTACAGGATCAAAAGGTTTGATAATTATACCTGCAACGCCTAATTGTGCAGATTCATTTGAGTTGACAGGCTGTGTGCTAGCAGTTAGCAAAATCACTGGAATTGTTCGCGTAACTGGATTAATTCGCAATGCGCTTAATAACACTAATCCATTCATATCAGGCATGACAACATCTAGCAGAATCAAATCAAAGAGTTCAGTTTGGACCAATAGTAGTCCTTCGCTACTAGATGTGGCTACTAGCACTTGCCAACCTCCTAGATATTCTAAAGAAATTTTAATAATGGTACACAGATTTTCTTCATCATCAATAACCAAAATACGCTTTGGTAACATAGCTTTATTTGTGTCTTTCCCTCATTTAGAAAAAATCAAATCCAAAAAATATTAGACTTTCAAAACTCATCTCAAACCATTGCACTGTCTAGGCTAATTTCTAATTTCTGGAGATATCTATGACAAGTAAGAGTCAAGAGCCAAGAGTCAAGAGTTAAGAGTCAAGAGTCAAGAGGGGTTTTAAGTCGTACCTGTTCAGCTTAGAATAGAAATACACAAAAAATGCCTAATTTTGACAATAAACTGCAAAAATAAGAAAATAATGAGGATATTTCCGATTTTGGTGGTACCTGTTATTTTGCATATACGAAGATAACACCACAATTTCATCTATCTATATTTTTTTATAGATAAATCATACAAAAAACTGTCAAGCTATTACATGGATACTTACTAAAAATTCTTTATTTTTTGCAATACACTCATAATTGCTTGATATTATTCCCACCCTACTAATTCAATCACCCGGTTCACCAATTTCAAGGGATCAAAAGGTTTAGGAATCACACCTACGATGCGTAACTGTGCATATTGATTCAAGTCTACCTGCTGCACTATAGCAGTCAGCAAAATTACTGGAATTTTTTGAGTCAAGGAATTCTGTTGTAACTTATGAAATACTACTAGCCCGTCCATATCAGGCATCATGACATCTAGTAAGATAGCATCGGGAAGTTCAGTTTCAGCTAATGTTACTCCTTCACTACCAGATAAAGCTGTTAGTACTTGCCAATGTCCTATGCTTTCTAAACAAGCTTTAATAACAAGACACAGATTTTTTTCGTCATCAATAACCAAAACGCGCTTCACTAACATAGCTCCACCTTCATCTTTATAGTCGGCTGTTGCGCGTAATGCAATTTTAAGGGCGTTACAGCTTAGTCCTAAATAAATGAGGATGGATTGTAGTTATGCACACAGTACGAAATAGCTGCTACCAGATAAATAGTATTATATAGCACAAAATTAGTACTTAGGTGAAAGGTGATCAAGAAGATCAAACATTGGCTTCGTTTTGGGGCGGTTGAGGTAGAGTGAAGTGAAAAATACTCCCTTTTCCTAAGACACTCTCAGCCCAGATTCTACCGCCATGATGTTGTATGATGGTGCGACAGATAGCTAAACCTAAACCTGTTCCTCCTTTTTGACGGGAGTCACTAGCATCGACCTGCTGAAATCGTCCAAAAATACTTTCTAGCCGGTCATGAGGAATCCCTCGTCCTTGGTCTTGAACTTGAAAGACAACATGGTGTGGCAGCGCCTGCACACAAAGCGTTACTGTAGTTTGTGGAGGCGAAAATTTAATGGCGTTGCTCACCAAATTGACAAGAGTTTGAATAATTTGGTCTGGATCTGCCCAAACTTGCAGGGTAGAAGGTATAATGCGCAGCGTAATATTATTTTCTGTTGCTAGCGATCGCATCGTTTCTACAGACTGACGTATTAATACAACAGCATCACACCATTGCTTGGCCAAACAAACTTTGTTAGCTTCTAGCCGCTCTAAGTCGAGAATATCATTGACCAAACGAACCAAACGTTCTGTATCGCTGGCGGCGATTTCTAACATTTGTTGAGAAGTGTCAGGTTGGTTTTTGAGCACGCCAGCAGCGAGTAATCCCAAAGAACCACGAATTGATGCAAGAGGTGTTCGCAGTTCATGACTGACAATTGAGATAAATTCTTGCTTCATTTTCTCAATCGCCTGAGTTTCCGTGATATCTTCTACTGTCCCAATATGACCCACCAGTTCATCTGATTCGGAAAAGATGAGAACTCTCTTAACCCGAGCAAACCGGAGAGTTCCATCCCGGTGAACAAAACGCATTTCCTGAGAAAATTCTGTGTGTGTTGATAATGCACTCCACTGGAGTTGAGAAAGTTGGCGATCCTCGGGGTGAATAAACTGTGTCCAACCATACCCGAAAGCTTCTTCCAAGGTGAAGCCACAAATTGCCTGACAGCGAGGATTGGTATAAATCATTTGTCCTTGAGCATCCCCTTTAAAAATACCCATAGGTGCCAACTCGCTCAAAGAACGAAACAGATTTTCGCCACGGCGTAATTCTAATTCTATCCGTACGCGTTCGTGCAGTTCTTCTTGCAGTTGCTGGTAGAGTTGTGATTGTTGAATGGCGATCGCCATTTGGCTAGTTAACTGCTTAAGTAAATCTATTTCCCAAGTTTGCCATTCTCTTGGTTCATGACATTGGTGGACTATGAGCAATCCCCAAATGGTTTGCTTTTGGATGATGGGAACCACTAACTCTGCCCTAACTTCAAGTTCTGTTAAAAAGTCCGCAAAGCAGGGTATTATTTCAGCTTTGTTAAGGTCCGTAAGAATGTAAAGTTCTCCTTGGAGATACCGTTGAAGACATTGTTCTGGGAAAGTCTCTTCAGGAAATAACCGATCTAAAATCCTAATCGATTCTTCTTTGGCAACAGCTTCCGCAACGATGCGTCCAGTTTTATCTGGCTGCATTTGGTAAACTAAAACTCGCTGAGCTGCTAGCAATTTTTGTACTTCGACGACGACATTGTTAAGGATTGTTGCCAAGTCAAGGGACTGGCGTATTTGTTGAGTCAGCCGTGTGATCAACTGCTCTCGTTCTACTTGCTGTTGCAGGATTGCTTGAGAACGTTCCAATTCAAGCGTACGTTGTTGAACTCGGAGTTCTAACTCCTGATTCAGTTGCTCAAGAGCAGCTTCGGCAAGTTTGTGCTCTGTGATATCCTGTGAAATTCCAATTAGGCGCTGAAGTTGTCCAAATTCATCTTTAACTGGAAACGCTCGTTCTCGAATCGACCGTACTGTTCCGTCTGGACGTACGATGCGATACTCATCTTCAAACGCTTCTTGGTGTGCTCTTTGACGAACAGTAACTAGGACTCTTTGTTGATCATCAGGATGTAAGCTCTCCAGCCACTCAGTCTGATTCGGGTACAAGCTTTCACGCTTGCGCCCCCAAATTCTTTCGTAAGCTGGACTAACGTAGATTGTCTGGTTCTTTACGGGGTTTACTATCCAAAAGACATCTTGAATATTTTCTGCAATCTGGCGAAATCTTTCCTCACTTTCTGCCAGAGCAACTCCAGCTAGTTTGTGTTCAGTTATATCCTCTGCAATTCCTGCAATACTTTGGATATGTCCAAATTCATCCTTAACTGGAAATGCTCGGTCTCGTATCCACCGCACTGTTCCGTCTGGACGCACGATGCGATACTCATATTCAAATCCTTGGTGCGCTTTTTGAGCAACAGTTGCTAGGGCTGTTTGTTGATCATCAGGATGTAAACTATCTGTCCATTCATTCCAATTGGCGTACAAACTTTCGCGTCTGCGCCCCCAAATTTTTTCGTATGCTGGGCTGACGTAGACTATTTGACTATGTGTGTAATCTGATATCCAAAAGACATCCTCAATATTCTCTGCAATCTGGCGAAATCGTTCTTCACTTTCTCTCAAAGCAACTTCGGCGAGTTTGGATTCAGTGATATCCTGTGCAATTCCTATGACACGTTGGAGTTGTCCAAATTCATCCTTAAGTGGAAACCCTCGGTCTCTAATCCACCGTACTGTTCCGTCTGGACGCACAATGCGATACTCATGTTCAAACTGTTCTTGGTGACCTTTTTCACGAGCAGTCGCTATCACTTTTTCCTTATCATCAGGATGTAAGTTATCTATCCAGTCATTCCAATTGGCATACAAGCTTTCACACTTGTGCCCCCAAATTCTTTCGTAAGCGGGACTAACGTAGACTAGCTGCTGCTTTATAGGGTTTGCTATCCAAAAGACATCCTCAATATTCTCTGCAATCTGGCGAAATCGTTCCTCACTTTCTCTCAAAGCAACTTCGGCGAGTTTGTGTTCAGTGATATCTTCTGCAATTCCTGTAACACGTTGGAATTGTCCAAATTCATCCTTAAGTGGAAACGCTCGATCTCGAATCCACCGCACTGTTCCGTCTGGACGCACAATGCGATACTCATGCTCAAACTGTTCTTGGTGCGCTTTTTCACGAATAGTCGCTATCACTCTTTCCTTATCATCAGGATGTAAGCTATCTATCCAGTCATTCCAATTGGCATACAAGCTTTCACACTTGCGCCCCCAAATTCTTTCGTAAGCTGGACTAACGTAGATGAGCTGCTGCTTTACGGGATCTGATATCCAGAAAACATCTTGAATATTCTCTGCAATCTGGCGAAACCGTTCCTCGCTCTGTTTTAAAACAATTTCTGCCTGCTTGCGCTCGGTGATGTCTCGCTGGACTGATACCCAGTGAGTATACCAACCAGTTTCATCTTTGATTGGGAAAATACTGATTTCAACCCAGAATTCTCTACCATCTTTGGTGTAGTTAATCAAGTCCACTTGCACGGGTTGCCAGTTTTGCATCGCTGTGCGAATTTCATCTAAAGCGGCTAGGTCAGTTTTTTCTCCCTGGAGAATACGTGGTGTCTTGCCTAAAACTTCCTCTAGGGTATAAGCTGTTACTTTTGTGAAAGCAGGGTTAGCGTAGATAATTCTCGCCCCAGGAGAGTCTATGGGTTCTGCTTCAGTAATCAGTACTGCGTCATTGGTATGCAAAATGACAGATTCCAAGAGACGCAGTTGTGATTCTTTGGCTTTGCGATCGCTAATCTCCATAATGATGCCAAGCATCTGCACTGCTTGACCTTCATTGTTATAAAAAAATCTTCCCTTTGCCTCAATCCAATGCATCGTGCCACTAGGCTCAAAAATCCGCAGTTCCTGATGATAATCACATCTGTCAATACATGCTTGATTCAAAGCTAAAGTCACAGCTTCTATATCATTTGGGTGAACAAGAGCCATAGCAGCTTCGTAAGTTTCTGGAAAAGTTCCAGGTGCTAGCCCAAATAACTGTTCATCACCGCTTGACAAAACGACACGATTACTCAGCAAATCCCAGTCCCAAGTTACCATTTTGGCGGCTGACAAAGCTAGGGCTAGTTGCTGATTCACCTTGGCTATTTCGTAACCATTACACATAAAATTTTATATTTTTTATTATTTTTTTTTGGATTAATTAAGATTAAGTAAATTCAGGTTTGATAATACTTAAAATCAAAGTTTTTCTGGAGCTATTAAAAAAACTTCCAGAAAAATATTGATGAAATATGATTCTCTTTCTCCAAATGTATTTTTTTCACTCTGATTTTGCTAATCATTATATTATTCTTGAGCAAATTTGATACAAAACTTCTCCATGCTGATAATTTTTTTGTTTTCAATATATATGAAAAGTCTATATAACTCGTATTTTATTTTTGACGAAGCTAGGTACACTTTCTGTTCCCCTTCGGGTGTGCGCAGAGCGCACGAATCGAGCGTAAGCGCAAGCGCACGCATGATTGCGAACGCGTAAGCGTGTCCCTTTGGGACTTACAAAGCAGCGTCTGGTGGAGGAGATACGCTCTTATCCTGCACCAGGGTTACCCTCCCGCAGCCGGTTGTCGTCACCTCATCAAGCACTTGTCTGACCAAATCAAACCGGATTCCTATAGAAGGAATAGTTTAGCCTTGACTAAGGGTTAATTTTTGAATTCGTGTCCGCTCTAACCTATTAAGAATACGAGTTATCAGTTCTTGTGCCATAAATTGCTTACATACATAATCATCAGCTCCTGCTGTATATACTTGATGCACTATTTTTGCATCACAATGAACCGAGAGAAACAGTACAGGCAAATGACTCCAACGGCTATCTTTACGAACCACTTGGCATAGTTCAATTCCATTAAAATCTGGCATTTCAATGTCTAAAATGAGTAAATCAGGAGTCGTTGCTTCTAACACTTTCCAAAATTGTTGAGGGTGTTGCAGTGTAGTGACGTTGAATACCCAAGGTAAAAGCAACGTTTTCACATGATTTAACGTAATCGGGTCATCATCTACAACCATGATTTTAGCTTTAGGAGCAATATGTTGATGTAGTGCTGTCTTTACAACAAACAACACCTCATCGATAGATATAGATTTTTGTAAAAAGATATATGCTCCCAGACGTGCAGCTTCCACTCGACAACGAAATTCCTCGGATGCAATAAAAACAATCACAGGAATTTCAGACATCTCCTGATGTATTTGGGCTAGGAAGGCTAAACCATTTTCCTGTGAATTGGAAAAAGTCAAGTCTAGTAAAATGACATCAGGAGGGCGTTGGCTAAGTAGGCTTCTTGCTATAGTCAAGTCTGTTGCGACCTCTACCTCCAAACCCCAAGTTGCTGCTTCTACTTTGATTCGTTCTGTGAAGACAGTATCATCATCAATGATCAACACTTGTGCAGATGATAGTTTAGAAGTTGAACGAGTAGCAGGTGTAGATGCCTGCTGGTGCAATATTTTTTTTAGTGATGTGATTAATTTCTCTAACTTCTTCAACTCTGGAGTTGGGGATTGCTTCTCAATACTGAGGGCTTGCAGATATACTTCGATTTCTTTTGCTATTTCTGAACCTTGATGCAAACCATAACATCCCAAAGTGCCAGCTAAGCGGTGAGCCTGTGTCTGTGCTTGCTCAAGTAGCTGGTTGTTTCGGTTTCCAGTTAATAAGTGTGCTAACACTTGCTCAAATAACTCTAACTGTTCTTCCAAGCTACTGTCTCTAAACTCTTCCCATATTTTTTTCACCAGAACTCTAACTTCTGCCTCGGCTTTGTGCTTGTCTAAAAGCTCAGTATGTAATGTTGATTGGTGTCTGCTGTGGTTGTGTGATTCTTGTTCGCTAGTTCCCTTTTGATTTTCTCGTAGCCGATAGCCTAATCCGTAAACTGTCTCAATCAAATCTTTGGTCAGGCCCACTGCTTTTAACTTTTGCCGCAGACCTTTAATTTGGGTTGTCACAGCTTCCTCTCCAGGAGATTCAAAGCATGACCAAACGCTATTAAGCAAAGCACTTCGACTGAATGTTTTGCGAGGATTTCGTAACAAAAGCTCTAATAAACCATACTCTTTGCGGCTGAGGTGTACAGTCTTGCCGTTGTAGGTCACTTCTCGAATGTTGGTGTCAAGTTGTAAGTTTTCCCAACTGAGTACAGTAGGCGTAACTATCCTTCCTCGCCGCAGTAACGCTCGAATCCGAGCTACTAACTCTGATATTTCAACAGGCTTGACTAGAAAATCATCTGCACCCACCTCTATAGCTGTAACGCGAAGGCTGGTACTATTTACTGCACTCAGCATCAGAATAGGCACTTGGTAACCCTCCTGACGGAGTTGACGACAAAGGCTAATGCCATCCATCTTAGGAAGCATCACATCTACCAGAAGTAGGTCAAACTCAAAGATCTTTGCCAACTCAAGACCATATTGACCATCATTTGCAGTTTCAATTTGGAAGTTATATGCTTTGAGTGCTTTTTGAAGTAATAAAGCATTAAGGTCATCATCTTCTACAACAAGAATTTTCATGCGAAAATCTCCCCTCTTGAGGTACTAACTTCTACTGTAGGCAAAAATATTAAACCTCATTTTCCAACTTTTTTCTCAGTATAACTTTAGTCACTTATATAACATAAGATCCTGATAGTGTATACAAACATAGCTTAGTGTGTAGTTGAGTAATGATTTATTCCTAATTTTTTTTACAAATACATGTGCTCACTTAACTCCGCAGCAAAGAATGTTTTCATACATTTGTTGAAAACAGACTTTCCTAGAATATTTATATGTAAATTCACCCTGAATATTTATATTTGCTAACTTTTTCAAATAGCAGCAAAGTAAAATAATTTGACTATTGGTTATCAAAAAATATTATAGCTATAAGAGTCAGTATTTATGTATTTTGTTCCGAAATATCACTTAAATTCTTCAAACAATCCAAAAAAGTAGGTAAATGGTAAATTTTCTTTGAGTGGCTTACCGTAGAATGCCAGGAAAACTGCATACATAAATAAGATTGTTATACCCTTTCACAAAAATCCTGATACATTTGACTCCCCCCTTCGGGTATGTCTGAGCCTTCGGCACAGCTAGCGCCGAAGGGCGCGCTGAGTCCCAAGGGGACACGCTGCTTTGTATCTCCTACGGAGACGCTGCTTTGTAAGTCCCAAAGGGACACGCTTACGCGTATCTCCTACGGAGACGCTGCGCGAACGCTCGATTCGTGCGCTTGCGCTTACGCAAACGCTGAACGACACGCCTGAGCGCAGAGCGCACGCGGCTTGGGCGAACAGCGAACGCAGTCGCCTTGCTGCCCTTGAAAACGCGCTTGTCCTACAACGGGGCGGCAGCTTTTCGGGGGAAGCTTCCCCCGAAAACGTGCCTTGGGAACCCCCCTTCAGGTTCGCCAGATGCCTCTGTCGGGAAACCCTCATCAAGCACTGGATTCACCGCAACGGACTGGCTCCCCTACCAAGAGCGCTGTCTCACCTACTCCCCCAACTTCCCCAACTCCCCCACTTACCCGCTATGTTCTAACTTTAAAGTGAAACGGTATTAGCAGACCGTTGGGAGACTGTTGGCGAATTCAAGGGGTATGCTAAAACACATGATAAAATTGAACAATTTGTAATGTTTTGTAAAGCTTTTGCTGAAAACATTTGAAATACAGTATTTGGTTAACTAAAGATTCGTATACTTAATATCAATTATATGAATTAATACTAGTAAATAGAGATGGAGATAGTGGTATTTTATTATGACTAAATAATATCCCAATGCTTTTAGAATAAGGTATTAATTGGTTTAAGTTGATATTAAAATAAGGACGTTTTTTGTCGGAGTGACAGAGTAATTATTGTTACCTAAAAATTATACGTATATTGACGGCACACTTTGCCCTTACGTCAGTTAATTCCACTTGAACGTAGTCATGAATTTGACATTCAGATTTGCAAGTGCAAAATATGAGCCTATCTATATTTGACTATACGGAAGTGAACTATGAAAATAGCGCCTTTAGAAAAAGGTATTGTTCATGAAATTATTGCTCAATCGAAGGAAATTATTGCTCAGTCGAAGGAAATTAAGGCTCAGTCGAAGGAAATTAAGGCTCAGTCGAAGGAAATTAAGGCTCAGTCGAAGGAAATTAAGGCTCAGTCGAAGGAAGTTAAGGCTCAGTCGAAGGAAGTTAAGGCTCAGTCAAAGGAAGTTAAGGCTCAGTCGAAGGAAGTTAAGGCTCAGTCGGATGAAGTTATTGCTCAGTCAAAGGAAGTTATTGCTCAGTCGAAGAACATTAAGGCTCAGTCGAAGTTCATTCAAAAAATTTCAAATGATTTAAAGGAAGTTAATATCGAAGCTGTTTGTCAGTTTATTGCCTTGAAAACTCATTTAGCCCGAGTAAAAATACATCAAGAACAAATTGAAACAGCAATTTTAATCAAATGGGGAAAACTGGAACAATTGCCATTATCCAGCAGATACACTAACTGGCTTACCGAAAATGGATATCATTGGCAACCAATTTTCGTAAATGCAGCTAGTCAAGAAATCCAGTACGAGTTTAAAATTTTCGCTTGTGACTACGAAGCTTTTGCACTTCTTTCAAAGTTGCAGAGTGAACGCCGCTTGTACTATGCCATCCCCGATTTCGATACTGCTTTACAAATAATTAACACTATCAAAGATTCATGTCAGATCAATTGAGGCAAACTCTTAAGAGCAGGCGCACTGGCGGCGCACCACCCGCTACGAATGAAACAAACACCTTTTTCACGCCCTTCGGGTTCGCCAGTCGCCTACGGAGGGAAACCCTCCTGCAGCGCTGGTCTCACCAGATACCTAGGTCGGGAGACCCTCATCAAGTACTGGCGGCAGTGGCTCGCCTACACCCTTACACCCTTACACCCCTTTCTTGGTCAAAGCAATATGTTAGGTAGATTCCTTAACTTTTACAAATTAGATTTTATTTTTCTGAATTGATTCTTCAAATTCTCCAATGTTTTCTCCCACTGACTTTTCTTTGGTTTTTCTGGGAAAACAGCGGGTGGAAGTGCAAGATTAAGATTGCGATAATATTCCCAAATCTCCCAATAAGGACAACCAGGTTCAATCCGAATACCAGCCCAGTGGAGATATTGTAGAGGTTGATTCACTAAAGGATCAATCAGTATATTTCCCTGAGTTTGAAAATGGTGACTTCCTCCCCAATTTCCTGGTGCTTTACCCTCTCTGCGGACAATGTTAAAGCGAGAAGGAATTCGCTTCAAGAGCATATAATTGATAATAGGTTGGTCGGAAGTTTTTTGGGAAAAATCGAAATATTCTGGATGTGCGGCGCACTCGGCGAAAGTTTCATACAAATCCTGTTCCGAGATAAGATTTTTCTTAGAACCCCAAAAACCACCATTGAAAATATCTTTGACTTCATCTTCAGTAAAGACTTTTTCTTCTAAAATTTTTGGTGTAAAGACATTCGTAATACCACCGGCGTGTTGATAATCACAACAAATAAAATTGTATTTATTCAGATAATTCAGATTATCAATAATTTTTTCAAAGACAACTATATCTGTATCTATGTACAAAAACTCATCAAAAGCTCCAAACCAACAAGCTTGCTTGCGAAATTGATTAGGACGAGCAAAAAACTTGTTTCCAAAAACTTCATGTAATTTTATTGACAATCTATCAATAAACTCTAAATCTTCATATATTTCTACTCCATAATATGTACCCAGTGTATCTGCAATATTGTGATAATTATCATCATAAGGAATCATGACAATTGGTGTTTCTTTATCATGCAAACGGATGCTGTTGAGTAGTGCGATCGCATGGTCAGTCACCTTATCATTAGCAATAATATAAATTCCACGGTTCATTGAATAATCCTCAACCTGCTAATCCTAACTTTCGGAAAATACGTGTAGCTAAACTTGGCGGTGCATTGTAAGCTTTCGGCTTACTGTTGAATTTTGGTCGCTTGTCTGGTTCATGTAGATAGCGATAATGCAAGAAAATTTCCCGGTAAGGAAAATCAATATTTTCTCCAGAACAAATGCGGCTAAACAACTGAGACGATAAACCGATATAGTGAATATAAGTTAACGGATGACCTTTGTCATACAAGATATTATTTATGGCTTCAAAATGGGGAGAAGTTACGCAACAACCGGTTCTTTCATTTTCCGGGAGATGATGGGCGAAATTATAGCTAGATATGCCTGACTTCATGACCATGTAGTTGAGAATAGTTTGGTCGGGAGCATTCATATATAAAATTTCTGCTTCATCTTGTTTGAGTTGTGATATAATCTTATTACGTTGAGATTGATTAAAAATATCCTTTTTACTTCCATACATACCCGCGCAAAAAATTTCAGAATCTATGCGAGCAAGCGGGAAAACATTTAATAAGTTATTCGACTTAACATTGTAGACATGAGTAGGATCTTTATATTGGAAATCATAAACAACGAAGTCATTCTGATTTAACTGCTGAAAAATATAATCTAAAGAATTTAGGACTAGAATATCAGCATCGAAATAAATAAATTTATTAAACGGACCATCGAAGCCACAAAAACGACGATGCATTCCTAGGCGATAAACTCCCGAGATGCCGTTTTGTTGCCAAGTTTGGAAAGCACTAGGATGAGTTTGCCAGATTTTAGTGGCGAAATCTTCCCAACGTGCAATAGCTGCTGTATCTGCAAATATTTCTACATTGTTTCTGTTTTTGATTTCGTCTTTTACTTGTTCAATAGTTTTATCATAAGGAATGATACAAACTGGATAAGGTTTGCCGGCATTTGCTTCAATACTATTTAAGAAAGCTACTAACTGGTCAAAGACGATATCGTTAGCGAGTACGTAAATACCTTCAGTCATCCAAGTCTCCACATATTTCCATAATTACCGTCATCATGAACAATTTGTAACGTAATCCGAGAGCCAATTTAACAAATTTAACTTATGTAAAATAATTTGTCTGGCTTCGGCGATCGCACTCTTGGCTGCATACCACGCATCAGTTGTTGCTGTCACTTCTTGAATGTAAAGAAGTCCTTTTTCATCCAAACTTGGTAATCTCAAAAAACTACCAGGAGGTAATAATTTATCTGCGGCAGTTCCCCCATAATAAATTGGTAAACACCAAGCAAGCAAAGCATCCCATAGCTTCTCACTCACATACCAATTATTGTCAGCATAATTTTCAATTGCCAAGTTATAATAGTATGGAGCCATACCATACCATTTGTTGCTCAATTCTCCGCCTCCTTGTGCCCATTCTGGTAAGCCACGACCATATAAATCAAACTTCAATTCGCTGTTTCGCAGCAGTTTTAAAAATTCCAAGCGCTGGCGATGATTAACTGTACGACTAATACCAGATGTCACCCAACTACATGGTTTAGTTTTTTCTGGCGGTGGCATATCATTCAACTCACGAAATGAGTTAGAATAATACCAAATAGCAGGCATATAATTCGGCGTGGGGGCAAAATCATCTGGTCCAGAAATATAACCGCAGTGCGCTTGAGCCTGTTGATAAAATTTTTTATTCAATTCAATAACTTCGTCTAAAGGTGGTTCTCGCAACAGATAAATGACTCGCTCTTTAGGAATGTTTATAAGTTTATTTTGTAGCGTTTGCTGTGCCTTTTCGTATTCAAGTTGTGCCTTTGCATTCTTCCAAAACCACAACTGCTTTTGCGGTGGTTCAGGAAAAGACGTGTAGTTATACATTAATAAGAAATCTGATTTGGGGGCTGTAGAATGGATTTGAATATCACCCCAAACACCAAAGGGATGAGGAGTTTGTTGCCATAGCCAATCTGGTTTTTGATCTAAACCAGGATAGCTGCTGATCATGCCGACTGTTTTGATGCTCATTTTTCATTAATTTGTGGTTCAAGAGAATAAGGAGACGCACAGGGGAAACGTATCAATTTGATTCAGCCACTCGTAGCAGAACGGAAAAATGATGCCAATACTTACTAAGTGTACTCCACACTCTCTAATTCAGCATTCAAACAGTGTTCAATCAAGGCTTTGCTTTTATAGACATGACTTACGCAAAATAATGAAAAAATAAACCACATAGACGCGGAGCGGTGAGACAGCGCGAATGACGCTTTCCCGACCTAGGCGACTGCGTAAGCGCAAAGCCCACACGGCTTGGGCGTAAGCGCAAGCGCACGCTAAGAGCGAACGCGCAGCGTCTCCGTAGGAGATACGCGTAGCGTCTGGTGCAGGAGATACCCGAAGGGCTTCCCGCAGGGTAGGACACAAAGAACACAAAAGTAAGAGGGTTTAAAAGGGTTTTTGCGTAAGTCCTAATAGAGTAGTTATGGGAGGGTGTAAGGGGGTAAGGGTGTAGGGGTATAAGGGTTTGAACCCCTATACCCTTGCCCAAACCTTTGATCTCTGGTTTTCATGCGTAAGTCCTAATGAAATCAGGCGATAAGCCGGAGGCTTGACGCTCCGCGTATCGCATCGAAGTTCAAGATGCGGAATGTGGGTTACAACTGGATACTTATTGTAAACACCAGTTTGTATAGCTCGTTCAACCTCAAAGCTTGCAATTTCCTCAATAATCTCGCGGACTGCGACATCGAGCCATATTCCATCTGCTGATTTTGGCGCGTATGCTAAAACATGACCAATGTTTATTCCACAGAACAATTGCAGCGATCGCTAAATTCAAGTTATTGGCTCGGAAAATTTGTATTTAAGTATACTTTAAAACTTAATATTGATCAATTCTTTAGCTAGAAGTTAGATGCAACAGTAGTGGTTATTTTAGTGGAAGCAGCGAGATAAATTCTGCTAGTGGTACTACAGAGTCAGTTTCTTTGCAAATGAGGAAAACAGTGCTTGCTCCAAAGTGCCTCTTTAAATTGCGCAAATCCAGCGACAAAGATACTTGAGTGGATTTTTACCGGATTCATGGAGCTTTCATTCAGTCCCAGTAATGGGATGGGTATTCCGGTACTATTCGCGCTTCCGATACTATTGTATAAGGAAAAATAAATGCTCGGTCACGACATTATTGTTATTGGAGCTTCAGCAGGCGGCGTGGAAGCGCTGAAGACGCTGGTCGCCCCTTTGCCAAAAGATCTAAGCGCTGCAATCTTCATCGTCGTTCACGTTTCACCGCAATTTAAAAGCTTGTTGCCGGATCTCTTGAGCCGTTGTGGTTCCTTGAGCGCGACTCATGCAAAAGACGGTGAGGCTATAGAGCATGGACGGATCTACGTAGCACCGCCGGACTACCACTTGCTAGTTAAACGCGGCTACATCCGCGTGGTGCAGGGTCCTAATGAAAATCACTGTCGTCCGGCGGTCGATCCCCTGTTTCGCACAGCAGCAAAGGCGTACAAAAGCCGAGTGGTTGGTGTGGTGTTGTCGGGCACGCTTGACGACGGGACAGCGGGGCTTATAGACGTGAAAAAACTTGGCGGTGTGGCAGTCGTTCAGAACCCCGATGATGCCCTGTTTTCCGGGATGCCCAACAGCGCCATCGAACACGTAGACGTTGACTATATCCTGCCAGTGGTGTCAATCGCTCCCCTTTTAGTACAGCTAACTTATGAACCAATAGCAACACAAGGAGCTTTGAATATGTCTAACGAGGGCGAACTGGAAATGGAACCCGACATTGTGGAACTCGATGGGGTGGCTTTACGGAACAACGGACCGCTTGGGATAAGTGCGGGCTTTCGCTGTCCAGACTGCGGCGGTAGCCTGTTCCAATTGCAGGAAAGAAATTTTCTCCAGTTCCGGTGTCGCGTGGGCCACGCCTTCTCACAGGCTAGTTTGCAGGCGGCTCAGGCTCAGGTCCAAGAGGAGGCGTTGTGGGCGGCAATTGGTTCTTTAGAAGAGCGAGCGGAGCTGATGTTTAAGATGGCTACTAATGCACGCTCTAGGACGCGCATCAAGTCAGCAAAGCTTTTTGAAGCGCAGGCTATTGAGGCGCAACAACGCTCTGACGTCATCCGGCAAGCACTGTTCATGAACCAATTGCCTGCTACAGCTACTGGAACCGCAAATAACGAAGTACCGAATAACGAGACACAACAAGAACTAACTGCTGACAAAGTGGTGGTGCTGGCAGTAGGTGACGGTGGGATAAGCGCCTTAAGCCAGATCCTAGTTGCCTTACCACTGAACTTTCCGGCAGCCATCATCGTGGTACAGCACTTGGACACCCAATCCAACTCCAGCTCAATGGCATCCGCCCTGAGCGGTTCTATGACTTTGCCTCTCAAGCTTGCACAAGAAGGAGAGCCATTACGACCGTCCATTATCTACTTTGCTCCCCAAAACGAACACCTGCTAGTTACTACAAACGGTACTATTTGCCTTTCGCAAGCCGTATTCGTGGATTTTGCCCGCCCTTCTGCCGACTTGCTGTTGGAGTCAGTGGCAGCTAGTTTCAAACAGCGGGCAATAGCCGTAATCCTCAGTGGTACAGGTAATGATGGCGCTTTGGGAGTGCAGGCGATTCATCAGATGGGCGGTAAGGTTATTACCTCTGATGATAGTACTAGCGAGTTTTTCGATATGCCCGACGCTGCCATTTCCACCGGGACTGTAGATTTCGTCCTCCCAGTCAACGAGATTGCTTCAAGGCTTATAAACCTAGTGACGTCTGAAGCAACCGAATGAGCAAAGCGTGAAGAATCGGTAGCAAAAGTTGTCTGAAATTTACTGCATCTTCCAGACAAAACGGTCTTTGGAAAGTTCTTGGTAAAGAAGTTTAAGTTGTCGCTCGGAATGAATTAGTAGCGGAACATACATCCATTCCAGGATGGCAAGTTTGTTGTCTTCAATGTCGTCTGCCCTCTCCAAAACATCAAAAATCTTTTTGATGCGGTAGTTAGTAAGTATGATTTTCTAGCTAGCTAAAGGAAAGGCAGCAGCTAGTATCCAGCCAAACAATAAAGCACTGCCAAGGGCATAACTCCAAATTTCTTTATACAAGCTGCTGGCATAGGAAAAAATCCCTATAATCAAAGGAAATAATGGTAGCAAAAGAGAAATAAAACTAAGTTCAGGCAATAAGTAAAGCACCAAAATAAAGCCCCCTATCAAAATCACACTTTGCCCTAGCCACCACAAAATTCGTTTTCCAACTCCAACGTCTTGTTGTGCGACTCCAGATGCCAAAAACCAAGGAAAACAAGCGAGTGATATCAGGGGAAATAACTTTAAACGCGCCGGAATAAGCCACCACTGTAGCCACACCACCTGTGCCATTGCACCAAAGGCAATCCACAAGACTACAAATAGTGCTATGCCTAAACCAATAGTTCGTAGTGTAGGACGTGGTAAGCGAAACATGACAGCCAACCAAACCAAACCCGCTACGCCGAACCAAATACTTACTGCACCGCCTACCAGCAAGCCACCCAAACTGTTAATATCGCCACTACGACTCAGTAACACCAGTACACCACTTGCTACAAACGGTGCTATTAGTAAACCTCCCCAGCTTCTCAAACCAGAGAAAAAACGTAGTGACGTTTTAGAAGATGCGGAGAATTTGCCCGTATCCTCTTTCATAGAAGCAACTGCGCCAAGTAAAGCCAGCCACGCTAACAAGTGCAAGAAATACCAAATCATCCGACGATCAACGTAGTCACTATTACGTTGCACTCCAAAAGTGGCATCAAGCCAGTTTTTGGCAGCTTGGTGGCTAGCATTCCTAAACAAAATAGTGATGTGTTCAGCGTTGGGAATGACGACAAGTTCGCGTCCTCTTCCAGCAGCCAAATTTTCATTTTCTCCTCCCGCCGCCTTCAATAACCGCTGTGCATTCCCAACAAAACCTCCTTCCCAAGAACCTGCTTGCAACTGGAGATTACGCGGCGCTTTGGGCGTTACCGCCGCACCCGTGGGCGAAACGGCAACAGTAGCAGCAAAACGGTTTACATTCTGAATACCGGCTGACATGACTGCACCACTCCCCATAGAATGACCGAGCATTGCTAAACGCGACGAATCAACCTCTGGCTGTTCCAAGATTGCTGCATAAGCAACATCTAGATTTTGCTGAAGTGAACCACGTTCCAGTGGTTTGGCGTTAGCCCCATGACTGTTGAAATCCCACAGCATCACGGCGTAACCTGCGTGTGCTAAAACGTGGCCGTAACCCAACATCAACTGCTTAGAACCTGCATAACCGTGCGCTACAAGGACACCTGGTATCTTCTCGGCGTTACGTGGTGCAACGTATAGCATAGGCACTCCTTCACGGTTAAGGTGACGCACCAGTAACCCAGTTTGCGCTGTAATGACACCCCACCAAGAAAAGGCAATCAGCAATAGTGCGGCGACAGCCAATAATACAGCATTGCGATTCATCTAAGTCGTGATTTTCCTGACACTATATAGGATGATAATCAACAGATACAGCATCAAAATTCTACCCAGCAAAGGAGATTTAGCTATGTAGCTTGTAGAAATCAATTGTTTGGCGATACGCATGATTGCGTCTGCCCTGAGTCCTTACGGACACACTGCTTTGTATGCCTACGGCACGCCTTACGGAAGAGCGCATGATTGCGTGCGCTTTGCGCTTACGGGCGATCGCCAAAGCTTGTTTGAAAATAGAAATTGTTAACCCAAAAATCCAACTTTCTGTGATATTGAAATGAGTATCAAATTGAAAAAGCTAATCATCATTCTCTTACTGACATTCATTGTCTTAAATCTGAACTTCATTCCTACAGCATTAGCTACAGATACAGTGAACGCCGAAAAAATATTTAGTGTTCAATGTGCTGGTTGTCATATTAACGGTAGCAACATTGTTAGACGAGGCAAGAATTTAAAATTAAAAGCACTAAAAAAATATCATATGGATTCCATTGAGGCAATTTCCTCCATTGTTACTAATGGTAAAAATAATATGCCAGCCTACGAAGATCGCCTTAGCAAACAAGAAATACAAGATTTATCCGCTTATGTGTTAAAGCAAGCTGAAAAAGGCTGGCGTTAGTTATACCAATTCTCTATGAAGATGCACTTAATGTTTATTAAACTAACCGCCAAGACGCCAAGAACGCCAAGAATAAAAGAGTAAATATTAAGTGCAAGTTTACAGAGAATTGGTATTATAATCAGGACTTACGCAACGAGATCCTTCGTTATGGGAGGGTATAAGGGGGTAAAAGTGTAGGGCGGTGTGCGAGGAAATGTACGCGAGATGGTGCATTTGCCAACATGAAACAGCCAGGGCACTCAGCTATCGATTATACTCTCAAGCAAGACCAAAATTTTTGTTGTTCAATTGTCGTTCAATAGTTGGAGGACGGCACCTTTCCCTGCCATGCTTAATGTATGAAAGGAATTCTGCCGTAATTTGTGATGAATCTACCCACCTCAAGTCGTTTACAATTTACACCTGATTTAAACATTTGTCGGGTTTTAAATGGAATGTGGCAAGTCTCTGGTGCGCATGGACGCATTGATCCAAAAGCCGCTATTCAAAGTATGTTCAAATATGTGGATGCAGGCTTTACAACATGGGATTTAGCAGACCATTATGGACCAGCAGAAGATTTTATTGGTGAGTTTCGCCGTCAATTGATTGCAACTCGTGGTAAAGAAGCTTTATCCAATATTCAAGCCTTTACGAAATGGGTACCTCGTCCTACCAAGATGACCAGAGAATTGGTTGAAGAAAACATCAATGTTTCATTGAGAAGGATGGACGTTGAATCTTTAGATTTGATGCAATTTCACTGGTGGGAATACCGGGATAAAAATTATCTAGATGCCCTCAAATATATGGCAGAACTGCAAACAGAGGGAAAAATTAAACATTTAGCTTTGACTAATTTTGATACGGAACATTTGCAAATTATTACAGATGCTGGCATCAAAATAGTATCTAATCAAGTGCAATTTTCTCTGGTTGATCGTCGTCCAGAAGTGAATATGATTCCGTTTTGTCAACAGCACGACATAAAACTTTTCACATATGGCACAGTTTGCGGTGGTTTGTTATCTGAAAAGTACTTAGGTAAACCGGAACCACGAGGGTTTGACTTAACCACTGCCAGCTTGAGAAAATACAAAAATATGATAGATGGTTGGGGTGGTTGGAGACTTTTTCAAGAATTACTTTCTACCCTAAAAGAAATAGCTGACAAATACAATGTCAGTATCTCCAATGTGGCAGTGCGTTATATTTTGGAGCAGCCAACTGTTGCAGGTGTGATTGTGGGTGCAAGGCTTGGCGCATCTGAACATATACAAGACAATACCAGAGTTTTTAACTTCACACTGGATGCTGAGGATTTCAATCAAATAAATGCTGTATCTAGCAAATCACGGGATTTGTATAAGTTAATTGGTGACTGCGGGGATGAATATCGGCGCTGAGGATTTTCTTGTAAGGCTTCGACAGCTTGACTGAGACTTCGCCGAACGTCCGAACAGTATAGCAGTGTACATGAGGAGAAAAGTAACCGTGAATTACTGTCTTTCCCCTACACCCCTATCCCCCTACACCCCTAATTTGTTGACTCGTTCCCAAGGTGGGGAAACCTCTACCACCTTGATCCCGACTGCGACTTCCATTGATTTGTTAGACTGAACACACAAAGGACTGTTCAGTTAATTCTCTGGTAACGCCAGCTTTTTGAGGCTACTGATGCTTACAAGTACTCTACTTCTGTCCAAACAACTCCCAACCTTACAATACTCCTTCACACCAGAGCGATTTGATGAATCTTGGGAAGCACCCCTGTCTACGCTTTTGGGACTGGGACGTGCTGCTGGTGCTGATTTTATTGAATTCTTTTTAGAACGTGTCAACTATATTAGCTGCTTAGCAGAGGAAGACGCCATCACCAGCATTACACCGCGTCTTTCTACGGGTGCAGGAGTCAGAGTATTTCGTGGCAAAGCTGACTGCTACGTTAGCACGAACGACCTTTCCTTTTCTGGTTTGAAAGCAGCTTTGGAAAAAGGTCTTTCTATTCTAGGATTGCAACTTCCTGCTCCTAATGCTTTCATCCCAGAAATAAATCTGGAACTATTGCGAGATTATGCTAGCAAAAGAGGTAAAGATAGCTGGCTACCTCTGTGCACTTCCATGCGGGACATGGGAGATGTTCTCCTTGAAAGTACTACCCAACTACAGCAAAAAGCAAGTCATGTACAATCGCGCCGCGCCACCTATTTCCGTGATTGGCAAGAAGTGCTAGTCGCCGCTAGTGATGGTACCTTTGCTCGCGATATTCGCCTCACTCAGTCGGTCGCACTTATGCTGTTATGTGCTGACGGTGCTAATCGCGCTTCCCTCGCCGAACGTGGTGGTAACACTAGTGATCCCAATTTCCTGAAAGCTTGGGATCATAAACAAGCGGCAGAGCAAATCGCAGAATCAGCAGGCAAAATGCTCTACGCTGATTATGTAGAATCAGGCACTTACCCCATCATCATGGCAAATCACTTCGGTGGGGTTATCTTCCACGAAGCCTGCGGACACCTGTTGGAAACCACTCAAATTGAACGCAAAACCACTCCCTTTGCTGACAAAAAAGGTGAAAAAATTGCCCACGAAGCTTTGACAGCTTGGGATGAAGGACGAACCGAAAACGCCTTCGGCACAATTGATATGGACGACGAAGGTATGCCAGTTCAAAGAACGCTATTAATTGAAAAAGGCGTTTTAAAGAACTTCTTGGCAGATAGAACAGGTTCAGTACGCACTGGACACCCCAGAACAGGTAGTGGACGCCGCCAGAGTTTTGGTTATGCTGCTGCTAGCCGGATGCGTAACACCTACATTGCTCCTGGCGAATATAGCACTGATGATTTATTTGCTTCTATAGATAAAGGTATTTACTGTAAGAAGATGGGCGGTGGTAGCGTTGGTGCTACAGGGCAATTTAACTTTGGTGTAGATGAAGCTTATTTGATTGAAAATGGCAAAATCACCAAGCCACTCAAAGGAGCTATCTTGATTGGTGAAGCGAAGGAAATTATGAATAAAATTTCCATGTGTTCTCAAGATTTATCCCTTGCTCCTGGTTTTTGTGGTTCTGTTAGTGGCAGTATTTACACAACAGTAGGACAACCACACATCAAGGTTGATTCGATTACCGTAGGTGGACGCTAATTCGTTCCCACCCCCTTAACTCGTTTAACTCGTTCCCAGGTTCTACCTGGGAATGCCCTTGTATGTGGCTCCGCCACACGATACCAGGAGGCAGAGCCTCCTGTAATACACTCCCAGGTAGAACCTGGAAGCGAGAGAGCGAGAGAGTGAGAAAACACGTGAATTTAAAATTGACGAACTATGCCAAACATCAGTGAAATTGCAAATTATGCCAAGGAAAGTGCTGGTAAACTTGGCATCAAAAAATTCGATATCTATGGCTCAACAGCAGATGGAACAAGTGTGCAAGTGGATCAAGGTGAGCCGAAACAAGTAAAAGCTTCTAATCTTTCTGGTGTCACCGTTCGTGTTTGGAATGAAGACAACACGATGGGTGTCACAAGCACAACCGATGTAGATCCCAAAGGACTTGAATTAGCTTTAAAAACAGCTTACGAAGCAAGTTTTTTTGGTGTAAAAGAAAACGTCCCTGATTTTAGCCCAGAGTCTACGGTTCCCCTGGATAATTCATCACACGACAAAGCACCCCAAGCACCTGTTTCTGATCTGATAGAAAGTTTGTTAGCTGCTGAAAAAGAAGTCCTCGCCGCTCATTCTGCGATCATTGGAGTCCCTTATAATAGTTTGTCGCAAAGAGATTTTGACAGATTTTATCTCAACAGCGATGGTGCGATGAGAACTGAATCTGGCTCAACATCGTCGATTTTTCTTTATAGCAAAACTGAGGAAGATGGAAAGAAACCTCGCAGTGGTGGCGCTTTTAGAATTAGCAAAGGTTTAGATCATCTAGATATCAATGGTTGCATCAAAGAAACTGCAGAGAAAACTATCAGCCACTTGAATTATGAAAAAATCAAGACTGGGAAATATCGAGTTGTTTTCTCTCCAGATGCTTTCTTGAGTTTATTGGGTGCTTTTTCTAACTTGTTTAATGCTCAAAGTATTCTGGACAAGCAAAGTTTATCTACCCCTGATGATTTAGGAAAGGAAATTGCTGTTCCGCTGCTTTCAGTGTACGATGACGCATTACATCCAGCAAACATCGGTGCAGAAACTTTTGATGGTGAAGGAACTCCCACCCGCAAAGTTTCGTTAATTGAAAATGGCGTTTTAACAGGCTTTCTCCACAGTGCAGGTACTGCAAAAAGGATGAACGCTCAGCCGACAGGTAACGCTAATATTGGTGCAAAAGTCTCTGTCAGTCCGAATTTCTATCATGTTTTTGCAGCCGCACCTGGTGAGGTGGAATTGAGTTTGGAAACAGCAGAAAATGTCGTTTTTATTGATGAGCTACAAGCTCTGCACGCAGGTGTGAAAGCTTTACAAGGTTCCTTTTCTCTACCATTTGATGGCTGGCTTGTCAACAAAGGTGTTAAGACAAGCATTGAGTCTGCAACAGTTGCTGGAGATTTTCTCGAAGTCCTCAAATCAATTACTTTTATCGAAAAAGAACCAGAGTTGACTCCTGGAGGTGTATGTCCCAAAATCTGGGTTGATGAACTCTCGATTACTGGAGACTAAGATATCGCAAGAGTTTTAGGATTGTTGCTTAAATATAGCTTGATCCTAATACTGTTCAGTTAAGAACAATTGTACGTTGGGTTTCGTATTTGTGGAATCCAACGAATTCTCATTTAAACACAAATCAAAAGTTGGAAGTTAGAAGTGGCAAGTCTCAAATCTTGCACCCAGAAAAATTGATGGTATTTAGTCACTCAGTATTAAATCAAAAGTTCTTTATTTAGGGACAAAACCTAAGAAAAATTATCTAACTTTCCCTTGCATCTTTTTAGGTTGTACGGTTTTCTACAAATATCTGCAAGATATGAGCCTCCAACTAGGGGTTAAGAGCGCTAGCAACATAATTCGCGAAACTAAATCCCCCTTCTTAAAACAGTTATCAGTTATCAGTTATCAGTGAGCCAGCGCTATGCAGGAGGGTCTCCCGACCTAGGCGACTGCGTAAGCGCAAGCGCACGAATCGAGCGTTGCAAGAGCGTCTGTGCAGGAGATACGCGTAAGCGTGTCCCTTTGGGACTTACAAAGTAGCGTCTTTGCAGGAGATACCCGAAGGGTTATCAAGTTAAGGGGAGTCAAGAAATCGCTGACTCTGTTCACTGTTCACTGTTCACTGTTAAGCGTTCCCCTATATTGGATACGTGTTTGAGACAAGACGGGAGTCAGCAATATCACGGATTAGTGGAGTTCTAGAGCCAATATAATCATATAATGCACAGACTTCCTCGCCAGTCAGCAGCATTTTTGCGGCAATTTGTTTTAGGAGCAGCCTGATTAACGCTGTATCTGTAAGGTTAAGCAGCTCGGTGCTTGAGGTATTCTCAATTACAGACCAAGTCAAATACAGCATTGAAGAGTTGACAAACATTGCCCTGTACCCCTGTGCGAAAAATTTTATATTTTATTTATATTGTTTCATCCGGATTGCTCTGTCTCGATCTTTTTGTAAAATAATTTAATACTTTTTTTAGATTTGCTTAATGCTTTGATTGATCAGTCAAGCTAAGAGCGCGTCTAAAATCACTACTACCCATTACCGCGAGGTTTTATGAATCATTATCTTGAACCCATTCATTTTTCTGGTTCAATTCAGCCTCATGGTATTCTTTTGGTGCTCAGTGAGCCTGAGCTTACAGTTGTTTGCGTGAGCGCTAATATCCAGGAGCAGTTTGGCATTTCTGAAGATTTGCTTAATCAATCCTTAAGTACGCTGCTTGATGTCCAAGTTGTTGATGCAATTAGACAGAGTTTGCACTTAATTGACAGTGCTAGTCCCATAAAACTTCAAGAATCCATCTTGGTAAGTGAGCGTTCTTTTAACGGTTTAGTTCATCGAACAGAGAATTTCATCATCCTTGAGTTAGAACCAACATTACCGTTAGGTTTATTTAGTGTACCTGCTTTCGTGCGAAGAGCGTTCACCCCTGTGGGGTGCGTCCGAAGGACGATCGCCAAACTACGACAAGTATCGACCAGTCACGAATTTCTTCACTTGTTAACTCAAGAAATTCGTAGAATCACTGAATTTGACCGAGTCATGGTCTATCAATTTGACCAACACGAAGCAGGTACTGTGATGGCGGAGGCAAAGCGGGATGACTTACCCTCCTATCTGGGGTTGCACTATCCTGCGACAGATATTCCAGAGCAAGTTCGGGCGTTATATGCACGCGGTTTGCTGCGATTTATTCCTGATTTAACAGCACAGTCGATTTCGTTAGTAGCGGCTTCTCATCCGTTGATGCAACAACCCGTTGATCTTAGCCTTGCAATTCTTCGGGGCGTTGATTCCTGCTGCGTTGAATATCATCAAAACATGGGCGTAGCAGCTATTTTAGTTATCGCGTTGATTCACAATCAAAAGCTTTGGGGATTAATTTCTTGTCATCATCAAACACCCAAGTATCTTTCTTACGAAACCCGCGAAGCCTGCGAGTTGTTGGGGGAATTTGTGTCGTTGGAATTAGCCAAGAAAGTCAATTCTGAAGAACTCGACTACATTATCAAACTTAGATCCTTGCAATCGGAGTTTGTTGAATCTATTTCTCAAGTCGATAATCTTAAAGAAGCTCTTGTCAATCCCGCCCCTCGACTTTTAGATTTAGTAAATGCCACAGGAGCTGCTATCTGTTTGGAAGATGAAATTACGCTGGTTGGAGTAACGCCAACGATTGAGCAGGTTAGCGTTCTGATTCAATGGGCAGATACTCAAGTCAAGGATGCCCTGTTTCATACCGATTCGCTCCCAAAGCTTTATCCAGAAGCTGTTGTGTTCAAAGATGTTGCCAGTGGCTTAGTGCTGCTGCAAATTTCTAAAGTCCGACGGTATTACATCCTCTGGTTTCGCCCGGAAGTTCTGCAAACAGTAAACTGGGCAGGTGATCCGAATGCATCTATAACGGTTAAGGAAGATGGCAGTATAACTTTATCTCCCCGCCAATCGTTTGAAAAATGGCAAGAAACCGTTCGATTAACTTCCTTACCCTGGAAAGCGTGTGAATTGGATCAGGCGCTGGATCTTAGGAGTGCGATCGTTGGTATTGTTCTTAATAAAGCAGATGAGTTAGCCCGAATTAACCAGGAATTAGAGCGCACCAACCAGGAGCTAGATTCTTTTAGCTATGCTGCCTCTCATGATCTCAAGGAACCCTTGCGAGGTATTCATAATTACTCGATGCTGTTGTTGAAAGGTTATGAGTCGGTGCTGGATGAGGTGGGTAAAAACCGCTTACAAACCTTAATCCGTCTGACTCGTCGCATGGAGTCGCTGATCGATGTTCTGCTCAAGTTCTCGCGACTCGGACAAGCGGAACTCCATCTTGTACCTACAGATCTTAACCAATTAGTCAACCAAGTGCTTGAGGATTTAGGCGTCAGCCATCAAGACATTCAACCTGATATTCGCATTCCCCGACTGTTGCCTACGGTTGTGTGTGATCCTGTCCTGATCAACGAAGTGTTCATGAACCTGCTCAGCAACGCCTTTAAGTATAACGATAAACCAGAACAATGGATTTCGATTGGTTATTTGGACAAAGAAGGAACACGCGATTGGGAACAACACGAAAGAGGGAGAATTTTCCCTCACTCTCCCACTCCCTCACTCTCTGACTCCCGAATCACTTTCTACGTACAGGATAACGGCATTGGTATTCGAGCACGACATCTCGAAACCATCTTCCGATTGTTTAAACGGCTGCACGAGCAAAATCTGTATGGTGGCGGTACAGGGGCAGGATTGACAATTACCAAAAAGATTATCGAGCGTCACGGTGGACAAATTTGGGTGGAGTCTACCGTAGGTATGGGATCTACATTTTATTTTATTTTGTGATCATTTCTCTTTTATAATTTTTGTTAATTTATGTAAACAAAAATAACATCAAGTTTTAATGACACGAATGATGACAAAGCAGTGCTGCCCTTTACTAATCGCTGAAGATAGTGATGAGGATTTTGAGGTGCTGCAAGTGCTCATGGAGCAAATGGATGTTCAAAATCCGATATACCGGTGTACAAACGGAGATAAAGTTTTAGATTTCCTTTATAAAGAAGGCGACTATGATAATCTAGATGTTGCACCACGTCCCTCCGTCATCCTGCTCGACTTAAATTTACCAGGCACCGATGGTCGCGATGTGCTAGAGCAACTTAAGCAAGACCAGAATTTTAAGGAAATCCCAATTATTGTGTTTACGACATCCTCAAACCCGAGAGATGTTGAATTCTGTTATGAAAAAGGGGCAAATGGCTATCTCATCAAACCAATAGACTCTAGTGAACTGGAGAAAACAGTTCAGGCATTTGTGAACTACTGGTTGCAAGTCAACACACCACCAACTTCAAAATCGGCACGTGCGAAGAAACACGCTTAACGCTTAACGCTTAACGCTTAACAGGGAATGGTGTTTCTTCATATATTGCTAGAGATTAAGAGCGCTAGTTAGCAAAACCCCTAAGCCTTTATAAACAAGAAATTTCACGTTTCTCGTTGAGAGGATTTGATATGATTAGGACTATTAAAAGAAAATTTTCCACTCTTTGTTTTAGATTTTCTTTATAATTGAAAACTTGTGGCTTTCACACCAGGCAAAGAGATTGCTTTGTTTTCCTCTTATGTCAGACGTCTGGACACTCCTAATCACCGATGACTGTATGGAGGATCGAGAAGTTTATCGTGAATATCTTTTAAGCGATCCTCACCATTCCTACCAGATTTTAGAAGCATCCTCGGCAGAGTCAGGGCTTGCGCTTTGCCAGAAAAAACATTGCGATGCGATTCTGCTCGACTTTTGCCTTCCTGATATGAGCGGGCTAGAGTTTTTGGATGAACTCAAGCTGCAACGATTAGATTCCCCGCTCCCTGTGATTATGTTAACTGGACAAGGTGATGAACGCGTTGCTGTACAAGCGATGAAGCGGGGTGCTCAGGATTACCTGGTGAAGAAAGATATAGAACCAGATGTCCTGCAAATGACTGTTCGCAATGTGATTCAACACTCACAGCAGCAAAACCAGCTCAGTAAAAGACACCAACCTCAGCAATTAACAGCAGCGGTGATAAGCCCAAGGCTAGACGCTACACGTATCGCCCTGCGGATTCGTCAGTCACTAAACCTGGAGCAAATCTTGCAGACGACTGTCACACAAGTGCAACAACTGCTGTTATGCGACAGTGTGACAATATACCAGGTTAGCCCAAATTCAGACACTCACGAAATAACGGAATCCGCAAAGCCCTATCTGACAAAGCTTTGTGAGGCTGGGGTAAGTAGCTTATCCGCAGAACCCATTCAGCAATTTACCGCTTTGCTTCTCAAAAATAACCAATCCAATCTTTGGGAAATAGGAAAAGCAACCACAAAAGCGCAAGGTGAAGCGTCAATCATCGTTTCGCACAATCGGAAAAAGGCGACTCAGGCATATTTGCTCGTTCCCATTTTAGTGAAAGAGCAAGACGAATTATCTGCCAGAGTTTGGGGATTATTAGTTGCTTGTCAAGATTCTAAAGTACGACAATGGCAGACGGATGAAGTAGAGATTTTCAATCAATTGGCTGGAGATTTGGCGATCGCCATTCAACAAGCCCAACAGCTAACCCAGGCTTTGGTGGCTCTAGAGAACGAAAAGCAACTCAATGCCTTTAAATCCCAATTTGTCGCTACAGTTTCTCACGAATATCGAAATCCCTTAGCCTCCATCCTTCTGGCTGCGTCAACACTCTTGCAACATAGCAATCAGCTGCATCAGACTAAACACCAGCAGTTCTTGCAATTGATTGAAGATAAGGCAAGACAAATGACTAAACTGGTAGACGACTTGCTGATGATTTCCACATTTGAATTCGGCAAAGCAAGGTTTACGCCATATCCATTTGAACTGCTGCAATTTTGCTCAGACATCATTGAAGAACAGCGACAGATCATTAGCGATGATCGCCATCAATTAACGTTCAAAATCACAGGTAACACTAGGGGTTTTTGGGGCGATCAAAAACTTTTGCGGGCAATTCTGGTTAACTTACTGTCGAACGCGATCAAGTACTCGCCAGATGGTGGCAATATTGAAGTTCACCTCATGGGGAATGATTCACACGCCATTTTTGATGTCAAAGATCAAGGAATTGGCATACCTATTGAGGATCAACAACACTTGTTTGAATCATTCAGTCGAGGAAGTAACGTTGGCGCAATTCCCGGAACCGGCTTAGGATTAGCTATTGTCAAAGCTTGCATCGAGTTGCATGGCGGCGAAATTAGAGTAGAAAGCCAACAAGGGCAAGGAACAAAAGTAACTGTCAGTTTACCGAAGAATTGTACAAAGGGAGGGAACAGTGAACAGTGAACAGTGAACAGAGCAATTTTTGTAGGGGAGCCAGTGCGTTGGAGAGCCAGCGCTGCAGAGAGAAGTGCCTTGCGCGGGTTCCCCGCGTTGTGGCAACTTCGGAGAGGGTCTCCCTCCGTAGGCGTCTGGCGTCCGGGTTTCCCGGCTTGGAGCATCTGGTGAGACCAGCGCTGCAGGAGGGTTTCCCTCCGTAGGCGACTGGCGAACCCGAAGGGCGTTGGGCACTGTTTAGCGTTCGCTCAAACCCTTATTTTGACGTTGTGGACAGTGCCCACCTTGAATCATTTAGGATTGCTATATGATCTTTTTATAAATTATGGTATCCACTCTATTTATATGACAAACTTAAAAAAATGGAAGCTTTTACACTCCAAAATGGTTTTGGATAATTACTGGTGCAAAGTCAGGCAAGATGAAATAGAATTGCCTAATGGTCAAATTATAGATGATTATTTCGTCAATGTCAGACCAGAAATTACTCTAATTTTACCTATCACTAGTACCAAAGAAATTGTTTTTGTGCGGCAATATAGGCATGCAGTGGGTGAATTTTTGTTAGAACTCCCTGCTGGCTTATTCAACCCAACACAAGAAAGTGCTGAAGCCGCAGCCATCAGAGAAATGCAAGAGGAAACTGGCTATATTGCACAAAAAGTCACAAAAATAGCAACACTATATGATAACCCTAGTAAAGATACAAATAATATACATTTATTTTTAGCAGAAAATGTGATAAAGTCCGGAGAAAAAAAGTTAGATATTACAGAAGAAATAGAAGTTGTTCTGATTCCAGTAGAATCAGTTAGAGAGAAAATCATTCAAGGTGAAATTTCTGTTTCTGGAACTGTTGCGGCGATTTCCTTGGGGCTAAATTTTCTAGATTGATTTTGAGGGTTATTTTCATCCACTAAACACCAGCTAATCGCCTGTGTCAAGAAAGCATTACGAACAGTCCGATTAATAAAACTTAAGTAATCGTCAATTTCTTCGTAAAGGTCGAGTTCGTGTTCTTCATCCGAAGTCAGTGGAGAACTTTGTTGTTTTGTCAAGAGTTCTTCAATGCGATTTTGTACAGTACTAGAAGCTCGAAAGATAGGAATTCCCTCAACTAATTCGATGCGAACTGCACCTTCAATTGGGAGACTATGGAGCAAGTTTTGTAATTTTGGTGGGAGTAACATTGTCGTAGTTTTCGTCTTTATAATAGCGATCGCTCTTGTTTATAGTCATATCTCAACCCAATCCCAAATGCAATTTCAATTACGCCTAGCCTGTCTTTTAGGCATTAATGCAAAGCACCTGCTTCTCTGGGGCATCGCCTGAATATATTGACAAGTAAACTAATTAATGCATAAGACAATCGCTAAGGCTTTGCTGATATTTTGCATTTGCTCATCTGACACAATTCCTAGTTGACGAACTAATCTTTGCTGCGAGATGGAACGTACTTGAAATGTATCCGCAGCAGAAGGCTTACTTAAACCATTTTCAGCATTAGGTTCTAATCGAACCATCCACAAGACTCCAGTAAAAGCATCATTCCATCCAGTAATTGGTACAACAACTTTCAGCCGTAATGTGCCAATTTCATCATTGTTAACAATAATTGCGGGGCGGGTTTTGCCAATTTCGTCTCCAACAGTGGGGTCAGAATTAAAAAGCCAAATTTGACCTCTACGCATAATCTTCATATTCATAGAAGTCTTCTGTATCCCGATCAGCGAAAATCACTAACTCACTTCCTTGTTCGTAAAAAGAACGCATGACAACAGCCGCTTCAGCTAAACTCAGTTCTTTTTGAAGAGGAACTTTCGATTTTGTAGTGATTTCTTGACGAATTAACTTTGATGCGATTTCAATGACTTCCAAACGTTCTTCAGTCGTCATGTTTTTCAGGGCTGCCAAGACTTCTGCTTTGGTCATAACTAATATTTTTCTTAGATGCTAGCACGCTCGTCATGGCGCGTTAAGTGAACCACAGCGAATGCGATGCCCCATAGGGGTACGTGCGCTTTGGGTTCAGTACACATCATCATGAGAACCCAAAGTTAACAACAAAATTTCTTCTTCTCCTGAATCTGAGTTATTAACAAACTGAAATAAAATACGATTGCTATAGTCAATAGAACACGACCATATACCATCTAAATCACCTTTAAGTTTGTGACTGTGTAAACTGGGAGAAAAAGGATCTTCAGATAGTTTTTGTAGTGTTTCCTCTACTTGAGAACGTAATTGTGGATTTTGACGTACTAAACGTTTAAACGCACGAACAAATGCAGAACTCCAAACTAAAATTTTCAATCTTCTAACTCCCCCATCAAATCTTCAACAGAACCTCGCCGCACGTTTCCCTGTTCATAATCATGTTGTGCTTGTGCAACTTCCTTTAACAACTCATTTCGTCTCTGTTGATTGAGGCGCTTGGTAATAATATCTATCAGCAAAATTTGAGCATCTATATCTAATGCTTCTACTGCTTCAATGACTTTTTGCAATGTAGATGTTTTTTCTATCATACTCGTAATGAATTGGGGAATAAGTCTAATTTAACAGAGTCACTCACTGCACAAGGAGCGATTGCCTACGGCAGAGCTACGCTTAACGCCAAAAATGATTGCTCCACGCGATCGCCCTTCGGGGGCTACCTTTGCAAGCGATCGCCTTTGGTAATATCATGTCCAGCTAGTTAGTTACGATATGTCATTGCGAGTGGAACGAAGACAAGCGTTGCAATCCCAAACCCCTGCGATCGCCAAAAATGATTCCTGTGCTCCCTGCTCCCTGCTCCCTGCTCCCTGCTCCCTGCTCCCTTCTCCCTGCTCCCTTCCCCCTTCCCCCTCCTCCTATTTCTTCACCCGACACACCCACAACCTCTCCCGCGCCTCTGGATCGGAAGCAAAATAATCCTGTAGCCAGTCGCAACCCCGCGCCAGCAAATCATCCAACCCGCCAACCCGCCACACCTTGGCTGTGTTGTCAAATGATGCAGTGACAATGCGTTGACCATCCGGGCTAAATCCTGCAAGATGGACATAGCTCCGATGCCCTTTGAGGGTAGCAAGCAGCTTACCATTTGTATCCCACACCTTGGCTGTGTTGTCAAATGATGCAGTGACAATGCGTTGACCATCCCGGCTAAATCCTGCACTTGTAACCTCTTTCTGATGCCCTTTGAGTTCAGCAAGCAACTTGCCATTTGTATCCCACACCTTGGCGGTGCCGTCAACTGATGCAGTGACAATGTGTTGACGATCCGGGCTAAATTCTGCACTGATGACCGAGTCCTGATGCCCTTTGAGTTCAGCAAGCAGCTGACCATTTGTATCCCACACCTTGGCTGTCTTGTCAGCAGATGCAGTGACAATGCGTTGACCATCCGGGCTAAATTCTGCACTGGTGACCGAGTCCTGATGCCCTTTGAGGGTAGCAAGCTGGTTACCATTTGTATCCCACACCTTGACTGTCTTGTCAGCAGATGCAGTGACAATGCGTTGACCATCCCGGCTAAATCCTGCACTGGTGACCGAGTCCTGATGCCCTTTGAGGTTAGCAACTAGCTTACCATTTGTATTCCACACCTTGGCTGTCTTGTCAGTTGATGCAGTGACAATGCGTTGACCATCCCGGCTAAATCCTGCACTGATGATCGAGTCCTGATGCCCTTTGAGGTTAGCAACCACCTTACCATTTGTATCCCACACCCTGGCTGTGCGGTCACGTGATGCAGTGACAATCCATTGACCATCCCGGCTAAATCCTGCACTGATGATCGAGTCCTGATGCCCTTTGAGTTCAGCAAGCTCTTTACCATTTGTATACCACACCTTGGCTGTCTTGTCAGCTGATGCAGTGACAATGCGTTGACCATCCCGGCTAAATCCTGCACTTATGATCGAGTCCTGATGCCCTTTGAGATCAGCAAGCTCTTTACCATTTGTGTCCCACACCTTGGCTGTGCCGTCAAATGATGCAGTGACAATGCGTTGACCATCCGGGCTAAATTCTGCACTGTTGACCGTGTCCTGATGCCCTTTGAGGTTAGCAACCAGGTTACCATTTGTATCCCACACCTTGGCTGTCTTGTCCCATGATGCAGTGACAATCCATTGACCATCCGGGCTAAATTCTGCACTGTTAACCGTGTCCGGATGCCCTATGAGTTCAGCAAGCTCTTTACCATTTGTAGTCCACACCCTGGCTGTCTTGTCACGTGATGCAGTGACAATGCGTTGACCATCCGGGCTAAATTCTGCACTGTTAACCGAGTCCTGATGCCCTTTAAGGTCAGCAAGCAGCTTACCATTTGTATTCCACACCTTGGCTGTGCCGTCAAATGATGCAGTGACAATGCGTTGACCATCCGGGCTAAATCCTGCGCTGATGACCCAGGACTGATGCCCTTTGAGTTCAGCAAGCAGCCTACCATAATTCCACACCTTAGCTGTCTTGTCAGCTGATGCAGTGACAATGCGTTGACCATCCGGGCTAAATCCTGCGCTGATGACCCTGGACTGATGCCCTTTGAGTTCAGCAATCAGGTTACCATTTGTATCCCACACCTTGGCTGTGCCGTCAAATGATGCAGTGACAATGCGTTGACCATCCGGGCTAAATCCTGCACTCCTGACCTCGTTCTGATGCCCTTTGAGGTCAGCAAGCTGCTTACCATTTGTATCCCACACCTTGGCTGTGTTGTCAACTGATGCAGTGACAATGCGTTGACCATCCGGGCTAAATCCTGCACTTATGACCTTGTTCTGATGCCCTTTGAGTTGCGTCCGTTCGTGGATATTGTCAACAATTGTTTGTAAAGCGAGGATGGGACTAGCAGCAGGATATTTTTCTAAAGGGCGTCCATCCTTCACCAGTTCTTTCAACTTTTGTCCGGCATCCATCGCCGCTAGTAGTGCTTCTATTTCTTGATATTCAAACTGTCTTAAAGCTGCAACCCCTGCTCTTTCTAACTCCGTGCCTTCTTGTGCGACTTTGGCTTCTATCAATGCCTGCGCCCTTTCTTGTTGTGCTTGCTTCAGGTTAATTTGCGCCTGCGCGAATTCATACTGTAGACTAGCAGAGATAAATTGATAATCTTGATTGCTTAAACTTCTACCTTCAGCCCATGCCAAAGCATCGTGTAAGTCTTGCCCGTGTAATAAATGTGCAGAATCTTGGTTAGAATTCAACCAAGCATCAAAAACCGTAGCATAGAATTCTGGACGGAGATTTCTTAGCTTTTGATTAACCCAATTGGAATTAAAAATTGACTCGTAAATGCGGTTATAAACTTTTAAATGTCCCTGCTGTTCTACTACCAGCCCAGACAACCGTAAGTCTATTTGTTCTGGAGTATCAGCCGCACTGATTCCCCCAAACCCTCCTTGATAAGGTGAGGTCAAAATTTGCTGATAGATTGCCAACAACCTACCTGTCCTCTGTCCGCCTCCTCGTAAAATTCGGTCACGAATCGTTTTTAAATGCTCAGGTTCATCCTGAGATTCCCAATTAGAAATGACTCTAGTTTGCACCAACTCCTCTACCCACTCAGCAACCCTATCCTTTGGAATAGCAGTATCAGCATCAAGAATCATCTGGCAAAGTTTTTGAGTCAGAAAAGGTTGCCCTCCTGTCCAATCCAAAATTGCTGCCATCGCTGTTTTTGGATTATTCGTTTTCACCGCCAAACCGCCCGCTAACGGTTTAGCTTCCTGTAACTGAAAACCAGTGAGTTGAATCGCTCTACCAATATTAAAAGGTGTGCGGCGTTTATCTTGAATCAAATCACTGGGAGTGGCAACTCCAAGCAGCGCAAAAGTGAGTCGTTGATAATTTGGTTTTGTCGCTCGATTGTTATAGCATTCTCGAATCAGAGCGAAAAAATCATCTCTTTCAAATTTCAAACTCAAAACACTGTCAATTTCATCAACAAAAATTACAATATTTTTAGAAACCAACTGCAATAACACAGTTTCAATAAACTTGCTTAATCGGTTCACTGGAGACAGCAAACCTTCATTTGACCACCAAGTATTTAAATCAAAGTTTTCGTAGAGTTCCAGACTATTGATAATAGCATTAATTATCCCCGCATACCATTGTTCAGAAGTGAGTTCCGCAGTGCCAATGCTTGTAATATCAATATCAACACAGGCAAAACCCTCCGCCTGCAACCTTCGCATCGTTCGTATCTTCAGGCTAGACTTGCCCATTTGTCGGGAGTTGAGGACATAGCAGAATTCTCCTGCCTTCAACGCTGTGTAGAAGTCAACATCTGCCTGTCGCTGCACATAAGTGGGAGCATCATTTGGCAGACTGCCCCCAACTTGATATTTATATGATTGGTGAAATTGTTGATTCATTTGGATGTCTTTTTTTAAATTTTTTATAGATTAGTTAGATACTGATTCTCTTAAGAGAATCCTAGAGAAATTGGAGAAGATTTCTAGCAAAAACCTCACCCTCGCTTGAATCGGCGCTAAAATCTTTCCCTCTCCTTAATAAGGAGAGCCAGTGCGTTGCGGAGCCAGTGCTGCAGGAGGGTTTCCCTCCGTAGGCATCTGGCGTTGGGGTTCCCCCCGTTGTAGCATCTGGCGTGAGGGATGCCCGACAGGGCAGGGTGAGGTGTAAGTCATGAATGCAACACGCATATTAATTTTCTTTTCCTTGTTCTCAGTCTCTGAGAACGAGAAAAGCTTAAAGAGCTAACCAACAATATCTTCTTTTTCATAGGGATCAGACTCATCAAATTATGCACTTAGGGGACTATATGGAAAAAATGGCACTTTTATCGCTTACAGATTTGATGTCTCTGCCGCTAGAGGAGGCAGAGCCTCCCGATAGTGCATTCCCAGCCAGAGACTGGGAACGAGAAAAAATCTTTCCCTCTTTTTCCCTCTCCTTCATAAGGAGAGGGATGCCCGAAGGGCAGGGTGAGGTATAAATCATGAATGCAAAGGATGGGTAGGGTGCTAAACTCATAAATTCCCCCCCAAATGTTCCCGAAAATATAACCGATATAAATCACATAAAGGCATAACATCATTACCTTGAAACTTGACTAACCCCATACTGCGTAACTTAAACGCCAAACCCGTCTCTACCCGTACTGGATGAGTCGCAGCAACAACTTGTTTGATAGCAGCAACTAACTTCCTATCCTCTTGTAAATTCCTCAAATGCCTACGCAAATGATCATTGTAAAAACCTTCTTCCGTAGGAGCAATTTTTAATAATTGCGACAAGCTAATTCTGCCACGAGCAATTTCATGAAGTGCTTTCCTAACTAAATAAGGATGTCCTCCTAACATTGCCATGAGTTGGTTGATTTCTTCTTGCGTCCAAGTCAACTTGTGTCGTTGCACCAAATCCTGCACTTGTGAGGAATTGAACTCTGGTAATTCAATTGGCAATCCCACATTAAACGGTGACTGATTAATGTTCAAAGGAATATAAACTTCCTTGGAATGCACAATCACCAAGCGTAGTTTTTTCCAAGTTTCTTTATTCTTAGATGTTTCATGCCAAGCGCGTAGTAAGCCAAAAAATTCTGAGGCGACTTGCGGATATTGAAAAACTTGATCCACCTCATCCAAACCCAATACGATTGGATTATGAATTTCTGAAAGCAAGTATCTTTGAAAGTAGTTTGTACACTTATCCTTGCTACCCAAAACACCTTGCCAATATTCAGTGAGCTTATTTTCAAGATTCAACTCCTGAGCAATGCTGCCACAAAACCACTGCAAGAACTTATCCAGACTGGTGAAAAATTCTGCATCTGCTGATTGAAAGTTCAAGTATGCAGTTTGACAACCATGCTGCTTCCCATCAGCAAGAACACGTGTCAAAAGTGAAGTCTTACCCATTTGCCGGGGTGCTTTAATCCGAATCAGCGCCCCTGGTTGTAAAATTGTTTCGTAACAATCAGCCTCAGTGGGTGGACGTTCTACATAAAAAGCAGATTGCAAGCTAACTTGTCCTTCTGGTTGTTCAAAACTCCCAAAAGTAGAAGGTGGTTTGGGAGTAATAATATTTGGTGCTTGAGGATTGTTAGGTGTACTTTCACCAAACAACTGCCGAAAGAATTGCCAAATCTTTTGGACAATTGGAGTTTCAGCATCTGGCTTAGGAGAAATTGGGGTAACTTTTGGTGGTAGTGGTTGAACAAGTGTTGACGTTTGAGAGATATTTAAGTATTGCTGCAAGGCTTGCAAAGCAAGAGTCGCATTTTGATAACGCTGACGATAGTCGTTGCGCACCATCGTATCTAAAATTTGCGCAAAACTGGGGCTAATATTAATCTTGTCTGGAAACAAAGCACAATACAATTCACCATTATTGGCATCTCGTGGTAACTGTTTAGGGTGTAACCCAGTCAATGCACCAAAACCAATCATTCCCACCGCGTAGATATCGCTACTGAACTGGGGACGAGAATAGTGTTGTTCGATAGGCACATAGCCAGGAGTACCAATTGGTACTGTCAGGCTACTTTCACCTTGAGGGTTGACTTTCAAAGCACTGATTTCCTTAACTGCCCCAAAGTCAATCAACACTATTTTTCCATCTTTGCTCCGCCGCATTAAATTCTGTGGCTTAATATCTCGGTGGATGACGTTTTGTTGATGAACAAATGCCAAAACTTCCAAGATATCCTTCAAAAGTTTAAAGACGACTTGCTCATCCTTGGATTTGCCCAGAATAATTTCTTTTGTCAAGTCATGCCCATCAATGAATTCCTGAACTAAGTAAAATTCCCCCTTTTCTTCAAAGTGGGCGAACAATCTGGGAATTTGGCTGTGTGCATTGCCTAACCGATATAGAGTTTGTGCTTCTGTCTCGAATAACCTTTTGGCGATCGCCAAAACAGCAGAACTTGAGTCTTTTGGTTTAAGATGTTTGACGACACACTGAGGTTGTCCTGGTAAATCTAAATCACCAGCCAAGTAAGTATCACCAAAACCCCCACCCCCCAGACATTGGAATATTTTGTATCGATTACGGAGTGTTACGCCAATTAGATGACTCATTTCGTATCTCCTATCTCCTATCTTTTTGACTGGGTAAGTGGTTAAAAATTCAACGTGCCCACTGCTGCAAAATATAAGTGTAAAAAGCTTCTTTATCTACTTGAACCATAGCAAAAATCTTACGCCCTCCTGGCACTATTTGGGTACGTCCTTGACTCAAACCAGTGGTGATAATTTCTGTTTCCCACTCTCGCAATTCATAGAATTCTGGATGAGCAAGATAAGCCGTCGCCAGCACATCCCAGAAATAATAGTCTTGGGGAATAACCAGTGCATAACATTGTCCCGCTAAATCAGATATGGGATGGTGGCGTTGTTTTCCCATTTTGTAAACAATTTCTGATGTCACAGGTACAGTGTTAGTCAAATCCAAAGGACACATGATAATTTCAATTTGGGTTTGCCATATCCGCGCTGCGGAAATTGGATCCCAATACACGTTCCATTCTGCGGAACCATCTTGTCCTGGTTCCCAATTTTTTTCCACATTACCACCAACATTCAAAGCACCTCCCATCCAAACAATTCTTTGAATTTTCGCTTCAATATCCGGTGCTTTGTCGAGTGCAGTTGCTACTGTTGTTAACGGACCAGTCACCATTAACGTAACAGGTTCTGGTGCCTCTTGTAACACCTTTATCATAAAATCTTGACCAGGTTCTGCAAGCAGTGGTGTGCGAATTGTTTCGCTTTGATTGAGAATAGGAAGATGATCAACAACAAATGAATCACGGCGATAGAGTTGAGGGAAAGGATTAATACCCCGTACAGTACTTTGAGCAACTCTGATATCAGAACGCCCCATTAAGTCTAGAATTTTACGTGTAGCACTTACGGCTGGTTCGGCATAGCAATCTGCTGGAGTGACGACAATACCTAGTGGTTGTATGTGATCCATAGTCATCAGCAGCATAGTTGCTAGATAATCATCTACACCACCATCGTGATCCATCAAGACAAGTTGTTTAGACATGGAGAATAAAAAAATGAATGAAAAAATGGATGAGTTTATGCAAGCTGCGATCGCACAAGCAAAACAAGGCAGACAAGAAGGCGGAATTCCCATCGGTTCCATTCTCGTCAAGGATGACAAGATTCTCGGCAAAGGACACAACAAGCGTGTGCAAGACGGCGATCCAGTCACCCACGCCGAAATCGATTGCCTCCGCAATGCCGGTAGAATCGGCAGTTATAGGGGTACAACACTCTATTCAACCTTAATGCCATGTTATCTGTGCGCTGGGGCGGTTGTACAATTTGGCATTAAAAAAGTTATTGCTGGAGAATCAAAAACTTTTCCAGGTGCTAAAGAATTCATGGTATCCCACGGTGTGGAAGTGATTGACCTCAATCTTGATGAATGCGAACAAATGATGAGCGAATTTATTGAAGAGAAACCTGAGTTATGGAACGAGGATATTGGCAAGTAGATAGCGGATTTTGGATTCTTTCACGCAAGGCCTTTTTGACGCAAAAACGCATCAAACGTCATCCTATCTGCAAGCGAAGGTTGCGCCCCTAGTTTAGTTGCAGCCAAAGCACCAGCGGCTGCACCCCAAACCACCGCTTGACGCAAAGAAAGTCCCTCACAAAGCGCTGCAGCCAAACCGCCATTAAAGGCATCTCCCGCAGCAGTTGTGTCAACCGTATCAACTGGAAAAGCAGGTATAAAAAATTTATCTTCTGGAGTGGAACAAACAACGCCTTTGGCACCAAGTTTCACAATGGCATTTTTCACACCCCGTTGCCGTAAAACTTCCCCTGCCTTAATTGCCGACTCTTCTCCATCCACAGAAAAACCTACCAGTCCTCCTGCTTCCACCTCATTTGGTGTGATAATGTCTACCAAAGAGTAAAGTTCATCTGGTATATCCTTCTGCGCTGGTGCTGGGTCGAGAATAACTGTCACTCCAGCTTTTCGTCCAGCTTTGGCAGCTGCGACTACCGCAGGCATAGGAATTTCTAATTGTAAAAGCAGTACCCTAGCTGTTGGTAATAAATGTGATAATCTTTCCACATCTTCCTGATTAACGCGTCCATTCGCACCAGGAATGACAATAATTTGATTTTCACCCTTGACATCTACAGTGATCATAGCAACACCAGAACTCACAGTTTCATCTACAAACACATCATCTGTTTGGACACCCGATGCTTGGAGACTGTTGACAAGTTCTGTACCAAAACTGTCTGCACCTATGCGTCCTACTATGTGAGTAGGAATTCCTAGTCGTGCTGATGCGACTGCTTGATTGGCACCTTTACCACCTGGTACTTTGAAAAAATCGTGTCCCAGCAACGTTTCACCTGCAACTAGTAAGCGGGGTACTGTTGCAACCAGATCTATGTTGATACTGCCAAAGACGATAATGCTCATAAACTGACAAAGTGGTGCTGCACTATATTATCTCGCGTTCAGGGGTCAACTCAATTTATGAAAACCCACATAAATAAAAAAACACTGGAGAATTAGGATACTCCAGTGCTTGAAGGCAACAACTCTTACTCAGAGTTAGAATGCCCAGCACAGTATACAGCGGTTTTCTGTAAGGTGGGCATTGCTCACTAATATCTCAAATGTCTATCACATCTGCTTTTCTAAGCAATGCCCAACGCCAGATGCTATCTCCCAAGGGGAGACGCCAAAGGCGAACAAGCCGGGAAACCCGGACGCCAGACGCCTACGGAGGGAGACCCTCCTGCAGCGCTGGCTCTCCAACGCACTGGCTCCCCTACGATTTGTGGTCTATTCATATGAAAACTGCTGTAAATGAAATTAAAGAAATAACAAAAAAGCACTGGGTACGGATAAACCCCAGTGCTTGAGCACGACTTACTATCAATCCAGAATTAGAATACCCATACAATCGGTGTAAAAGTATTTGCAAATAAGTGATTACCAGCTGTTAGGTCTTGCGTGCCTGTGTGGTTTGAGTTTCTTTAGTCCCAACACAGCAGTAGTAGCACTTAGTGTCACCAAACTCCATGTATAAGATGATTCAGGAACAGGTTTAGCTTGACTAATCACGCTCACGTTTGGATCTAGAGCATCACCTGTGGAATACACATAATCAAAAGCAGTTTTGTCATCAAGAATACTGGCACGCAAAAAGAGTCCACTCCAACGGGCAACAGTTTCCACTGCTACACCTTGAGGGATAGTTGGTGTGTTAGGATCTGGTATTGGACCAGTAGGGTTATTAGTATTGGTGATGCCATAGTGGTTAGCACCCAAAATACTAATCAACGCTTTGGGGGGGTTCTGGATCTGCTCGTAAGTTTTTTCAGCGTTAATTGGAAGAGCTCTGCTATCACGAGTTCCCTCCAATAAGGCAACAGGAATTCCTGAATTATTAATAGGAAAGAACACTCCATTTTGATCACGGAGGTTTGTACCAAAAAACGCTCCTGCTAGAAGTTCATTTGGTCGGTTGAAGGAACCTTCACATTGAACAGGGGAAAGGCAGAGATTTGCAATAGCAAATAACCCGACTACACCTCCTGCGGAGTGACCGAGTAAGCCTAGTTTTTGTGTATTAACAACACCAGCAACAGGCGAAACAGAATTGGAATTTTCTGTTTTCATCTGTACAAGAACAGCGTCAATTTGTGAAGTTTCTGGTAGCAGTCCCGTGAATCCGTACTGGGGAAGAGATCTTGGGTGATTGGGTACAACCACTACAAATCCGTAGCGAGCTACTATACTGGCATATTCTGAGTAATCTGATTTATCGACATTTGCACCTTGCAATAACAGTGCAACAGGAAAGGAGTAGTTGCCAGTTTTCAGGTTCGATGGGTTGGGATAGTATATATCAGCTATGTCATTATTAGCGGAGATTGTCGTACTGTAGCGAGCCACATCATTAAAGGTTGCAGCCGCTGCTACTTTCGCTGTACCGCAGAATATCAATGCTGCACCAGCAGTCACTGACAAAGCTTTGATGGTAACCAAAAAAACTACTCCTTCTCTAAATACACTTATACATATTAGTTGTCATAATATCTGATAGCGCAGTTAGAAACAATTGTTATTTAAGAGATTACAAGTGTCGAATGACTCTACAGGGATTGCCAACTGCAACAACATTTGCAGGTATATCTTTGACAACAACACTACCAGCACCAATAGTAGTATTGTCGCCAATTGTCACACCAGGACAAATAATTGCACCGCCACCAATCCAGACATTATTACCAATTGTTATTGGCGCAGCGAGTTCTTTACCAGAAAGGCGAATTTCTGGATCTGTTGGGTGATATGCCGTGTAAATTTGAACATAGGGAGCACACAAAACGTTGTCCCCAATATGAACTGTGTTACAGTCTAGAATCACACAGCCAAAATTCATATAGAATTGATCGCCTGCATAAATATTTTTACCATAGTCACACTGAAATGGTGGCATGATATTAATATTTTGTCCTACTTGACCAAATAATTCTTGTAAAATTTGCGTTCGCAAAGCGTGCGCTCCGCGCAATCGCTCCTCCAATTGTTCTTCGGTTGTAGAGTTATACTTTCTCAGTAGACTAAGTGCAAAGTTTCTTCCAGCAATCAATTCTGAATCGGAAGCAAGATACAATTCGCCTGCCAGCATTTTCTGTTTTTCTGTTTTTTCCATAACAGAATTTCTTATTTTTGATTATGATACGACAAACATCGCCCCAATCTATCAAATTGTCAATATTAACTAAAAATAGATCATATTCCTATTTTTACAAATACCAAGATTGATTTTTTCTATCACTGCATAATCACGAGCAGTTACATATTCGTACTAATTATTTTTTGCGTCTATTCATCTGGTATAAGTTCTGAGAATTAAATACAACATAACGAGCTTTTCCCTGTTGCTTTGCATCGTACATTGCCATATCAGCATCCCGTAGTAAGCTTTCTGGCTGTTCATAATTAGAACAGCTTAGAGCAATACCAATGCTAGCTGAAATTGAGATTTTATATTCTTCTATGTAAATTGGTAATTTTAAAGCTTCTTGAATACGCTGAGCAACATTTATTGTATCAGAAAGATCTTTAATATCTTCGATGAGAATAGCAAACTCATCACCACCAAATCGCGCTACAGTATCGGCACTACGTAAGCATGATTCTAAACGTCGAGCAATCTCTATCAAGAAATTATCACCCGCACTATGCCCAAAAGTATCGTTAATTCCCTTAAAGCCATCCACATCTAAAAACAAGACAGCATAGTTCTCATTGTTCCGTCTTTTTCGACGCTCAAATACTTGGCTTAGTCTTTCCAAAAATAAAACTCTATTCGGTAGTCCTGTTAACGCATCATAAAAAGCATTCCGTACAAGTTGTGCTTCTGTTTGTTTGCGTTGAGTTATGTCTTGAAAAACGACAACTGCACCAATAAGACTACCATCATCATCGCGGATGGGTGCAATATTTCCCCCAATTTGGATTTCGGTATGATCTTTAGCAATCAATGTTAAAGTTTCTGGTAAATTCAAAACCACACCCGTCTGTATAACTTGTGTAGCTAAATCCTTGCGCAAAATACCTGTATCTTTATCAACTAAACTTAATATTTCTGCTAAATTTTTAGTCACCGCTTCTTCTTGTGTCCATCCTGTTAGTTCTTCTGCTATTGGGTTCATTAGATGAATACAACCACAAGTATCTGTGAGCATGACTGCACAACCCATACTTTTAAGAATTGCCATAAAGTTTTGCTGTTGTTCCTGAAATTGTTTTTTCGTTTGATGCTTGTCAACTGCCATTTCTATAGCAATCTGTAGGTCTTGTTCGGCTACTGGTTCATTAATATAGTTCAAAGATTCTGTTAGTTTTCTTTCTATTTTTTTTATTATCGAATATCTTTCGGTTAAATATAAAACTGGAACTTGATAATCATTCATAATAACATCAGCCAATTTAACGTCGTCTTTTTTTCCGGATAAAGAAATATTAAATAATACTAAATTTGGATTAATTTCTTCCATTTTTTTTACTGCACCCTCTTCATCTTCAGTTATTTCGGAAACAAAGTGACCTAAGTTTTGCAATAATTTTTTTATATCTAATGCCTTTTTTTTTTCATACTCGACCACTAAGATTTTCAAACGACACATATAAAAAAGACCTCTAGCTAAAGTTATATTTTACGCTGTAGTCACTTAATTGAAAGAAAGTTATTCTATCATAATAAGTTTTTCAAAATATGTAATGAATGTTTTCAAAAAATATCGCTTTTGTCAATCATGATTATGCTGAGAGAAAAGTAAAAAAAGTATCCAAACCATCTTTGTACTTAGTCTTAATACTCCGAACAAATAATGAGTACAAACATTACTAAATCTATCTACGTAATCAAAAATAGTAAAATACTCGGCAATTTTATACATTTCAAGAAGACAAACTGTTGAGCTACACAGTAGAATACTCAAGTTTTGTAGAGAATCTTCAAAACACGTAAATTTTTCCTGATATGCTTAGTAACTGCTTATTTGGAAACTCAAATATTGTTCAAATAAAGTTTTTTTGACAAGAAAGCTAATTGCATAATTTTGTACATTTAATATCAAGTTATTATCGCATTCAATATCAAATTAATAGATTTGTATTTGGATAGCTGCAAAGATAGCGGTTGTCAAAGCAATGTTTTGTAAAGATAGAGTAGTTTATTGAAACTTTTCAGATTTTATAAGTATATAAAAACGCACATAGCGAGTTAAGTAACACATATTCTTGTATAAATTTCAGCAAGTTAATAAGTCAAATGTTATACTATGTATAGCAGCTATATCTAAAGGGAACTGCCAGAATGCCAAAATAAGAACAATTGCACTACTCCTTAACTGAGGACAACAAATACTGGGTTTTGTTCCTACTCAAGTTAAGAGTTATAGAAGCAGGAGTTCTTAAGAGCAACTTTGAGAATCCCTCAACAGACCGTGAAGTTGATGAGAGAAGGTGTCAAGGAAATTAACAAGATTTTCTTTTGTGCTGGCAAATATGGAAAGTAAAAATCAAGTTTTAGGTATTATTGAGATGAAGTCTCAACTATTAATTTCATTTAGTTCTAGTTAATTCAATGCTGATTGTGCCGCCAAAGTCTGGAATGGGTGCAGCAGGTTTTTTTTAAATAACTTGAACTTGTATCAGGCGATCGCTTGAGGCCAATTCATTTAGTTCTAGTTAATTCAATGCTGATTGTACCGCCAAAGTCTGGAATGGGTGCAGCAGGTTTTTTCAAAATAACTTGAACTTGTACCAGGCGATCGCTTGATGCCAAAATAGAATCTGCAATAGCGCCTGCAAGACGTTCTATCAGAAGAAACTTTGATGTCTTGACCAGATTTTGCACCAAACTGATAGTACTACGGTAATCGATAGTATTTTCTATCGCGTCAGTTTCAGCAGCTTGTGAAAGATCTACCCATAATCTGACATCTACCTCAAACCATTGTCCTAACACCTGTTCCTCTTGCAGGTACCCAGTGTAGCCATAGGAGCGAATTCCCGTCAAATGAATGCAGTCCATAAAAATAGTCCTAAGTTAGTACTTTGAGTGTTCAACAGCTTATTGGCCTTCCTGATTCATCTACGATAGGAAGGTTGGTTGAAATATACCAGAAAATTAGGATGATCAGATAACTCACTAGACAATCAGTTTAAAATGACACGCTCTTGTTGACATATCTGTTTGAACTAAAAACTCAGGACATTTGGACTTTCAAGGTTGATGGTAATTGATTTTAGAAACATTAATACTGTATGGGCGTCGATTGCTGCCCAGACATTAAAGCGCCTAGGATTAACTTGTGTTGTGATTTGTCCGGGTTCGCGTTCCACATCTCTAGCAGTCGCCTTTGCCCAACAATCACCTGATATTGAGGCAATTTCTATTCTTGATGAACGATCTGCAGCTTTTTTTGCCTTGGGTCAAGCAAAAGCAACCGGACGCCCCACAGTCGTTATTTGTACCTCTGGGACAGCAGGAGCGAATTTTTACCCGGCGGTGATTGAAGCAAAAGAAAGTCGTGTACCTTTATTGCTGTTTACCACAGATAGACCACCTGAGTTACGAGATTGCCATTCTGGTCAAACTATAAATCAGCTGAAATTATACGGCAATTACCCAAACTGGCAGACAGAGTTAGCAATTCCCTCTGTGGATATGGGAATGCTTGCTTATTTGCGACAAACGATGATTCATGCGTGGGAACGTTCACAAACTCCTGTACCCGGACCTGTGCACCTCAATTTTCCCTTTCGCGACCCCCTCGCACCCATCCCCGATGTAGAAATGTTGCATACAACATCTTTACAATTGTTACAGTCCGAATTTGATACAGAAGACTTTTTTTCTGGGATAACGACGATCTCTCCATCTGTTTATCTTCCCAATTCTTTAAATCTTCCTTTCCAACAGTGGTTAAAAACTCAACGAGGAATTATTATCGCGGGTGTTGCCCAACCGCGAAAACCTCAGGAGTATTGTCGTGCGATCGCCCAACTCTGTGAAACCTTAAAATTCCCAGTTTTGGCAGAGGGACTCTCTCCAGTCAGAAACTATGCTGACCAAAATCCTTATATTATTTCCACCTATGACCTGATTTTGCGCAATCAGGAATTGGCAAAACAGCTAGCACCAGAAGTGGTGATTCAAATTGGTGAAATACCCACCAGTAAAGATTTACGTAACTGGTTAACTTCTACCCAAGCACAACGCTGGATTATTGACCCTAGCGACCAAAACCTCGACCCTCTTCATGGTAAGACAATTCACTTACGGATAAGCGTAGAAGAATTGGGGAGATTGGGAGCAGGGAAAGAAATAACTCCCTCATCTTCTTGTGAGTATCTTCAACTATGGTCTACAGCAGAAGCAAAAGTCAGGGCGAGTGTTGACGAAACTTTGACAACAATAGAGGAGTTATTTGAAGGCAAAGCAGCTTGGTTACTTTCTCAGACATTACCACCAAGAACACCTATTTTTATTGCCAACAGTATGCCAGTGCGGGATGTCGAATTCTTTTGGAAACCGACTCACTCACAAGTGCAACCCTTTTTCAACAGAGGTGCGAATGGCATTGATGGCACATTATCCACAGCTTTGGGAATTGCCCATCGCCAACAAAGTAGTGTCATGTTGACAGGTGATTTAGCCTTATTGCACGATACAAATGGTTTTTTAATCAGAAATAAATTTGTTGGACATCTCACCATTGTGTTAATTAACAACAATGGTGGTGGAATTTTTGAAATGTTATCCATTTCCAAATTTGAGCCACCCTTTGAAGAATTTTTTGCAACTCCGCAAGATATTGATTTTGCTCAACTCTCTGCTACTTATGGTGTTGAGCACGAATTGATAACTTCTTGGAAACAGTTACTCTCAAGATTAAACTCACTGCCCAGCAAGGGAATTCGGGTTTTAGAATTGCGGACAAATCGCAAAGCAGATGCTAAGTGGCGCAAGGAGAATTTAGGGCAATTTGCAGCAGATTTGGCTTAGATTTTGACCAGAACTAGGGGATAGGGGAGTGGGGGTGGAGACCCAGTGCCTCACCACCGCACTGGCTCACTTTTTACCTCAGATCTTGCACCATTATTTTCGCCCGCCAAGAAATAAATTTCTTGGCTCAAAGTTCAAGTCCGTTAAAACGGACTCTTGTTAGTCTTTGAGTCCGTTTTAACGGACTTAAGCTATTAGCCTTGAACTTCAGTTCAAGGTGTGCTCAGGTGGAGATGCAAGATCTGAGTTACTTGGTTCTTTTTACTTGTCTGACACCCTTACACCCTTACACCCCTACACCCCTAGTCCCGCTAATTACGCCGCACCCTGTGCAAGAGCCATTGCTCTCCTAACAGCAGCATCGGCATTCACAAACCCGTAACCGTACTCTGTATCATAGCCAGATGCACCCAAGTCGTAAGCAGTTTGTGACAGAATCGTCTTGATTTGAGTAGCAGTGAGATTTGAATTCACACTCCACACTAATGAAGCAACTCCTACCACATTTGGCACTGCTGCTGAAGTGCCATTGAAACGTTGATCATAGTCGAACGTAAAACCATTAGAAGACTTGGTAGCATTGGTTGTGAGGTACTCAGATGGTGCCATGACACTCAGACCATTTCCTTTATTGGAACCCCATCCTCCTTGATAGGAAATCCGTGTTCCAGGTGTTGTGGGATTGCCATTCCAGTCTTTAACTCCCCAAGAACCACCGACTGCTAGAACATTGAGATAGTTATTCGCTAAGTCGGCAGGACTTTCAAGACTATTGGCGTTAGTATTTCCAGCTGCAACCACAAACAAGGCTGTATTTTGGTTATTAGCAATCAGTTGCTCAAATTGTGTTGAACTACCACCAGTCAAGCTGAGGTTCACTACCAGACGCTGACCTTTACTATTTGCTTGATTAATCAGCGTTTGTGTCGCACTCACCAAATCGTAATCCCCAGGATCACCACCCATAACATCGATATGGAAAATATCAGAATTCCAGTTGATACCACTCATCCCGATGCCATTATTGCTCGCCGCCCCAATCACTCCTTCAACTTTTGTACCGTGGGCAATGGAGTTAGTCATTTCGTCCAAGTAGTTATTACTTATTACATTGGGGGAACGTAAATCAGGGTGAAGAACACCATTATTGGCAGCCAAACCCGTATCTTCAATTCCAATAAGTACTTTGTCCGAACCTTTGGTCAAACGCCACGCATCTTGAACACCCATCATATGTAGGTTCCATTGTTGCCCAAACAAAGGGTCATTAGGTGTTACTGATAAGTTGATTGTTTTGTCTGCAAATTTAATCGCTTCAATGCCCTCAAATAAAATTTGTTTACCGTTGCTTAATGTTATGTCATCAAATAAGCGAGTACCATTGCCTGGGTTATACATGACACCCCCTGTGGACTCGACTAACTTGATTGTGGCACTTGTAGAAGAAAATGTAGATAAATCCAATAAGTCTCGCCCACCACTGCCATAGTCAACGTTGCCATTTCCAGAGTATATTGTCCGATTGTACGTAGACTGGTAAGTAAAGGTATCTGATCGAAGAGTTCCCTTGACATATTGCGTGTTGCTATCAGGGAATACAGATGTAATTACAGAAGCAGCTAGTTGTTGTACACCGTTGGAAATGGAAGATAATGTGCCACTATCAGTGGGAGTGGGTATTGTTTCATCACCAGATACACCGGTTGCTGACAAAGTTAGGTTGTAGAAACTTTCACCATGTTCGTACGAGTTGACGCGTACATAATATGTTCCTGGGTTTAAAGTACGATTTATTGATTGATTTGTGATACCAACGTTAAGGGAGTTTGCAAGTGTATTGCCATTACCATCTAGCAGTTGCACCTGTGCATCATCACTCAAGCCACTAAGTCCTAATTTGAAATCACTCTTGGTATTGAGTGCAAATTTGTAGTAATCATTTGTATCTGATATACCTACCCAATCACTGTAGTTTTTTGCTTTGGAATGAAGAGTAATTTGACGTGCATTTTGTAAAGAATCTCCAGCATAATCAATGGGCGTTGCCGAAACAGCCAATTTGTAATCAGTTTCTAAACCTTCATCGATAGAGACTTTGACATAATACAAACCTGCATCTAAGGTTTGGTTAATCGATTCAGCCTTCGCGCCACCGAAAACAGAACTACTTATGACTTCACCGTCATCTACAACAGCATTTCCATTTGAATCTCGAATCAAATCTACCTGTGCATTTGCGCTTGAGTCTTCTAATTCAAGGTTAAAACTACTACGACCTTTCAGATTAAAGCTGTAGAAATTGCTGTGAGCGGAATTTAATGTATCGCTAAATATTTGAGGATTGACGCCTGTATTTAAGTTTTTAGCAGTCTCTAGAGAGCTTTCAGAAAAAGTCGTTGACATAGGTGAATCAGTTTACTATCTGTATATATTAGGTCAATTCTAATATCGTATTATTTCATGGCAAAAATTATACTTATGTAGATATTTACTGAAAAAATAGAAAATTTTTACTGATTCTTCATAGAATTGATAAATTCTAAGAGTGTTTTCTCTGAAAAATTAACAAAATCTGTGTTGTAAACAGTTGTAATATAAAATACGTAATCAAACCGGATTCCTAGAGTGTATTTTCCGTGACTAAGGATTTTTAAGTGGTAATCAAACTTGTTCTAAATTAGTTATTCTATTGGTACTTTGGCAAAATACTTCTAAAAAAGCTGAGTTGATACAATGTTTGATTCGATAAACTCTCTAAATCCTTGGCTGGTTGGAGTCGGCTTGAACTCTGTGCTATTACTTGTAGTTTGGATTGCCCCCAAAAAGTTGCTTACTCCATCTGGAGTGTTTCACGCTTGGCTACTTGGTGTGCTGATTTGGGCAACACTGGGGTGGGAAGGATATGTAGTCGTGATGTTTTACTTTCTTGTTGGTTCTTTGATTACGCGCGTAGGTATGGCGCAGAAGGAAGCACAAGGTATTGCAGAAAAGCGTTCTGGCGCAAGAGGCCCCGAAAATGTCTGGGGTTCTGCTTTAACTGCGGCTTTGTGTGCGTTAGGAGTATGGGCGACAAGTTCGGGAATTATTCCTACACCTCAAAATTTACATCCCACGCCAACTACTCTATTGTTGCTGGGTTATGTGGCGAGTTTTTGTACAAAGCTTTCTGACACCTGTGCAAGTGAAGTGGGTAAGGCTTATGGTAAAAGCACTTTTCTGATTACCACGCTACAACCAGTCGCACGCGGAACCGAAGGCGCGGTTAGTTTGGAGGGAACTTTAGCTGGTGCGATCGCCTCACTCGCCCAAGCACTACTCGGTTGGGGAGTCGGTTTGATAGATTTCTTCGGTGTTTTTTGGTGTGTTGTAGCAGCGTTTGTAGCTACGAATTTAGAAAGTGTGATTGGTGCAACACTGCAATCTCGCTTTAATTGGCTTACTAATGAAGTGGTGAATATTTTAAACACATTGATCGGCGCAACTACTGCAATTTTGCTTGCCTGGATATGGGCACATTTCATTGCCTAACATTTTTATAAAAATCTTGAGTTTTTTTTAGCAATCTCCTGGTGAATTATCACTCTTGATGAAAACTAGTTATAATTGCAACACTATTTTTTCTATAAAATTGTCAATTCAAATGCAATTTTATAGAAAAAATAGTTGTATGTTGTTTTTTTGTCGTTTTTTCTATTCATTATTTATTTAACTTCATGGAATTTTTGACTGTAGATGAAAAACCGATTTCCTATGTACAAGCAGTAAAATATTTGCAATCATCCGGAAAATTGGGGCAATTTATTGGAGACATTCTTCGCCAGTACATAATCGAACAAGAACTACAAAAACGAGAAGATATACTCATTAGTTCTGCTTTGACAGAACAGACTATAATTGACTTCCGACTAAAAAATAAATTGACAGAACCTCATAAATTTCAAGAATGGTTACAAAGTAATGGGACAAATTATGATACCTTTCACTCATCAGTTGCTTATGGTTTTAAGGTAGAAAAACTGAAAGCGAGCGTCACAGAATCCAAGCTACAAGAATACTACATTGAACGTAAAATTTATTTAGATAGGGTGGTAGTTTCGCGAATTGTTGTTGAGACTCAGGAGTTAGCGGAAGAACTACAAACCCAAATCGAAGAAGGAGCAAACTTTGAGCAACTTGCTAGAGAATATTCCCTCTCAGATGAAAAAATTGTCAACGGTATGATGGGGCCTGTAAGTCGGGGAACGATGCCAGATAAACTCAGGGCATGTGTTGATATTGCCAGTCCCGGACAATTAATAGGACCAATAGAACTGGAAGGACGCTATGGATTGTTTCGTGTGGAACAATTTCTGAGCGCGTCGTTAGAAGATACTCAACTAAGGCAAGCACTACAAAATGAGTTATTTGAGAAATGGCTAGCAGAGAAAATTCAAAAACTAACGGTAAAATTGCAGGTGAATTAAAACTTTTAGATAACGAATCTTCAGAAAATAGCGTGCTAGCATCTCAATCTTGGAATCAACCACCACTGTGCTGGCTAACAGCTGAACAACAAAACCGACTGCAACAGGTGTCAGAAACTCTTCGCTACAAATTGGGAGAAAAAATCTGGCCACAAGAAGCAGCAGGTTTCCAATTCTTGATTATTTCTGGAAACATCCGCTTGCGGGACGGAAGCGTCGGTAAGACTTTGACAGTACTACAACCAGGAGATTGGTTCGGCGACTTAAACAACTTTTCTGTGGAGTGCAAGGCTGTTGCTGCTAGTAAAGAAGTCGTCGTACTACGCCAGACGACAGCAGTATGGGCAGAACTTTCAACGCCACAAATTGAAGGGTTTTGGTTAGGAAATCAACAAGACACCGCGACAACAGAACAAATCAATTCCAAATCACCTAAGATTGGAGTCTCCTCCAAAGACGCGCAAGGGACGGAGGAAACCTGCGTTTCAACTTCTCTCCAAATTCCAAATTCCAAATTAGAAGACTCTGCCTCATCTGCCTCAGTTTCTCACTCCTCCACTCCTTCATCTCCTCCTTCTTCCCCTCCCCTCTCCCCGTCCTCGACTTCTGTATCAACATATCCATTCGTCTCTAGCTGGAACACAGGTGCGGCGTGTTTAACAATGGTGGCGCAACAGCTAGACAATCCCTTACAACTCGAATGGGTACAACGTCAACTGCGAGGACAACAACCAAAACATCTTGTGGAAGCAGCAGAAAAGTTAGGATTTGTGCTGCGACGGCTGCAAGTCAGTTGGAGTGAGTTACAACAGTTATCATTTCCAGCTTTGTTACGGTGGAAAACATCAGGAAAAACAGAGGAAGGTTGGATAGTCGCGTATGCCCTCAAGGGCGATCGCCTAACTATCGCAAATCCCCTAAATCCCAATAACACTTGTGAAACCATACCACGCTCAGTGGTTGAAGAAACTTGGGATGGGCAATTATGGCAAGTAGAAGTCATCCAAAAGCAAGAAAAATTTAACCTCAATTGGTTTACTCCAGCAGTTTGGCGGTACCGAGGATTGCTAGGAGAAGTGCTGCTGGCGTCTTTTACATTGCAGCTTTTGGGGTTAACAACACCACTCATTACTCAAGTTGTTATTGATAAGGTGATGGTGCAGGAGAGTTTGCCAACTCTTGATGTGATGGCGATCGCACTCCTCTTCACCTCAACATTCGAGGCAGTTCTTGGAATCCTGCGACTGTTTATTTTTACCCATACCGCCCGTCGTCTAGATTTAAGTTTATCAGCACAGCTGTTTCGCCACCTCATGCGGTTACCCTTGGCTTATTTTGAGTCTCGGCGCGTAGGAGATACAGTCGCAAGAGTTCAAGAACTCGAACAAATCCGCCAGTTTCTCACAGGTACGGCGTTAACTGTGGTTTTGGATAGCATCTTTGCTGTGGTGTATTTGGGGTTAATGTTTTACTACAATATCCCCCTGACATTTGTGGCGTTAGCAGTCTTACCGTTGTTTGCCACTTTAACAGTGGTAGCAACGCCAATTCTTCGCAACTGGCTAAACGAAACCTTTAACCGCAGTGCTGATAGTCAATCATTTCTTGTCGAAACAATTACCGGAATTCACTCAGTTAAAGCACACGCAGCAGAACCAGCAGCGCGCGATCGCTGGGAAGGTTTATTTGCTCGCTTCGTCCGCACAGGTTTCAAAGCTTCTACCACCTCTAACATTAGTAGCAATATTGGTGACTTCCTGACCAATTTTTCCAACTTGCTTATTCTTTGGTTTGGAGCCAAGCTTGTTATTGATCATAAATTAACAGTCGGTCAACTCGTCGCATTTCAAATGCTTTCTGGTAGAGTCACAGCACCACTTTTACGCCTCGTACAGCTGTGGCAAACCTTCCAACAAGTGCTGCTTTCTGTTGACCGGATTGGTGATATTCTTAACGTAGCCCCAGAAGCGGAACCAGGCACTGGTTTAGTGTTACCATCCCTCAAAGGTCAAGTTAACTTTGAGCAAGTTTTCTTCCGTTACCGACAAAGTGCTGAACCCGTCTTGAGAGGAATCTCCTTTTCTGTAGAACCAGGACAGTTTGTTGGTGTTGTTGGACGCAGTGGTTCTGGGAAAAGTACTCTTTCTAAAGTGTTGCAACGCCTTTATCAAATTGAATCAGGACGCATCCTCATTGATGGTTTTGATATTAAAAGCGCTGATTTAGCTTCCCTGCGCCAACAAATTGGTGTAGTTCTGCAAGAAGACTTTTTATTCAACGGTTCTATCTTAGACAATATAACTCTCGGTAATCCTGACATCACCTCAGAACAAGTTGTAGAAGCTGCAAGATATGCCGTTGCTCATGACTTTATCAGTGAATTAGCCCACGGCTACGAAACAAATGTTGGAGAACGGGGTACAGCTTTATCTGGGGGACAACGTCAACGCATAGCCTTGGCACGATTATTTCTCTCGCAAGCACCGATTTTAATTTTGGACGAAGCAACTAGTGCTTTAGATAGTGAAACTGAACAGCAAGTCCTGGAAAACTTACAAAAAGTTTCCGCTAACCGCACCGTGTTTCTCATCGCCCACCGTTTCGCCCCCCTCAAGCGTGCTGATTTGATTTTGGTACTGGAGAAGGGAGTTCTCGCTGAACGCGGAAACCATTTGGATCTGTTGCGACAAAAAGGTTTGTACTGGTCACTTTATCAAAGACAGCAGGCAAATATCTGAGATGAATAAGCAGTTCTCATCCGGATGAAGTACAAGTTCATCTCTTGTTTATTTGCACGGCAGTTTGCACGCACGAAGGGAACCCTCTAGAGTTGCACGCCACTTGCTACAATGGAGGCTACGCCGAACGGACACGCACTCGCGTTCGGGAATAGGGCAGGCGAAGCCATCACAGCCCGTGTCGCCGGGGTATTAGGTAATGGCAATGCACATAGTCAACTTTTTGTCAATGCGTAAGTGCTAGATTGTTTGGAAATAGTTTGTTTTTTACAAACTGCTCAAACGTCGTTGGTGTAACAGCTTCAGGTGTTCGTACTGTCGCATAAACTCCGTCAGGATTGCCAAGGGCACGATACAGATTGCCCAACTCTCGTTGTACATCAGGTGTTGCGCCCGTCAATGCAAGGCGCTGCTGGATCGATTCAATAGTCACCTGGACATATTTGATCGGGCGATTGAGCACTTGTGAAAGGACAGCAGTTGTTTCAAACAGCGTTAAATTTTCGGATCCCATTAAATTCCGAGTCCAATGACCTGCCCAACCATCATTGAGTAGATATTTTGCTGCCTCATCGCCGATATCGTCAGTACTAATCCAAGGAATATCATGATCGCTGGCATAGGGGAAGTATACGGTATCGTCTCGCCGAATGAATTCAACTTGATCTAGAAAATTCTCCATGAAATAGCCGGGACGCAAATGCAGCACATTTGCTGTAGTTTGGTTGAAGATCGATTCGACGTTTCCACCAAATGAGACTGTACCCAAGTTTGATGCTGAACCCGCACCAATGCCAGAAATGTTGACGACTCGCTTGACACCGTTTTCACGCACTGCTTTAGCTGCAGCCATTGCCGTCTGGATGCACCAGTCGCGTAAGCTTGGTGCATCAAGTTTCGGTGGAGTCAGCCAAAACAAAGCATCTGCATTTTGGGTTGCCTCGATCAACCCTTGAGTATCATCGCTGCTGATTGGCTTCACCGTGGCACCTTGAGTCACTAAATCAGCCAACTTCTCTGGATGTCGTGCCAGAAGAATAGTTTCAGCACCAGCCTGGATGATTTTCTCTGCGGTGCGTCGTCCAATATTGCCTGATGCGGCTGCAATCACAATTTTCATATCTATCCTCTCCTCTGCATTACTGTGCATTAAAAGATTGACGCAAATTTTGTGTGCTACCGAACGCATCAAGAACGGGGACAGGGTTCCAGTATTCACGGTAGTGGATGATCTTGCCATCCTTGGTTTCCAGTCGCATCACATAATCTTGCTGATAGTGACGACCTGTAGCGACAATTATGGCTTTCCCATGCACCTCAGCAAATAGAACATTAGGGTTTGACGTTGGGTAGGCACGAATGTTCGTGAATACCAAATTTTGCATCTGTGCTAACGCGTCTTTCATGTAGTTGTAGATGGCAGGTTTGCCTTCTAATCGTTGTGGTGAACCGAGAGCAGAAGCATACGGAAATTCAACGACTGCATTTTCGGCAAACAGCTCTACCCAGGCTTGAATATCCTTTGTAATCAGTGCGAGACTGTCAGCAAAAACCTCAGCAGCCGTAGATTGTTCTTTTGTTTCACCTAAAAATTGCATTGCTAAAAACCTCTTAATGAAGGGTTGAAGAAAAGGCCAAGGAAGCTACAGTGGTTTCTTCCTGAGATGTCTAAAAATGTCCTACAGACCGGCGGTGTGATCAGTATCGATATGGGTAATGAGAACCAGATCGATCTCGTGGGGTGCATAGCTGCCTTTAACGACACTTGTAGCTTGCCACCTAAATAAACACGAATTTCGGAAATCAGTTGGTCACTTAAGTGCTGCTGTTGCCTCAATTTCAACCAATGTTTCTGGAGAGGCAAGTGAGGAAACACCGATGCCAGTAAGAGCGGGGCGCGATTCTGCTAGAAATTGCCCGATAATTGGTGCGATAGTCCCCATAAATTCTCCAAGTTCACCACGAACATAGATGCGAAGGCTAAGCAGATTCTCTACGGAGCTTCCCGATGCATCTAGGACGACCTTTAGGTTCGTTAGCACGTTCGAGAGTTGCCCCTCGACGGTATGGCATGAGACTTGATGGTTCACATCCCAGTCAACTTGACCAGAAATGTAAACGGTAGCCGATGCGGTATCGATAACAGCATGGGACATTCCGTGTGGTCTTCCATCATAGAGTTGTGGCGGATTAATAAGTTGCTTTCTCATTGTGTCTAAGTCCTTACTGCGGTTATAACAGCTAAAATTAGTTTAAAAAACATGGCGGATGTATTCCATAACCTTGTTATGAACAGTTGAAGGAATGGGCAAGGAAGCTACAGTGGTTTATTCCTCAGGTAGTCTAAAAATGTCCTATCTTTTGGCGACACAACCTTATTGTTCACGCCAGCGATAGTCCACAGGCACCCAGGCATAGCCTTTACCTTCCGCGCGAATATGCCCAACTCCTGGGAAGGGTAAATGTGCGCCTGCAACTAAGCGGCGTGATATCTGTGCGTCAGCGAACTGTTTCGCACGTTGCACCGCTGCGGCATTGGGATCGACGTCATAGACAATCGTGATCTCGGGCTTCGGAAATTGAACCGAGGCGACGTGAAGAATATCGCCCCAGAACTCGATGCTCTCGCCACCGCTTTGAACAAGGAAGAAGCTGTGTCCCGGCGTATGTCCCGGCGTGGGGCGTGCGGTAATCCCCGGCAGAATAACCGTCTTGCCGGAAAACGGCTTAAGCTTGCCTGCATCGAGATAGGGTTTGACCGTTTTGACTGCTTCATCAAAATATTTGCGGTCGAGCTGCGATCGCTCTGCATTGGCAGGATTAAGCCAAAAATCGACATCAGGCTTGCCAACGTAAACTGTAGCGGTGGGAAACATTAGTTGATCGCCTTTGACCAGACCACCGCTGTGATCACTATGGATATGGGTAAGGAGAACCGTATCGATCTCGTCGGGTGCATAGCCCGCCGCCTTTAACGACACTTGTAGCTTGCCACCTAGCTTTGGTCCGAATAATTCCCCTGAACCTGTATCCACCAACACCTGTTTATCCCCGGTATCGATAAGAAATGCATTGATCGAGGCTTCAACAGGGTTCGTAAGAAAGCTGCTATGGAGAAGGCGATCAATTTCTGCCGGGTTCGTATTGGTTAGGAGCTTAGGGAGATCCTGCGGTAGTGTACCGTCGCTGAGCGCCGTAATCGTGAAATCGCCTAACATGAAAGAGTAGACACCTGGTACTTGAGTTTTCGCAGTTTTGCCTATGGCAATCCCCGAAAAAAAATACGAGGTTGTAATAATCAGCACTGCGGTTATAATAGCCAAAATTGGTCTAAAAAACATGGCGGATGTATCCCAAAATCTTCTAATGAAGAGTTGAAGGAACGGGCAAAGAAGCTACAGTGGTTTATTCCTGAAGTGTCTAACAATGCCCTATCTATCCCAAGTGTAGTGAGTTCCAATGCTCGACTTCTTTCAGATTCTTACAACGCTTTATCAGATTCTTATGGTTTTAGCGAACTTGTTTCGGTGTCATTCTAGTGAGGCGTTTAAAGTGTTGAGTCAGATGGCTTTGACTGGAAAACCCCACTTGTAATGCAATGTCGGCGATCGCCAAATCTGTTGTCAACAGCATCAGCTTTGCCTGCTCCACCCGCTGTTTAATCACATACTGATGAGGAGAAATACCTGTGGTGCTTTTGAACAAACTGGCAAAGTAAGTGGGGCTGATATTAATGACTCCTGCAATTTCAACCAGTGACAAATCTCGGTCAAGGTGAGTGTGAATATAGTCGATCGCTCGCTGCAATTGAGCGTTCGTTAAGCTTCTGTTCTGGGACGTAATTGTCTGCGTGAAGGTGGAATAATGTCGCAGAAGATGAATGACTAGCACCTGAGTCAATGATTCGACATATAATTGACCCATCATCCCACCTGACTTTAACTCAGCCAAGAGCAGCATAGCGATATGCTGAAGGTGTAAATCCTGCTTACAGAAACAGTTCACGAGGTTGATCTGCTCCCGATCAAACTCAGATGTTTCAGCAACTTGCGTGATCAACTCCGGTTTCAAGTGGATGTGCAGCGTTGGCTGGTAGGTTTCACTTCCCTGGCAGCGCCAGTAGCTCGGTTGTCCGGCAGGAACAAAGATGGTGTCACCCTTTTGAACGATTGATTCATGCAGGCGATCATCACGCTTCTGGGTCAAATGGACGGGGTGTCCCAGGGGTAAGTTGAGCAAATGATCTGACAGGGCAGGAAGTTCAGTTTCACTTGGAGTCGGAGAATTCTGATACTGTTCAACCAAGATCCCTTTCCAGCCAATTTGCCGACTGGATAACATCAGGGATTTATTCAACCGTTGATTGAGTTTGATCGGACTGACAAAGTTGGTTGTCACAGGTTTTGTTTTCAGCATTTGACTTATCCATTTGACCCAACACCACTCCTAGATTAGCAAAATGGCGATCTGATAAGTGATGTTAAAACCCACACACAAGCTGTCTTTAGGGAAAGCCAAATGGGTTCTAAATAACTGGAATTTGCTGACATGAGTCTTATTCACATTTTGGCTTATTTGTCAACTATTTTTACTGAACCGGCGCTCTAAGGGTTGCAATTGTTTCGTCAGAAAGTTGGTGATCAACAAAGCAATGGTTTCACCGTCTTCCTCAAGAGCAAAATGCCCTGTATTAAGCAAATGGAATTCAATATTTTTCAAATCCCGTAGGTAAGGATAAGCACCATCGGCAGGAAAAATCTGGTCATTCTTGCCCCAAACAACTAATGTTGGAGGTTGATACTTGCGGAAGTACTCCTGCCATTGGGGATACAACGGTGGATTAGAACCGTAGCTATAGAACAGCGCTAACTGAATGTTACTATTACCAGGTCGGTCAAGTAACGGTTGGTCGATATTCCAGTTATCAGGACTAATCGATTTAGGATTGCGGACTCCGTGAGTATATTGCCACTTGGTTGCATCCAAGGTGAAAAATTGCCTCAAGTTGTCAGCATTTTCAGGTGTACGCTCTTTCCAATAAGCCTTAAGGGGTTCCCAGAACTCGCGAAGTCCTTCTTCATACGCATTCCCATTTTGAACAATCAGTGATTCAACTCGCTCTGGATGCTTAGCTGCAATTCTATATCCGATTGGGGCACCGTAATCCATTACATAAAGGCTATACTTCTTCAATCCAATTGCCTCAATAAATTTCTCCATCACCTCAGCCAAATGGTCAAAGGTGTATTCAAACTCATCTACCGTTGGCATTGAACTGTTACCAAAACCGGGATAATCAGGTGCAACCACATGAAACTTGTCGCCTAGTGCACCCATCAAATTACGAAACATATGCGATGAAGTTGGAAAGCCGTGAAGCAAAAGGATTGTTGGAGATAAGGGCGAACCTGCTTCACGATAGGAAATATGGAGACTATCAATCTCAATTGTGCGGTATGCGGACATAGCTCTCAAATTCTCCTGACTTCAAATCACTTGAATAGAACGTTCGGTACAATAAAAGGACATACAACAACAAGCATTGCTTGGAAATAAATGTTTTTCACAATACGCTTGATATCTTTATATTTTTGCACCGAACATTCAGTACAAGATAACTGTACCGAAAAATCGGTACAATGTCAACAGGTTAAACAGAAAATTCAATGGACAAAATTGAAGCGTCTCGGCGATTAGTCAACGTGTTTCGTCAGTATGGTTACGAAGGAGCAACCCTGTCTCGAATTTCCCAAGCAACTGGCTTAGGTAAAGCAAGCCTATACCATCACTTCCCCAATGGAAAACAGGAGATGGCAGAGGCGGTGCTGGAACATGTGAGTCAGTGGTTTGGAGTAGCAATCCTCGAACCGTTACACCGTTCGGGTGAACCAAGAAAGCGCATTCACACTATGAATGAAAGTCTCAAACAGTTTTACAACTGCGGCAGAGATGCGTGTCTGTTAGCGCTATTTAGTCTTGGCGATTCCAACGATTTGTTTCACGAGCAAGTCAATCAAATGCTTAATGCTTGGATTGATGGTTTAGCGCAGGTGTTAGAAGAGGTAGGTTTGTCTAAAACACAGGCACGTCAACGAGCAGAGGATGCGGTGATCCAAGTTCAAGGTGCGCTCGTTTTAACGCGGGGACTCAATAACAGTGCGCCATTTGAAAGGGTTTTGGAGCAACTTCCAGATCAGCTTTTGCACAACGAATAGAACTTGCATTTTGCACAAACCAAAATACATCAGATGAGCTTACCCTGCAAAACTCCCCCTTGCTTGTTCTATCTGCCTCTGGCAGTTTGCAAAAACTCCACATATTTTGAAGCTGCCTCATCTGCATTTTCTATCAGCACTAGATGTCCTGCTTTGGGCAACTGGATCACTCTTGCACCAGCAATACATTCTTGCAGTCGATTAGCCCCACTAATGTCGTAAATCTTGTCCTCCTCGCCCCAAATAGTGAATGTGGGAAGTTGAGTTGGTACACCCTGACAGAGAATGTCATCATAGAGATTTACAATATCCCAAACCTGCTGGTAATGTTGGTTGCGAGTAATGTAATCGTTGACTTTCTCTGCTATGACAGAATCAGGAATCGTGGGAGGAGTGAAGAAAAGCAGGCTGATTTCCAAAGCAAACTGTTCTTTGGTAATTGGAATAAAAGGATTAATGCCTTGGAAGATTGCTTCTTTAAAACTGCTTGCCCAATCAACAATGCCCAATGGTGAACCGATAAAGGCGAGGGTACGCACCTGGTTTGGGTAACGTTGAGCATACAGGTGAGCGATCGCTCCCCCCATCGAGCTACCCGCTAGATCAAAAGACTTAATCCTCAATTTCTCCATCAACTCATGTAGGAGTGTTGTTTGGTTCTCCAGAGCATAGTCACTCAAAGTAAAACCGTTACTGTTGCCATAGCCTGGTAGATCTGGGGCGATCGCCCGATAGCCCATCTCAGACAGCCGACACATCATGGTGTTCCACTGCTCCTTGTCGGCAAATAAACCATGCAACAGTAGAATCGAGCGCCCGTTCCCCACTTGACTGTAGGACAATGTACCGTTGCCAACCTGTGTAGTAAGGCTTGCGATCGTGCAGCTTGAGGCAGGCGTTGCGCGATTCACAAACACATAGCCTATTGACCCGCTTAATACTAGAATGACAATTAATAGTTGAATGATCAACTTTCTCATGGGTTGATGCTCTAAAATAGCTGGTGTCAGGGAGTTTAGCACAACTTCCATCTGGTAAAACTTGAGGGAGTCTTACCCATACAAGCAATGAACCAAACGTTATTCCATCTTGCCTTTCCCGTCACAGACATTGCCCAGACAAAAGCATATTATGTAGATGGTTTAGGCTGCACTCCAGGACGGGAAAACCGCAACGCCCTAATTCTCAATCTCTACGGTCATCAACTAGTAGCTCATGTCACAAAAGAACCACTCACACCCCAACGCGGGATATACCCAAGACACTTTGGGCTAATTTTTACTTTAGAACATGATTGGGAGGATTTACTCGCAAGGGCGCAACAGCGACAACTCCTTTTTAAAGAAGAAGCTAAACATCGCTTTGTTGGTTCTGCCCTAGAACATCGCACTTTCTTTTTAGAAGACCCTTTTTATAACTTAATGGAGTTGAAGTATTACCGTTATCCTGAAGCAATTTTTGGGAGTGCTGAGTATACGCAAATTGGCGATGCTCCAGCAGGGAGCCTTCTGGTGGGCGATTGCCTACGGCAGAGCTACGCTTAACGCCTTTAAACTGTAATGCATTTTTATTCCATCTTGTCAATAGACAGAAGACTTTTCAGTATTGGGTTGTGTCTTTTGAATGTTGTTAGCGCACTGGGAGGGAGTCCATGTTGAATTTTGAATTGTCAACGCCTCCGCCACCGCCGCCAGACTTCCGGAATCGCTCAGCATCCAGGAGTGATTTAAAACTGGTACTATCACTTCACGTCCCACAGGCATTTGCGAACTACTCGCAGGGACAATCATCAAATCATAAGGTGTCCAGATAGAGGTAAAATCGATCTGTCTTAACATCTCAACATCCTGATTTAAATCTTGCAACAGAACACTATCAGGACGCATTTGAATGCAACCAACACCTTGACGACAGTAGGCAATCCAAGTGCCATGATGAGGTGATGAGATGGTAACAAACCGCTGCACACGGTTGATTCCTCCCAGTCGTTGGACGTAATAGCGGCTAACGATACCTCCCATGCTAAAGCCGACTAAATCCAAGGGTTGTTCTGGTTCAAAAGTCGCATCAATATAATCAGCCACTTGCTGAGCTAAGGTGTCAAGACCAATGTTGCCATTATTTGGTACTAAATCTAGGTCATACACCGTCCAACCTCTCTGGTTCAAGTACGGAATCATATTATCGAAAACTCGACCTGTATCAAAAATACCGTGTACCAATAGGACTGGGTTTCGCTGTTTTTTGACGTTCTTCATTTACTAAATAATATTAAGTTCTATCTTTTTCTAATTTAGTCGAGTAGAATCACCGTTTGCCAAAAAGCTATGACAGTCTCCGTATTGGTTTGAAGCGAACAGGGAACAAAACAATTCAAAGGAGGGCTACGCCCCGCTGCGCTAACAAAATTCAAAGTATGCCCTGCGGGCACGCTAGGCTATCAATTCAAAATTCTTAATGAGCGAATTTTGAATTGATAATTTTGAATGTTTGAGCAGCGAGTGGGAACGCTTAACGCTTAATGGGTGCTTTCAAGAGTCGATACGCATATCTGAAAGTATAAGTTAACTTTTTTTAAGTAGACTCTCGAAATATTGCTTCAAGTTACAGTAAAATTTAATAATAAAACCTAACTGTTTAAAGGTGGCAAGTGCCTGAAAGTAAAGAGTAAAAAGCACTAGCCCTGTTTAGTCATAGCCACTTTATGAAAGCTGTCACCGTAACTGGTTGTATACGCAAATGGGTGGGTCAAGAATATCTTGATAAAAATTAAACATATTCCGTGATTTTCTAAGGATTACGGTCACATTCCAGGTATAAGAGGCAGGAGAATTTCTAATGAACGGTTTCAAAAATTTAATCACTGGGGTTCCGAATTTCTTTACTGGGCTTTTGGGTAAAAAGAAGAACGGCTACTACCTAGAGCTCGATGAAGCCGCTGAAGCAACCAAAGAAGCAGCCAAGCAAGCAGTATCCAAAGCTCAAGAAGCCGTTGGCTCAGTAGTCTCGAAAGCTCAAGAAGCAGTTGAACCAGTCACATCCAAAGCTCAAGAAGCCGTTGGCTCAGTAGTAGCTAAGGCTCAAGAAGCGGTTGAACCAGTCACATCCAAAGCTCAAGAAGCCGTTGGCTCAGTCACATCTAAAGCTCAAGAAGCCGCACAACCAGCCGCATCCAAAGCTCAAGAAGCCGCAAAACCAGCCGCATCCAAGGCTAAGAAAACGGCTAAGTCTGCCCCAAAACAAGCAGACACAAACAATGGAACAAAAGATGCTGCTGCTGAGGGAAAACCTAATGTTCAGTTAACACAGGGTGCAGTTGGTGCTAAGCCTGAGCCTGTGAACTCACAAAAAGCCAAAGCAATAATTCAAAAGGAGCCAACTGAAACGACTTTTGCACCAAAATATCTCGCTGTACCTAATACTAGCAATGGTCGTCGTCGTCCCGGTGCGAACATGAGTTCTTTCTTAGACATGGCAAATCAAGTCAAAACCTCTAAGTAGCCTTTGGATTTTGTTTAGGGTGGGCGTTGCTCACCCTACTGTTAATTGATAAGATTTATAAAAAAGTAACTACTTATATATAAAAGTATTTAGTATTATATCTAAAGCTGTCCCCGCAATCATGTATACTGTTTTTAGCTTGCGCCATTGAATGCCACCGATTCTAACTGTGCTGCCACAACAGATAAGGCAACAATTGGGGCTGTGACTGCTCGCAAGATGCGACGCCCGAGGGAAACAGGTTGAAATCCAGCCTCAATAGCGTGCTTCAATTCTTTATCTGTCCATCCTCCCTCTGGTCCAGTAGCAATGATAATCTCAGATGTTGTAGAAACTTGATTGATTGCCTCTGTTAAATGAGGATAACTGCCACGAGCCTCACAAATGTAACGGTGAGACAGCGCGAATGACGGCTTTCCAACGCCAGATACCTGCGGAGGGAAAACGCCAGGTCCTACAACGGGGGGAACCCCCGCAACGGACTGGCTCCCCTCCCGCAGTACTGGCTTCTCCGTAGGCGACTGCGTTAGCGCAGCGGAACCGGAGGTTCTCCCCGAAGGGAAATTTGCTGTCTGTGTGGCAAGACTAGTTATAAAAGAAACGGGTTCTAATATTGTAGGCACAAAAGAACGCTCTGATTGCTCAGCAGCTTCTTGTGCAATGCGCAGCCAGCGTTGGAGTTTTTGAGGACTAGGATCAAGTAAAGTGCGATCGCTCACAACCGGAACAATAACCGCGACTCCCAACTCAGTACAACACCGCACCACATCATCAAATCCATTTCCTTTGGGCAAAGCTACCATCAACGTTATGGATACAGGTAACTCCGTTTCCACCGTTAGCGACTCTAAAATTTGTGCTTTTTCTCCTTCCAACTGCGCCAACCACCATTTACCCTTGCCATTTATTGCAATAAAGCGATCGCCACCGCGCAAGCGCAAAACACGTTCCAGATAATGTTGTTGTTCTTTCGTCAGCAATATTTGTTCTTGTTGAAGTTGGGATGGTGCTATTGCGATTCGTTGCAGTTGTGACATGATATCAACAGTTATCAGTGAACAGTGAACAGTAAACAGTGAACAATTATCAAGGTTTCAGACGACAACAAGTACTGATAACTGATAACTGATAACTGATAACTGATAATCACCCAAGCTTATCAAACACCTTAAACATAGGCAGGTACATAGAGAGTAAAATTGTACCAATCATCCCCCCCAAAACGACAATCATAATCGGTTCCAAAATGCTGGTTAGTGCTTTGACTGTTTGTTCCACTTCATCTTCGTAGAAATCAGCAATTTTCATCAACATAACATCTAATTCACCAGTTTCTTCTCCGATACTAATCATCTGAATTGCCATTGGAGGAAAAACTTTCTCTTTTTGCAAGGCAATGCTAATCATACCTCCTTGTTGAATTTCTACACGCGCAGTATCAATAGCCTTAGCAACTACCTGGTTTCCTGAGGTATCCCGCACAATTTCCAACGAAGTCAGAATTGGTACTCCTGAACGAGTCAAAGAACCAAAGGTACGGCTAAAACGGGCAACTGATGATTTTTGGACTAACTCACCAAACAACGGTATCTTCAGCAAAAGACGGTCTATGGTTTCACGTCCAACCTGACTTTTGTAGTACAGTCGATAGGCGATACCTGCTGTGATAACGCCGATAATCACCAAAAGCCAACAACTTCTTAACACTTCACTTAGCTGCAGCATAAATTGCGTCAAAGCAGGTAACTCAGTACCCAATTCTTTATAAATATTGGCAAAAATAGGGATGATAAAAATCGTCATAGCAAGAAAGATGGCGATCGCCAAAAATCCCACAACAACAGGATAAGCCAATGCTGACTTAATTTGGTTTTGTAATCGAGCAATATCCTCCAACAACTTGGCTAAACGATTTAGCACTTCATCCAAAACACCACCAACTTCCCCAGCCTCAACCATACTGACATATAAACCATCAAAGCAATCAGGATATTTCCGCATCGCCTCAGAAAGATTCATACCACTTTGTACATCAATATTAATACCCAAAATCGCTTGTTTCAGTTTAGGATTGCTACACTGCTGGGCTAACACACTCAGACTTCTCACAATTGCCACTCCTGCATTCACCAAAGCAGCAAATTGACGAGAAAATACGGCTTTATCCTTCACGGAAACATACATAAATTTGGTTTGAAGTTGTTTGAAGTCAAAGCCTTGAGATTCTTTTTTGATATCTTGTACAATATAACCCTGTTGCCTAAGAGAAATACGAGCTTGAGCCAAAGAATTAGCCACAACTTTTTCTCTTTTCGATTTTCCTCGCGAGTCCTTAAAACGAGCAACGAATGTTGGCATATAAAGCAATTCAATATTCCAAATTTAAAACTTAAGATTTAAAATTCAAAAATAACAAACTCACAGCCCCCAACCAGGACTGCTTGTTGATTGAAAGTGCCCCTTGTAACCAGTTATCAGTTATCAGTTATCAGTCTTTTACTGTTTACTGTTCACTGTTCACTGTTAAGAGAACCCTGTGTTTTAATGTGCTTTGACTGCTACTCCTGCTCTTGTTCCAGCGAGTAGTGCTGCACTACCGATAAGACGCTTAATCTCATCCGGCTTAGAAGTTTTAGAGATTGCATCTTCCAAAGAGATAACTCCTGCCTTATATAAATCTGCTAAAACCTTTTCTAAAGTCTGCATCCCCATTTTTCCACCAATTTGAATAGCAGAATAGATTTGAGATGTTTTTCCTTCACGAATTAAATTAGAAATCGCAGGAGTCACAACCATAATTTCTTGAGCCATCACTTGACCAAATTCACCTGGTTTCGGATTTTTTCGAGGAACCAAAGTTTGACTAAATACCGCCACCAGTGAATTTGATAACTGCACTCGCACTTGAGTTTGTTTTTCGGAGGGGAAAACATCAATAATTCTATCTACAGTTTGTGCGGCTGAACTCGTGTGCAAAGTTCCAAAAACCAAGTGTCCCGTTTCCGCAGCAGAAATCGCCAAAGAAATTGTTTCCAAATCGCGCATCTCACCCACCAAAATGATATCTGGATCTTCCCGCAAAGCTGCTCTTAAAGCATTAGCAAAGCTTTTCGTATCCTCACCAAGTTGCCTTTGATGAATTACACTTTTCATCGGTTCATACACAAATTCAATCGGGTCTTCTACTGTCAAAATATGCTCTGAGCGAGTGCGATTAATCAAGTCAATGACTGCAGCCAGGGTAGTTGTTTTACCAGAACCTGTGGGACCTGTTACCAAAATTAATCCCCTTGGTTTTTCTGACATTTCTCGTACAACATCTGGCAAACCTAACTTTTCAAAGTTTGGAGTTTTGGAACTTAACGCCCGCAAACAAGCGGCATAAGCACCACGTTCTTTGTAAACATTAACCCGAAAACGAGCCAATCCCCTAATACCATAAGAACAATCTAACTCCCAATTTTCCTCTAATATTCGACGCTGGGAATTATTGAGCATACTAAAAATCAACCATTGACACTCATCTGCCGACAATGGCTGATTGCCAATAGGAGTCAGTTTACCACTGAGGCGAAAGTAGGGAGGCAAACCTGCAGATAAATGTATATCCGAACCACCCATTTCTATCAACTTCTGCATCAAATCTTCAATCATCATTTCCATTTTTCTAACTTCCTTTCTTCAAAACTAATAACTAATAATGACTTCCTTAAGTAGTCTCAAATTACCTATCTTCTTCTTTTTCTTCTTCCTTTGCGTCCTTCGCGTCTTTGCGGTTCGTTTAAGTATTTTTTTTGGCGGGAAAAAAGCAACTACTCTTAAAACCGTGATGTCATACAGTACGGACAATCCAGCCATTCAGCTTCCAGTCCAGCATGACAAGTCCGACAAGTCAGACTCCTCTTACGCTTAGCTTTCAACTCTGCTTCCAAACCCGTATCAGTAAACGTGACTCGTTCAACCTCTTCCAAAGTCGTATAACCTTGACACACTAAATCCAAACTGTAAGCCAGTAGAGTTTTCATCCCTTCTTCCACCGCTACTTCTTTGATGCGTTCCGTTGGTGCGTCTTGGGTAATCAGCCCTTGCAAACGTTCTGTAATTCGCATAACTTCATAAACACCACAACGTCCCTTGTAGCCAACACCATGACATTCTGGGCAAAGCTGATGATTTGCCTTCGCTTGGTGAATTTGCTCTAAAGTTAAGGTATTTGCCTTATAAAAGGTAACACCCGCTTGTTGGCTTGCTGATAAACCGTAGCGAGCGAGTTCTGTTGTGGTAGGAGTGTAGGGAATGCAACAACTGGGACACACGCGCCGTACTAAGCGCTGTGCTAATACACCAATGAGAGAACCGGAAACCATGAAAGACTCAATGCCCATTTCTGCCAAACGAGCGATCGCCCCCGGCGCGTCATTAGTATGCAAAGTTGTCAAGACCAAATGACCGGTCAATGCTGCCTCAATTGCCGTTTTTGCCGTTTCCTTGTCTCGCGTCTCACCCACCAGAAGCACATCGGGATCTTGTCGCAAAAAAGCCCGTAAAGTTGTCGCAAAATCCAGACCTTTTTCCCGAATCACCTGCACTTGAGTGATTCCAGGTAAACTGTACTCAATTGGGTCTTCCACCGTACAAATATTGATGCCTGAAGAGTTCAGTTCCGAAAGTGCCGAATACAAGGTTGTTGTTTTACCAGAACCAGTCGGTCCTGTCACCAAAATCAAGCCAAAGGGACGACTGACCATATCCTTGACAATTTGCAAAGTTTCTGCATCAGCAATCAGTTGATCCAATCCCAATTGGGTTGCAGAGTTATCCAAAATTCGTAGTACGATTTTTTCCCCATAGCGACTGGGCAAGGTACTAACGCGGAAGTCCAGCTTTCGTCCCTCAAACACTCTTGTGATGCGTCCATCTTGAGGTAAACGCCGTTCAGCAATATCGAGGTTGGCAATAATTTTGAAACGAGTTGTGACAGCAGGAATGATTTTTTTGGGCAGAGGATCGAAAACCTGACGCAGCACACCATCCTTACGAAAACGAATGAGTAAATTTTCTTCCTGCGGTTCTACGTGAATATCAGAAACCATCTCATGTAGTGCTTTCGCGAGGATTCTGTTAACTAAATTGATAATCGGGGCATCCTCAGCACTCTTCATCGCTGCACCTAAGTCAGCTTCCTTATCTTCAGGTACATCCTCTAAATTGAGATTGTCTAGATTTTCTAAATCCTGATTAATGTCTGTAAACTTTTCCTGTTCGAGGTGCTTTTGTCGAACAGTCACCTCATCCAAATATTGGTTAATAAGTTGCTGATAATCCTCTTGAGTAATCACCATCCGCTGCAAAGTCCATCCCTGCGGACGTAAGATGCGGTTCAAATCATCCGAAGCTTCTAAATTATCCGGATCTACCATCGCCACCATAACCGAGGGTGGGTTTACCTCAGCATTCTTTGCTAGTGGTATTAAGTGATGACGACGACAGATATCTACTGGAATGAGGGTATCAATCAGTTGACTCATTCTTGTTGTGCCAACCTGACTCACCTCTAAATCAAGAGATTCAACACCGTATAATATTTTTAGTTCAAATAGCTGCTGCTTTTTATGTAACCTATACAGTTCTGGTGACAACTGTCGTCCGGAAATAGATTCCAGCACTTGTGTCAGAGATCTGCCAGACTTACGACTTTCAATCAGTGCTTGTCTCATCTGTTCGCTATTGACAAAGCCAGATTGCACTAGTTTGTTGCCAAAGGGCGAGAACTGAGATCTTGTAGTAACAGCAGTAGTACGCCTTTGTGGTAACGACTGAGCCATATATGAGCAATTAGTCACGGAAACTCTAATTAGAGTATTCCCAAGCTGGCAGTCAGAATTGACATGTACACTGATAACAATTAAGACAATCTTGAAAAAAAATACTACTGATTGAGACTAGGAGCAACCTTCTCTAGGTAAGCTCGAAAGATTTGATGTGCGGTTTTGTGGTCGCCTTCTGGGGTAAGATCAAACAAAAACCATAAAGCTCTACTTTGATAACATCTGGGTTTATCTGTCGCAATTAACCTACCAAGGTGTTCACAATTCCAACCAGGAATTGTGTACTCCCAATCAGCAAAAACATGAAGGGCTTGTTTGAGTCGCTCAATTATTCGCTCAGGCTCAAAAGCAATGTGGTCAATACCGGCAACAAATTTTGCCTCTTTTCTCTCAAATGGACATAACCCACGACCTGTATCAAAAATATGTGTATCTGATAGACCAATCCCATAATGCCAAAATGGGTCAGATGGGTTTTGCCAGTTGAGTAAACGCCCGTATCGCTCACTTGAGGAGTTCACGAGACACTCAATTTCTTTTATTCTCTTCTCGACTTGTTCTACAGACAACGACATACGTAAATTGCTCAAGAGCGGCGATAGCGAAGCGCTGCCGCCAAAGGCGGATCGCATCTAATATATCTTGTAAATAATCCTCCAATTGTCGTCTGGTCATAGATAGACCACTTCTGTCAAAATCCGCTCTCCTATACGTGGCTTTAGTCCCCCTTTATGTACCAGATCAACCTTCACTCCAAGGTTATCACTCAGATAGTTTTCTAAATTGACAAACTTCAACAAACTAGGTATTTCAGAGAACTCTACCAACACATCGACATCACTCGTTTCAGTCTGTTGTTGTCTTGCATAGGAACCGAAAATACCCAATTCGCTTACTTTGTACCGTTCCTGCAACACTGGTTTGTGCTGAATCAACCATCGCCGAATTTCTTCCAGCGTCTTCATGCTGCCAAAACCTCCTCTGCGTACACTAGTCAAAGTGATTATCTTTAACCTAACTCTAAACCACTGCCCCCAGTGGTAACTAGCAGCATAACGCTGATTGTAAATCTGATTCTGGCTTCCTTACAGAGCGGCAAAACAGGTAAAAAGAACTTTGATATAATATTGTCTTTGACAAATCAATTGTCTTGTGACGATTCAAGTTCTTCATACGGCAGAATAACGGTGTCAACGATATGTTATATCTCCAGTAGTCCAAAGCTTTGGATCTATGAGTAATGAATAGTGTAATGAGAGCATAGGCAATAGGAGTAATCCGTAGTCTATGTGAACCAGACCACCCTTAGAGGGGTAAGCGTTACTTAAGTCATGACACCCTGGAATTCGCTAGTTCCCTGCACCGCAGTCGCCACAACGGGGGGAACCCCCGCAAGGCGCTGCTCCCTGTCGCTAAGAGTTAAACATCTGGCAACAGAAGTGCTTTTAGCCTAACAAGCTCTAGTAACAAGGTTGAAGCAAACATTACTTAGAAATAAGGACTGGTCAAACCGACCGAACAAATCATGTCAAACTACGTATTTTTGATTGATGCCAACAAAACACCGATGAATCCAATTCATCCAAGTCACGCCAAGAAACTTCTAGAAACAAACAAAGCAGCAATATTCCGTCGTTACCCGTTCACATTAATCATGAAACGAGTAGTAGAAAATATTGTTGCTTACCCGTTGACATTGAAGTTAGACCCTGGTTCTAAATTGACTGGGTTCGCTTTAGTTAATAACCGCGATGAAGTTATTTGGGGAATGGAATTACAGCACCGAGGATTAGCTATTAGTGATGGGCTACAAACCCGATCTGCTGTAAGACGTGGTAGGCGTTCTCGACATACCAGATACCGTCAACCCAGGTTTGTGAATCGCACTAGAGAAAAAGGGTGGTTAGCACCGTCGTTGCGGCACCGCGTATTAACTACCGAGACGTGGGTGAAGCGTTTATGTAAGTTTGCGCCGATAAGTGCAATTGTCCAAGAGCTTGTCAGGTTTGACTTGCAGCAGATGGAAAATCCGGAAATCTCTGGAATGGAATATCAGCAAGGTGCCTTGCAAGGATATGAAATTAAAGAGTATCTTCTCAACAAATGGGACAGGAAATGCACTTACTGTGGGGCGGAAAATATCCCTCTGCAAGTTGAACATATTTGCCCTAAAGCCAATGGAGGAACTAATCGAATCTCTAATTTGTGTTTAGCTTGCCAAAAGTGCAATCAGAACAAAGGTACGCAAGACATTGAAACCTTCCTTGCTCAAAAACCCGACCTTTTGAAGAAAATCTTGTCTGAGGCTAAACGACCTTTAAAAGATGCAGCGGCAGTAAATTCTACGCGCTGGTCGTTATTTAATGTCTGGAAAAGTTTAGGGCTGCCTGTTAAGACGGGTTCGGGTGGTTTAACGAAGTTTAACCGGACTCGTTTATTGCTCCCAAAAGCACACTGGATTGACGCAGCTTGCGTTGGGATTACTGGCACGTTAAAAATCTTAATAACTAAGATTTTCACCGCAAAATCGACAGGACACGGCATAAGAAGGATGTGCCGAATCAATAAATATGGTTTTCCCTGTACAGCCCCCAAGCAAACTTTTACTCATGTATCGACAGGCGATTTTGTAAGAGTTCAGATAGTCAAAGAACGCAAAAATCTACAGTCTGGAACATACACTGGACGCGTCAAAACACCGACAAACAAAGGGTGTGAAGTCGTTATCAATGGGTTTAGAGTTGGGTTTTCAACAATGAAGGGTGTGTCCAGAATCCATTGCAGCGACGGGTATAACTACGCTTGACCACGAAAAGCTACGAATTAACGAGATTAGGATTTTCGACTAAAAACTAATGACTAACAGTTTAGAGGCTCAACTTTTAGAACTGCGAGAGGAAGGAGAAAAAGCGATCGCCGCTGCTGATACGCTAGAACGTCTGGAGGAACTTAGAGTCAGCTACCTCGGGAAAAAAGGTCAACTTGGGGCGCTGTTGCGGACTATGGGACAACTGAGTGCGGAGGAACGACCAAAAATTGGGGCGATCGCCAACACAGTCAAAGAAGCTTTGCAAAACAGCTTAGATCAGCAACGCGCAACCTTGGAAGGGGCGAAAATTCAGGCACAGCTAGATGCTGAAACATTAGATGTAACAATGCCAGGAATTTACCGTCCTCAAGGTCGTGTTCATCCCCTCAATAACATCATCGACAAAGCTTTGGATATCTTTGTCGGGTTGGGCTACACCGTAGCTACTGGACCAGAGATGGAAACAGATTACTACAATTTTGAAGCTCTGAACACCCCACCCGACCACCCCGCCCGTGATATGCAGGATACTTTTTACCTGCCAGACGGGAATCTGCTGCGGACTCATACCTCGTCGGTACAAATTCGTTACATGGAAACAGAGGAACCGCCCATCCGGGTGGTTGCGCCAGGGCGAGTTTACCGGAGAGATAACGTAGATGCGACTCACTCAGCAGTTTTCCACCAAATAGAACTTTTAGCCATTGACGAAGGACTGACGTTTACTGATCTTAAAGGCACCATTAAGATATTTTTGGAAGCTATGTTTGGTGAGTTACCTATTCGCTTCCGCGCCAGTTATTTCCCGTTTACAGAACCTTCTGCTGAAGTTGATTTGCAGTGGAATGGTCGCTGGTTGGAAGTTATGGGTTGCGGTATGGTCGATCCAAATGTGCTTAAATCGGTGGGTTACGATCCGGAAGTGTATACTGGGTTTGCCGCTGGTTTTGGTGTGGAACGTTTTGCGATGGTTTTACACCAAATTGATGATATTCGCCGTTTGTACGCAAGCGACCTTCGCTTTTTGCGGCAGTTTTAAAAAAGTTAGGGGTTAGGAACTGTAACTTAATCTATAGACAAAGCTACCCATTACTACCCATTTTTGGGTAGCTTTTCTCTTGCGATACGCTCAATAACATCACTTAAGCTTCCGGTTCATACTGTTGTTAGTCTAGTTAATTGGCGTTGCGTTCATTATCCGAAGCGAGTTCCAACGTCATCAGGTGTTCGTCGTAAAAACGTCCAGCTTTCGAGAATGTCTCTTGCTCAGTACCGTAGATGCGGAAGCCAAGCGATTGGTAAAGACAGATTGCCGCTTTTTGTTGGGTCACGACAGTTAGGTTGACTCTCCTGATGCTTCGCGCGTTCGCTGCCCAACTCAAAGCTTGCCTGACAAGCGATCTACCACAACCGTTGCGACGGAATGCGGGCAAAACATATAGCCCCCCAAGATGAGCGCGGTGCTTCTCGTTGGGTGCGCAATAGCGAGAAATCCGGACGGTGCCAATGAGTTGATTGTCTTGAAACGCTCCGAAAAAGCAACGCTCGTCGCTTTGTGCGAGTCTTGCAGCTATCTCAGAAAGATTTGGTTCATCCTCTGGCAACGAGCCGAAAGCTGGGGGATGTTCATGAAGCGCAAGCAAACGCACAAAACGATATGATTCAGCATCAGCGGGAGAAAGCACTCGTACGCTGATGGAAACAATGCTGTGTTGAGGCTCGCTGGTTTGATTTTCATTCATACAGACTGGTAGAAACGCCTAACGGTGAAGCTAACCGGAGTCAGGTGACTGTTGCATTGTAATCGATTCTCCTAACTTTTCTGGTGATGTTGTACTTTAGCCAAATTTCAAAGATTCTGTACAAACTCTTGCCACTCAGCACGAAAAGCATTTTTTTCAGCTTCTGTCAAGAAAGTTATTTTCGGCAGCAATTATCACAATGACCACAACGCCAGTTCTTAATTTCTTCCTCAAAACCAAAAGCACTCAATAAAAAACGCCAGCGACAATCTCTAGTAGTAAGATATTGATTCATTTGCTTGGTGGCGTGCAATTGTGTGACTGATTTGGTTTTCGCCCCTGGAACGATACTGTAGTGAAAGGGGTCAAGCCACTTGAGTTGTCCGGTGCTGTGTAGTAGAGAGAGGGCGATCGCACCATCACGAAATTCTCGCGCCACAGCATTCACCTCTCCCGTTCTCGGCAATTTTTTCAAGACTTGCTGCGCGTCTAGCTGTTGCTGCTGCAAATTCTCCTCAAAAAACTTTTGTCTTTGCTTATCTTGTGGATCTAACCACCCCGTAGGTTCACTGATCAACATCAGTGCTTGGGCTGGTTTTCTATCTCGTCCAGCGCGTCCAATTTCCTGCACGTACTCTGATATCAACAATGGCGGGTGAAAATGAACCACCCAACGGACATCTGACTTATTTATCCCCATACCAAAAGCACACGTACAGATGACAAACGGCATTTTTCCACTCAGCCATTGTGCTTCTATATCGCGGCGTTCTTCTGCGCCTAATCCTGCATGATAAGCTGCTGTAACGTAACCCAACTCTAGCAGCCATTTAGCCAACTCTTCGCTATCTCGCCTTGTCCGAACGTAAACAAGCCCAGTTTGTTGTGCTTTATCTGAAAGAAATTTTAAGAATTGTTGCTTTCTTCCCCTTGGAGTCCAAACTATACGAATAGAAGGATTAATATTAGAACGATAAGGATTAATACGAAAAACTGCAGGTTCCTGTAACTGAAGAATTTCTCGAATTTGAGTTTGGGCTAAAGGGTCAGCGGTGGCGGTGAAAGCGGCTAGCGCTATATTTGTTCCCAATGGTTTTGATTTGAGTAGCGCTGGTCGTACTGCCCCTAATCTTCGGTAAGCTGGTCTAAAAGTGTCTCCCCACTGTGTCAAACAGTGCGCTTCATCTAGTATCAATCCATTAATCACAAGTTCCGGCTGACACAACCTTTCCCACACTGGCTTGCTGAGTAAAGTTTCTGGCGACAAGTAAAGTAATCTGAGTTGTTGTCGTTCCAAAGCTTGTAAAGTGATACGCCGCTTATCAGATGGTAATTCACTATGCAAAAGGGCAGCGGGTATTCGACGTTCCCGAAGTTCCTGCACTTGGTTTTCCATCAGCGCCACCAAAGGCGAAACAACGAGGGTTAATCCCTGTTGTAGCAGTGCGGGAAGTTGAAAACAAATTGACTTTCCCCCACCTGTGGGCATGATAATCAGCGCATCTTTTTTTGCCAACAAACTCTGGATAATTTCTCCCTGCGGTGGACGGAAATCTTCATAACCCCAGATTTTTTGAAATGCAGCGCGGACTTCGTTCCAAGATGCTGTTGCAGAAGGATTCATGAGCCATAGTATACAAGGACGATACTGAATCTATCCTCTGGTTTTAAGCTACTGGCTCAGTAATATTATCAGTATTTGATTTGATTTGATTTGATTTGATGAGCATTGGTTTTTGCTCTCTTAGCACAGGTCCTCTGAGTGGATCGTACCCTAGTTGTTGAGTAATCCGTTCCCTAGCTAAAGCGCGGTACTCCCAAAAATGTTCTCCAGCAGCGCATAGCCCCAAATACATATTGAGAACTTGAGGCTTTTTCAGCAGAATCGTCCATAGTTGTTGCCAGAACTGCCCACGAATTTCAGGTCGCCGTAAGCCCTGATGCCAGATTAACTGAGCAACGAGCTGCAACCCCTTTCCTGGAGAAAATTGCATGGTTTGCTTTCGTTTTGCTAGCGAGCCAATACTGAGACATTGCTGAAAACAGCGTCTGAGATAGTTTCTGGGTTCATACAACGTCCAGAAGCCTTCTACATACTCTCTAGCGATTTCATCAATGGAGCGGGTGGGGATGAAATTCATTAAGGTATTCTGGTCTCCCACCTCAACGCCGCCAATACCCTCTACTAAACGCTGCTCTTTTTGAAGACGGTTCCAAAGAGCAGTGTTGGGCAAAGCTTGAAGGATGCCCAGCATCGGTTGAGGAATACTGGTTTGTTCAACAAAAGCTTGAATTCGTTCTCCTGCTCGTGGGCGTTCTCCATCAAAACCAAGGATAAACCCTGCATAGATTAGCATCCCTGCTTCATTGATCTTGCGACAACCTTCGATGAGCGGATTGCGAGTATTTTGCAGTTTTTGTGTTACTTGCAGGCTGTCTTGGTCAGGAGTTTCTATGCCGAGAAAAACTGCATAGAAGCCTGCTTCATTCATTAATTGCAACAGTTCATCATCTTCTGCCAAATTCACAGAAGCTTCAGTTATGAAGGTGAAGGGGTAGTCGTGCTGCTTCATCCAAGGAATTAATTCTCGTAAGAAGCGTTTGACGTTACGCTGATTTCCAATAAAGTTGTCATCAACGATGAAGAGTGACCCTCGCCAGCCTAAATCATAAAGAGCTTGTAACTCGGCTATGGTCTGGTGAGGCTCCTTGGTGCGTGGTTTCCGACCGTAGAGGACAATGATGTCGCAAAACTCGCAGTTGAAGGGGCAACCGCGAGAAAATTGGATAGCCATCATCAAGTAGGCATCCCGTTGCAGCAGGTCAAAACGCGGCATCGGGCTTTGGGTGACATCAGGTTTTTCCAGGGAGCGAAAGATTCCTTGCTCTTTTTTGCCTTTGAGCGCTTCTAGAAACTGTGGAACTGTCAACTCCCCTTCATCCAAAACCAGATAATGCGCTCCAGAGTCAAGAGCATCTTGCGGGATTGAGGTGGGGTAAGGACCCCCGACTGCCACTTTTTTGCCTAACCGCACCGCTTTTTGAATCAGGGCATGGAAATCTGGTTTCTGCACCAGCATTGCAGAAAGGATTACTAGGTCACACCACTCCCAATCAGCCTCTGTTTCAAGATTAACGTTGCGATCGTAAAATCTAATTTCCCAGTCCTTGGGTAGAAGGGCTGCTACTGTAATCATCCCCAGTGGAGGCAAGACGGCTTTGAGTCCGGCGATTTCCATGAAGCGATCATAAGACCAAAAGGACTGGGGAAACTGAGGGTAAATCAATAGTGCTTTCATAAAATCCTTTTTGCACAACTGTGAGTACCACGAACACCCATCAATAGCCGAAAGCATCTCCGTAAGATTCGCAATCGGCTCGTCGAACTGGAATGTTGCCCCAAGCAAATTAACGCCTGCAAGTAGTATTTGATACTTTTAGTCAAATGACTACAAATTAGGTATATAGAGATGATACAGACACTCAAACCATTAATTTGTCGTTAACCGTTTCAAGTGGCAACACACCTGTAGGAGGCTTTGTCATACCTTCGCCAACCGCATCTAACGAAGATATTTTAAATACTAAAAATAAAAAACTTTAGTTTTCTCTATCTAAAGTAATAAGACTAGAGTCAGGGTTATCCTGGACACTACTCACACAAAAATTAATATGGTCACGGATAGCCCGCTCATAAACTATAGTCTGCTTTGTTCGTATGCCTATAGGCTGATATATCAAGTTAATTTTTGGAAACTCGCACCAAGACATCAAAAAAATGTCTTTGGCGGGAGTAGTAATTTCATAATGATTCTCTTGTTTTTTCTTCTTAAGCCTACAATTATTGAGTCGTAACTTTTGTCTAAATAATGTTTCAAATTCGGGAATTAGGTTTGAAGCGGTTTTCATGGTTTATACACGTTTAAACGTGTTATTTAGGCAAAGAACATCTGGGTGATGTTACTAAGTATAACACTGCTACCTCTTATATTTTTTGGCAACAACGCTCAAATTATTCGTCTTAACTGCGGTTCATGTCGCTATCTCCGCAAAGAAGTTCTCTGGTCGCATTTAGATAACTTTGCAGATGAGTTACTAAAGCACCCAGCATCTGTAATAACTTCAATCAGACCTACACCACCGCCAGCAAAATAAGCATCATTAGCACTAAAGATGATTCCCAAAAGTCTGCTACTTTGTTTTGGCTCTATCTTAATTCAACATCTTGCTCAAAAACAAAGATACAATCATTTAGGGTTTTTTTGTACTGAAAACCATAATCTAACAAAGCTTGCTTTAAAGTTTGCAACTCAGATTCTTTGAGTTGATTTTTCTGGAGTGCTATCTCAATCGCTTCCTTATTTACTGTAAAAATTAAACAGTCTTTTAATTGGTTATAATCCCAGTTTAATTTTCTAGCTGTATTTAATTCTATGGCAGCTAATGTATCATCAAATTTGCTTTTAAGCATATTTTTTACTTGCATGAACTTACCGTTATTTTAACAATTTCAAGAAAAAAAACAATAAATAAAAATTAATTAACAGAGAATAAGTAAGGCAATGAATTTTATATGAAAATAAATATCAACCTTTTGGTAAATGTTTCTCCAGGAGTTATGGAGTAGTAATTTCTAGTTAAGAGATCGATAGTACTCCGATGTACACAAGTTTTAAATTCTCTTAGAAGAAGATTGAGTGATACTCGTAATAATACTAGAAAAAATAAACTATATAACCACAAAAGGCTGTACTGTTTCATTAAGAGCGCATATATTACCTTTATTGCTGAATTTATCCACTTTTGCAGCTAGTTGCTTAACTTAAAGTCGCTCACCTAGAAAGTCAATGGGAATAGTTTGATTTCACCATACATGTTTGTTTAATGGTTCAACTCATATCTGGCACCTCTCCGTATAAAACTGTACAAACTAAAAATATACAAGAGTAAGCTACATTATTTTTATTGGCTTTTGTCGCTAAAATAAAGGACTTTTTGTTGAATTCTGAGTGATGAGATATCATCAATTTTTATTGGTGCAATCTGTGAATCAAGATAAGTGGACAACATTATAGACAAGCAAGATTTTTGCAAAATCTGTGGCACCTTAAACGCTACCTATTCCAATCAACTAGCTCTCCACTCACACAAGTCATATCATGTTCGCATAATCGCTTATGATAAAAGTCCAGAGTACAATTATGAACTATGCCGAAACGGATCACTATAGCCACACATTTAAATATTTCCGAGTTAGAACAAGTTTACCGTCAGGCAAAAGACGGAGTAGAAAGTCGTAAAGCTCGCCGGGGGAAGCTTCCCCCGGCAGACTTTACGCCAGTGTCAGATTATATGGTTACTAGCACAAGGGAAAAAAACGGCTATATGTTGAGCAAGTAACAGGCTACAGCAGGACATGGATCTACGCATTGGTTAAAAGGTATAACGAGTCGGGCATTTCTGGAATAGGCGATTGCCTACGGCAGAGCTACGCTTAACGCCGCAGTGAAAATCAGGGAGCAAAGACGTTAATAGACGATCTTCACCAAGCACAGCTATGGCAAGCTTTGCAGTCAAACGCGCCGGATGGGGGATTTTGGAATGGGCGAAAAGTTGCGGATTGGCTGAGTGAAGTTACAGGGACAAAGATTAGTAGATACAGGGGATGGGAGATATTACGGCAGATGACTTTTAGACTACGAGTACCTCGCCCATCTCACAGCGAAAGCGACCCTTTCGAGCAACAAGCCTGGAAAAAAAACTAGCTATAGAAGTTGAAGAACTCAAAGCTAATTACCCAGATGCAGAAATTCAACGAGGCGTGCAGTTTCGCATCGTTTAGGACTCAAGCCGATTATTAGACGAGTTTATGTTCCAGAAGGCGAAACACCAATAGCCAATGTCAACTGGAGATACAAGTGGTTATGGTTGTATGCGTTCGTACATCCCAAAACTGGAGAAAGTTATTGGTGGATTCTTCCTTACGTAAATACGAACTTGTTTAACTTCGTTTTAGCAGATTTTGCTCGTGAATTCAGTTTAGGTGCTGATAAACACATTCTTTTGGCTGTAGACCAAGCCGGTTGGCATACCAGTAAAGACCTAGAGCTTCCATCCGGGCTGCATTTGACATTTTTGCCTTCCCATTCACCTGAATTACAACCTGCGGAAAGATTGTGGACTTTGGTTGACGAACCAATCGCCTTCTCGTTCATTTGAGACACTTGATGATTTAGAGGAAATTTTATTTCATCGGTGTCAATCTTTACTTCAACAGCAAGATTTGATTCAAGGTTTAACCGGTTTTCATTGGTGGATTAAAATCGGAGCTTAATCGTAAGTTATTTACCGAACATGATATAATGCCTCAGTGCGGAAACTTAGTGAACAACTTGTTGATAACTATCTGCACTTGCAGGAACCATCTCCCAGTAGTTCTGCAAGTACTCAAAGCTTGCATTCTCAAAGAAGTATCCCTGCCATCTTCAATTGTTCCATTCCTCAGGGTCATGCTTTCAAGCTTGCAACTATGGTTTTATGTGAAGCGTTAATATATTGCTAAGTCTCTAAAGCCCATCCCTGACCTGCATTAGCAAAACCCGTGTGACATCGCTTCTCCCACGCCCATTGCGTTTGGTGCATCCACTTACAGCCCCTACATTACAGTAGCCAGAGCATATACGCAATTACTCTGGCTACTTGGGATCACTAAATATTCCCAAAAAACTAATTTACGCAGGAACGACTTGAGCAATCAGTGAGCGTTTATCAAGCGACTGGACTTTACCCACTTGGCTCAAAGCAGCTACAATCCGGTCTAACATTTCTCCAGCCTGTTCACGATATTGATTTTCTCTGCCTCGTAAACGAATAACAAACTTTACTGAATCGCCTTTATTCAACCACTCAATTGCTTGCTCAATACGTAAGTTGTAATCAGCCATACCCACGTTGGGACGAAGCCGGACTTCCTTTACTGTAGGTCTAGCACTGTGTCCCTGACGCTTTTTCTTTTGATACTGAAGTTTACCATAGTTAAGAATCTTCGCAACTGGAGCGTCTTTGCCCTCCGAGACTACAACTAGGTCAAGCTGTACGCTCTGTGCTAGTTGTAGAGCTTCATTTGTATCGATCAGACCACGGTTATTATTCTCATGATCAATCAAGAAGACTTGAGGTGACTTGATTTGCGAGTTAATGAGCTGCTTTTGAATTACGATAATAGATCTCCTCTTAATTGTTCAATACTTGGTGAGTGCAAGTAATGCTAATCTAACACAAGACTAACTATAAATTATGACGTGATGAACTACCTTTGGACTTACTTCGTTTGAGAGTCAAGCTTCCAACGAAAACAAACAATAGGAACGGTCTTATTCGTTTTTGGGGCTTCCCGTCTTATGATGTGTCCATATCAAAGCCAAGGTGTAGAAATCATATTATACTTAGGTATAAATTGCTTCTATAACTTTATATAACAATTTTTCCAATTTGCTCGCTAAAAGTTGTCTGGTATGTCATTATGGAAGGCGAGAGTTAATTCGGTTAATAGCGTTTGTTTTTAGTATTGACAGGTTTTTTGTTTTTGGTATCTACAAACTTTTCTCCGAAACCTAAATCTCTACACACTTATGATTTCGGAGACATTTTATGTCAGTTTATGTAGGTAATCTTTCTTACGACGTTACAGAGGAAACTCTGAAAGCTGTTTTTGCAGAATATGGTACTGTAAAGCGGGTTCAGCTACCAACTGACCGTGAAACAGGTCGTTTGCGCGGCTTTGGTTTTGTGGAAATGGGTACAGATGCTGAAGAAACAGCAGCAATTGATGCTCTTGATGGTGCTGAGTGGATGGGGCGTGACCTTAAAGTTAATAAGGCTAAGCCTAGAGAGGAAAGAGGCTCGTTTGGTGGTGGTGGTCGCGGAGGAAACAACAGTTTCCGTAACCGCTACTAAGCTTTATAAATTGGGGGATGAAGAACCAGCCCCTTAATTTCAGAAATTAATTTGATTTAGCACTGGCTCAGGCAAGAATGCTTGAGCCTTTTTGATGTCAGATTACGCTACTATGCATCTGTGGCATTACTTTGTCAAAGCAGTTATTGATAACCTTCGATATGGTAACCAGCTGCAACAATTGCCTGTTTGATTGACTCTTCAGAAGCCTTAGATTCTACAGTCACAGTTTTCGCTTCCACATCTACATCCACTTTGGTATCGGGTTCCATTACATGGATGGCTTCGGTAATTTTTGTTGCACAGTCTTCACAGGCAATATTCGGTACAGTTAATTTTAACGCCATAATCTGCCTCTTTTAGGGAATTTTTATTTATTCTCAGCTTTGATTGTAATCCTCGTCGGCGCGATCGCTCATCCTACCAAAGTTAGGTCAACCACTTTCGTCTCCCGATTATGGTTTATTGCTTGATTGACTTCATGGATAAACTAATCCGCTTCAATTTCTGATTAATTTCCAGCACTCGCACTTTCACAACTTGTCCCACCTTGACAATTTTCTTTGGATCATCAACGAATCTATCAGCCAATTGGGAGATGTGCACCAAACCATCTTGATGTACACCGATATCAACGAAAGCACCGAAGTTCGCAACATTGGTAACGATACCTTCTAGTTCCATCCCTTCTTTGAGATCAGAAATTTCCTTGATTCCTTCCTTGAATGTTGCATACTTAAACTCAGCGCGTGGATCTCTTCCTGGCTTTTCCAATTCGCTGAGGATGTCGCGCAGTGTTGGTTCGCCAACGGTGTCGGTGACGTATTTCTTAAGATTGGCTTTTTTTAGCTTTTCGGCAATTTGGGTGATTTGAGTTAGTGGTAGGTTCAAATCGGAGGCGATCGCCTCTACAAGTGAGTAACTTTCTGGGTGAACAGCAGTATTATCCAATGGGTTTTCACTTTGGCGAATCCGTAAGAATCCCGCCGCCTGTTCAAAAGCTTTTGGTCCTAACTTGGCGACTTTGAGCAACTGTCGGCGATTTTTAAACACACCATGCTGGTTACGATAAGCAACAATATTATTGGCAACGCTGGACGTAATCCCAGAGACAGAAGTCAAAAGTTCTTTGGAAGCAGTATTTAAGTCCACACCAACGTAGTTAACACAGCTTTCAACAGTTTCATCCAACTTCTTTTTCAACAACTTTTGGTCCACATCATGCTGGTATTGTCCCACGCCGATGGACTTAGGATCAATTTTCACCAGTTCCGCGAGTGGATCTTGTAACCGACGACCAATACTAATAGCACCGCGAACGGTAATATCTAAATCGGGAAACTCTTCCAAAGCCACTTTACTGGCAGAATATATGGAAGCACCCGACTCATTCACCATCACCTTGACTGGTTTTTGTTCCATCGTTTGCAGCACTTCCAAAACAAATTCGTCTGTCTCCCGGGAAGCTGTACCATTACCAATGGCAATTAACTCAACTTTATATTTTGAAATCAAATTTTTGAGAGTTTGTGCAGCTTTCAAACGTTGTTCAGCTGCTTGATGTGGAAATATCGCTTGATATTCCAAAAATTTCCCTGTTTGGTCGAGTATAGCAACTTTGCATCCAGTCCGAAAACCAGGATCAATCGCCAGCGTTGGTTTCATCCCTGCTGGCGCAGACAGCAGCAACTCCCGCAAATTCGTTTCAAAAGTTTTGATAGACTCAACATCAGCGTAGGTTTTCTTTTCCGCAACGACTTCACTTATCAAGGAAGTTTTCATCAAGCGGTTGAATGCGTCTTTAAGCATCCCTTGATAAAAGTCGCGGATGGCGCGGACTTTCGTCTTAATTTCCTTTGACTCCAAATAAGAAAGCACCACATCTTCATCAAAGGAAATTTCAAAAGACAACACCTCCTCTGCTTCACCGCGACACAACGCCAGCATATTGTGAGGCGCAATATTTCTCACCCTCATTTGATAATTACGGTACATCTCAAACTTGGTTGTACCTTCAGGATGATCTTTTTTGATACGGGAGACAAACACTCCTTCTTCCAGCAAGTAGCCCCGGAGGTATGCTCGCAACTCAGCTTTTTCCGCGACTTCTTCCGCTAAGATGTCAGAAGCACCCTTCAGTGCATCTTCTGCTGTCTTAACTCCTTTTTCCTCAGAAATATACTTTGCCGCTTCCGTATCCAGCGACGCCGAAACAGCATTTTTGTTGTTCAGCGATTTGATGAACTCCGCCAGCGCTTCGAGTCCTTTCTCTCTGGCGATAGTGGCGCGAGTACGGCGTTTGGGACGATAGGGGAGATATAAATCCTCAAGTTCAGTTTTGAGTAAACAGGATTCGATTTTTTGTTTGAGTTCGTCGGTGAGTTTCCCTTGTTCGGCTATGGAATTCAAAATCACCGATTTCCTTTCTTCTAATTCTGTTAAGTAATTGTACTTATCGCTCAGTTCGCGCAACTGAACTTCATTCATCTCGCTCGTCCGCTCTTTGCGATATCGTGCAATAAAGGGAATTGTTGCACCCTCTGTCAAAAGTTCTAGGGCGTTTTGCACCTGATAGGGTTTAAGGTTGAGTTCTGTTGCTAGTAATTGAGGAATATTCAGCATTGGTGCCTCAGTTGAAAACGCTACTTTTAAAGTAATACGTTAGATAGATGAAATAGTCCAATCAGAAAGTGTTAAGCTAGTTTAACAAATGATTCCGGAATTTTGTTTTTATGCGCTGTTGTTATAGATAGCGTGTTGTGGCTCAACAACGTAGATTGTCAAACGAAACATATTTCTTCCCAACAGCATCTCTCATATGCACACATTAACGCCTCTGCTTTTGTTCAGATGTGAGAAACTATGGCTCTGTTTTTTCTACTTCCGCTTTTTACTGGTTTAGTTGGTGGCTATATCTTCAAGAAAAGTACCGATGAAATCGGGTACTTGGTGGGGGTATTTGCAGCTATCTGTATAGTCCTAGGTTTAATTTTTGCACCTTGGCAGATATTGCTTTTGGTACTGATTTTGACCCTTACAGTTCCGAAAAAACTCTTAGGAAAAAATGAGTATCAAGTCATTTCTAGTGAGGAAGTAAAACAAGAACCATTACCCACTGATAAGCAGGAACAGGTTGTTTCTAAACCTGAGAATTACGAGGTTGTTAAACCTGATGATTATGAGGTTGAACTAATACGTAATTATCAGCATATGATCTACTAAGCTGACTCCCTCAGTTGTTTGCTCAAAACTGTTTGTTCAAACCAGCCCCACAAGCGGCGTATCACCCGCTATGAATGAAGCAAACACCTTTTGCCCGTTCGGACGTTCGGCTAAGCTATCTCCTGAGCCCTGAGTCCCAAAGGGACACGCTGCGCGAACGGGCACGGCTTGAGGCCGAACGGAGACGCTACGCGAACGACGCCCCTCAGCTTCCGCTACAACGACCGGCTCAGCACAAGTCAGTCGAGCCCCTGACGCTCACCTTGGCGTTGGCTGTTAAGCGTACCCTGTATTTACTCAAAGGATTAATCTGCGTATTTCTGCTTATGCCTTGCTAAAAGCTGGAGATACTTTTCATTCATCTTGGCTTGCATCCACTTTTCTTTAAAGATTGCTGCTGATTCAGCTTTAATAGGATCTACTTCATTTGGTAGAATATCTAGTCTGGCTTGAGTGTGAGCTTCTTTAGAAGTTTCTTTTTGGGGGTTAGTTTTGTACTTTCTACCACTTTTATGGTTAGCGTAGCGGCGCGAGCGTGTATACCCCATCTGTAAAAACTTCCGCGCCATATCAGCACCGACAAAATCATCTTGCTCTAAATATTCAAAAAACATCTGGTAGATTTTTTCGCTAGACTCTTTTGCAATATCTGGAGTTTTAAACCGCCAGTAAGGAAGAATTTCAGATTTGTATGGTTCTACCAAAAGCACTCCCTGTTCACCCTTACCCACGCGATACAGTTCAGGATGTTCTCGAAAGTTAATATTTTTAAAATCTAAAGAATAATCAAACATACATTATATTATACAGCGCATTGCAAGTAATTGAGGTACAATGCTCTTGTCTAAAAGTCAGGCAGAAAGCCTTTTTACTTCTGACTTCTGATTTCTGAATTCTGCTGTAAGCAAGCACTACCACATTTACGGACTTTTGCCCAAACTTTTATTGGTGATTCAGTGGTACTCGAAGATTTTACAAACTCTACTTTCAGAATTTTTAACTTCTCTTGAGGCTTAAGAATAGCTAAAGCTTTTTGTTGTTGATGACTAAAGTTTGGCGGTTGTGGTTTATTGTCCCTCAACGTAATGCCTGGTTCAACAGCGACAGCTACTATCGACCCTACAGATGGAATAATCGGTGAATTAGTAGGCTGTGAACTTTTGATGAGAGTCTTTCCAACCAATACTGAATCTGAGGCTTTGTTGATATTACCTACAAAAATCCAACCATCTGTCATTGTTGGCGCTGTTCTTATCGATGTTGTTTCTGATATTGGAGATAGACTTTGAGAAGATGCTGATGATTTGATGACTAACTGATTTTGTTTTGGGATAAAGCCCAAAGTTAGACCTATCAAACTTATGATAGTTACTCCTACAATAATTCCAGGAAAATTTTGGTTTTTTTCAATTTCTGGTTGAATAGTTAGTTGCTTAAGCTGTTGAGTAGTTTCTTGTTGACTGTGCTGAAATTCTTTTTCTTCCTGTTGAATATTGTTATATTTAATCTCTTTGATATCTTTTATATCTATTTCTTCAAAACTCTTCGGCTGTTGTGAATCATTTAATCCTTGAGGAACCTCTTCAATATTAATCTCATCTGACAAGTTACTATTCTCTTGAGACTCCACCCTCAACTCCTGCATAAAAAAATCTCCTCTTCTCTCTGGCGCTAACGGGAGAGTGGAAGGATGTGATGCGGGAAAAATTACTGTAGGCGGGATGAACTCTTCGTATTGAGGACAATTAGATGAACTTGACATAACATCCTCAACAACTTGAGGACACTGCTTGCTTGACTTCGACAGTTGCTCCGTCACCAATGGCTCTTGGTGTATCTCATTGTTGTTATTACCAGATGGCTTGACTTCCTCAACAGATTGCTTGACTTCGTTAACTGTATTTTTTGATGTAGTTCCAACATCATTTATACTCTCATTAACAGCCTCAGCAACATTCTTAGCTGCACTTACTACAGATGGTTTAGCTTCCTCAACAGTATCCTTGACCGCCTGTACTACACCTACAACGGATGGCTTAGCTTCCTCAACAGTATCCTTGACCGCCTGTACTACACCTACAACGGATGGCTTAGCTTCCTCAACAGTATCCTTGACTGCCTGTACCGCACCTACTACAGATGGCTTAGCTTCCTCAATTGTATCCTTGATTGAGTCTAGTGTACTTACTAACGATGGCTTAGCCTCCTCAACTGTATCCTTGACCACCTGTACTACGCCTACTACAGATGTCTTGGCTTCCTCAACTGTATCTTTTACGGCATTTCCTACACCGTTGACACTATGGTTAATAGTCTCAGCTACACTCTTGGCTGCGTCTACTAAACTATCTACCGTACGGTTAACACGCTCAGCTGTACCCTTGCCAACCAAAGCTCCAGCAACTGCGCCAACTACAGCACCAGAAACTCCTCCAACTCGGCGACCGAGTAAACCACCAATGGCTGCTCCAACTAATCCACCGCCTAGACCTATACCTGCTTGAGGAGCCGTGCGTTGCTCCTTGATCCGGTCAGCATTTTTGCCATACTGATGCTTATTATAACTCATACTAACCGTCTCCTTAAATGACACCAAACAGGCATAACCACTAGCTGAAGCAGCTCGTTATCTATGACCAACCAAACAATTTTTGGTAAAACTTAAAATCAGTAGGGTGGGTATTGCCCACCCTACTGTCTACTTCTGGTTTTCCACTGGGACTAAAATATAGGTTGTCTGGTTATTAGGTACGTTGGCTACGTTGACGCTTTCAGTACCTGAAGGCTTGGCATCTTCAACCGAACTCTTGGCTACGTCCATTGTATTTGTCACAGAGTGGGTAACTCCTTCAGCGGCACCCTTAATGATGTCCATTGTATTGTTTACGGTGTCGTTAACACCTATCGCTGTCGTCTTAACAGTACCCACTGTTGTGTTTACAGTGTCGTTAACGCCCAAAGCTGAACCCTTAACGCTCTCTCCTACATCTTTTACAGTGTCGTTAACACCGTCAGCTATTGTATTTACTGCGCCCCCTACACTTTGTACTGTTTGGTTCAAATTTTGGGCTGCATCCTTGACCTTATCGCCTACATTTTTTACAGTTTGGTTAACCTTTTCGGCTGTACCTTTAATAGTTAAAGCTCCGGCTATTGCGCCCAAGGCAGCACCAATCAGTGCTCCAATCGCTATTTTAGATAACCCATTACTCGTATCTTGAGCTACTTCATAAGCCTCAGGTTGCTCTGTAGCTACATCAGTATTGCCGTTCAGCTGATCCAAAAGCTCCTGGTTCCCATTCATAAAAATCGTTTCCTTTGTACCAAAACTGGTTAATTTCTCTTCTGCTTAGACGACAAAAAATCTACGCTTAGACCTTTGTCTTTGATTTGACAAGGTCTAAGCCGAAAAAACTATCTCTTATAACTTGCGAGGTTCCTATGTTGACAGGTAGTCCAATAGGACTACCTTTATTTAAAAAGGGGCATCATTGTTACGTCTAGGTTTGATTGATGACCCTCGCAATGTTAAATGGCTATTTGTAATCGTCAATCCGAGCTATTTCTTCCTCAAGCGAGTCCCCTTTACCAGAACCCAATGAGGTTTCAGCATCTACAGGCACAACTGGATCAACAAGTAGCTCTTTGTTCTCTGGCCTTGAAATATAGACCACTGGTGTACGATCCATTTCAACTTCACCTTTATTGATTGGCTGGTTGCCTGCAACCGTCCGCTCTTGATATTGATTGCTCTGATTTTCAGAAGGCTTAATATTTTGTGCGCCACTTTGTACAGCTTGGTTCACACCCTGTGCCGTATCCTTAACAGTGTCTGCAGCACCTTGTGCGGCTTGCCTAGTTCCTTGTGCAGCACGATTTGCAGTATCCTTTGCAGTGTCTGCAGCACCTTGTGCGGCTTGCCTAGTTCCTTGTGCAGCACGATTTGCAGTATCCTTTGCAGTGTCTGCAGCACCTTGTGCGGCTTGCCTAGTTCCTTGTGCAGCACGATTTGCAGTATCCTTTGCAGTGTCTGCAGCACCTTGTGCGGCTTGCCTAGTTCCTTGTGCAGCACGATTTGCAGTATCCTTTGCAGTGTCTGCAGCACCTTGTGCGGCTTGCCTAGTTCCTTGTGCAGCACGATTTGCAGTATCCTTTGCAGTGTCTGCAGCACCTTGTGCGGCTTGCCTAGTTCCTTGTGCAGCACGATTTGCAGTATCCTTTGCAGTGTCTGCAGCACCTTGTGCGGCTTGCCTAGTTCCTTGTGCAGCACGATTTGCAGTATCCTTTGCAGTGTCTGCAGCACCTTGTGCGGCTTGCCTAGTTCCTTGTGCAGCACGATTTGCAGTATCCTTTGCAGTGTCTGCAGCACCTTGTGCGGCTTGCCTAGTTCCTTGTGCAGCACGATTTGCAGTATCCTTTGCAGTGTCTGCAGCACCTTGTGCGGCTTGCCTAGTTCCTTGTGCAGCACGATTTGCAGTATCCTTTGCAGTGTCTGCAGCACCTTGTGCGGCTTGCCTAGTTCCTTGTGCAGCACGATTTGCAGTATCCTTTGCAGTGTCTGCAGCACCTTGTACAGCTTGGTTAACATCCTGTGCCGTATTTTGTACTACGTCCAATGCACCTGTTACGGTTTGCCTAGTACCCTCGGCAACACTATTTGCTGTATCCTGGACTATCTCCGCTCCAGCTTGTACAGCTTGGTTAACTCCCTGTGCTGTATTCTGTACTGCGTCCAATGTACCCTCTACAACTTGCTTAGTTCCCTCAGCAACACCCTTAGCCGTATCCACTGCGCCACCGACAACAGCTTGTGTCGCACCATCAGCGAGACTCTTTACCGCTTCCCCGACACCTTTTCCTGTTTGGCTAAGACCCCCACCGATAGTCTTTGCAGCTTCTCCTAAACCTTTTGCAGCAACGCTAACGCCCTGAGCTATTCTTTTACCCGCAAAAGCCGCTGCTACTGAGCCCAATGTACCACCAATGAGTCCGCCTATCAGTGCTCTAGTTAGCATAGGATTTTTGCCTCCGTTTGCTGCTTGAGCACCGGATTGACCATTACTGCTAATTGAATTCGTATAGGCGTCTGTAGATAACCCTGCACCTATGTTTGTCCCTGAATTCGTATAGGCGTCTGTAGATAACCCTGCACCTATGTTTGTCCCTGATGAACCCACACTGGGTTGACCGATGCTCACGCGGTTCGCATCATCTGTTCTGGATACCCCAACCCCTACGTTTGTGCCTACTGTACCAGCATAAGGTTGACTTGTAGTTATGCTGTTTGCAGTATTTACATTCGTCCGTTCCGAAGCCTGCCTGCTCTCAACCATGTCAATCGTTTCCTTAATTAAGAAATTAAAAAGGTTAGCGCTCAGTTGTATGTTGTCTTCACTAGAAAATTTAACGATTACAAATAATAATTGAATTGCTCCAAAGACAGACATACTAAATGGTATAGTCTCTCTAAAGCTATAGTTTGCTTTTGTGGAGGACTATACAAAATTACCGTATACACTCGATTTTGTATGATATAATTTATGACTTATTTCTGAGCTTTCATCTCAGCTTTTGTAAATATTTATTTTGTGTTATGTATGTTTTATTTTTTACTAAAATACCTGACAATCAAGTATTACTGATAATCCTTGCTCTACTTGATAAAAATTAGGAAAAACACTAGAGAATAGAGCGATAAATCAGGGAAAAAGGGCAATGTAACTGTTTTGTTTGCCATTTCGATGATTTCTGCGTGAATTAATTCAATGTCGTCATCTGCATGAAAGAATCGCAGTTTTATGAGATGATGATACTCATCAATAGTGAAGCGTTTGGTAGAGGGAAAAGTCATTAAGTGTACCTTCTGCCTTAATCAGTCAATTGAGTACCGCCATGCTACAAAGTCCTCAATCCCTCAAAAGTGTCCTGACTTCCGGTGACTTGCGACGAGTACATCACATAGCCCTTAACGTCCATGATATGCAAGGCTCTCGACACTTCTACAATCATATTCTTGGTTTGCACGAACTGACTGGTGATGAAGTTCCTGCAACTCTGGTAGACTTAGTCGCACAAGGAAAAGTCGCTAATTTTGTCACTCCAGATGGTACTATTCTCGATTTATTTTGGGAACCAGACTTACCACCGCCAGATCCAAATCCAGAACGTGCTTTTACCAGAGCATACCACTTGGCGTTTGACATTGCTCCTGAATTGTTTGAGCAAGCAGTAGAAGTTTTAAGACAAAATCAAATACAAATTGCCCACGGACCAGTTACACGTCCTACTGGTAGAGGTGTGTACTTTTATGACCCCGATGGCTTTATGATAGAGATTCGCTGTGATCCACAATAGCTGACAACACAAGAAAATAACAATTCAAAATTCGCTCATTCAAAATCAAGACATTTTCAGTTGGAGATGGGGATTTGAACCCCAATAGTTCACCTAAACTGCGTATAGACGTAAAAGTCACCGAACTCTTTAATCGACGATAAAAAAATCTTGACAAAATGACTCAATGACTAATGGCTAATTTACAACAGACATATCAAGTTATTGAAGAGGTGATTACAAAACCTCCAATTCCGCATGAGCCACACAAGCAGTCGTTGAAAGCTTGGGCAATGTATTGTCTACGAGACAATGGTTTTAAGGTAATATATGCTGACAAAGCTGACTTCGCCGTTGAAGCCAGAAATGGTGAAAAGATTTATTTCAAAGTCGCCAAGAATGAAAGTGACTTAGATAATCAATTTGCCTGGATAGTTTGGGATAGTTCCACAAAAAATGCCAGCTTCATTCCACCCGAATCTTAGCTGTTGCGTGTTGTGTTGTTCGTCTGCCTTTTTATTACCTTGCGAGAAAATTGATAAGATAAAGGTAGAGCGATTGCCCAAAGGGCAGACGCCAGAGGCGTATCGCCATCGTACTTTATCATCACTTAATTTTTTAAAAAATGATTTTTGTTGATCAAATCCGGCAATTTTCGATGAAGAATCTCCGCCCTTTGATTCACAAGACAGGGTTTGATGTCGTGAGATTTCCGCCTCGCAAATATAATTTTTTAATCACGTTATTAAAGAACCATAATGTAGACACAGTTATAGATGTAGGGGCTAATCTCGGTCAATATGCGACAGAAATTAGAAGCGAGGGTTTTGATGGGCGTATTTTATCCATAGAACCAGTACCAGAAGTTTTTAACTCTCTTCAAAAAGCGAAAGCGAAAGACTCAAAGTGGTCAGGTTTTAATTTTGCTTTGGGAGCGGAAAATGGAACCACTCAAATAAACTTAACCAATTTCTCCGATTTAAGTTCTATTTTAGAACCCACAGAATATGCCAAAAGTGTCGCACCTGCTTTTGAAGTTAAAGAGAAAATCCAAATTCAATTAAAGACCTTAGATACCTTTTGGAACGAAAATAAGTTAGATAATTCCAAAGTTTTTTTAAAATTAGACTGTCAAGGTTTTGAAGAGCAGATTCTACAAGGAGCCAATGAATCTCTCCAAAAAGTTGTTGGGGTTCAAATGGAACTGTCATTGAAAGCTTTGTATAAAAATCAAAGACTATATAATGATTCCATTGCGTTTATGAAAGAAAACAAATTTGAACTTTATCATATACTCCCAGTCTTTAGCGATGTAAATACCGGACAGCTTCTTGATATGGATGGCTTTTTCTTCAAGAGTTATACGAATCCGGTTTGATTTGGTGAGACCAGTGCTTGATGAGGGTTTCCCGACCTAGGCATCTGGTGAGTCCAGCGCTCTTGGTAGGGTTTCCCTCATGTGCCACTTCTGTGCCCAGAGCAGCGCCTTGCGGTGAATCCAGCGCTGCCAAGAGTTGTGCCTTGCGCGGGTTAAGCGCGTTGTGGCAACTAGCCCCGATAGGCGTAGCCGTGCCGCAGGCATAGGGGGCGCTACGCAAACCCAGAGGGTTTCCCGCCGTAGGCGACGGGCGTTCCCGGAGGGAGCCAGTCCTTGATGAGGGTTTCCCGACAGAGGGACCTGGTGAGACCAGCGCTGCAGGAGGGTCTCCCGACCTAGGCGACTGGCGAACCCGAAGGGCGTTGGGGTTCCCCCAAAGTCTGTCGGGGGAAGCAACCCAAGCGACGAGCTTTGACCGTCGTGGCGACTGGCTGTCGGGTTCCCAAGGCACGTTTTCGGGGGAAGCTTCCCCCGAAAAGCTGCCGCCCCGTTGTAGGCGGAACGCCTCCGGGCAGGGTAGAATGTGGCGTCAGGCGACGGGCGTTCCTGAAGGGCGTTCGCCGTAAGGCGTGCGCTCTGCGCACACCCGAAGGGTAAATAACTGGTAGAGACGCTTAACGCTTAACGCTTTACTCATCTCTGTGTGTCCTCTGCGCCTCTGCTGTTAAAAAATAGGTATTCTTCACTCCACTAAAAGGAGTAGATTCTCATAAAAACTAAAGTCCATGACAAAAAGAAAAAATACTACTATGTTTTGCAAAAAGCCCGCACAGGCGGGCTTTGCTCATATCACTCTAGGCTTTAGCCTACAGGCTTATAGATCATTTTCTACTTGCTACCAGCCCCCGTCGGCATACCCAAAATATCCTCAATCTTCGGCATTTCCTCCAACGGAATCACCCTACCTTCATCCTCAAAATCAGCAATTTGATCAAAGTTCAAATAGCGATACAAATTATCAGCAAAAGGATGAATCTTATTCGCCACAATATCAAGATATTCCTGCACTGTGGGAAGGCGTCCTAACAGCGCACAAACAGCTGCTAACTCTGCTGAACCGAGATAAACTTGCGCGTCTTTGCCCATGCGGTTGTTGAAGTTGCGAGTAGAGGTAGAAAACACCGTCACACCATCAGCAACTCGCGCCTGATTTCCCATGCATAAACTGCATCCCGGCATTTCTGTCCGCGCACCTGCAGCATCAAAAACGTCATACACACCTTCTTCTTTAAGTTGGTGTTCATCCATGCGAGTTGGCGGACAAATCCACAACCGAGTCTTGACAGAACCTGCACCTTCTAACACTTTACCAGTCGCGCGATAATGACCGATATTTGTCATGCAAGAACCAACAAAAACTTCTTGCACTGGATCATTGGCAACTTCCGATAATAATTTGACATTATCGGGGTCATTAGGAGCAGCGACAATAGGTTCTTTGATTTCGTTTAAATCAATTTCAAGAACTTCTGCGTATTCTGCATCTGCATCCGCTTCCAATAGCACTGGATTTGCTAACCACTCTTCCATTTTGGCAACGCGACGCATGATAGTGCGCTCATCGTGATAGCCCCGTGCTACCATATTTCTCAACAACGTTATGTTAGAACGCAGATATTCAGAAACTGTCTCAATACTGAGCTTGATAGTACAACCTGCACAAGAACGTTCGGCGCTAGCGTCGGTGAGTTCAAAAGCTTGCTCAACTTTTAAATCTGGCAAACCTTCTATTTCTAAAATTCGCCCACCAAAGACATTTTTCTTGTTCTTCTTCTCTACCGTCAGTAAACCTTTTTGAATTGCGACGTAGGGAATAGCATTCACAACATCCCGCAAAGTGACGCCAGGTTGTAATTCACCTTTAAATCTTACTAAAACAGATTCTGGCATATCCAAAGGCATTACACCCAACGCCCCAGCAAACGCCACTAACCCAGAACCAGCCGGAAAAGAAATTCCCAAGGGAAAACGGGTGTGGGAGTCGCCACCAGTTCCCACAGTGTCGGGAAGTAGCATCCGGTTTAACCAGGAGTGGATGATTCCATCGCCGGGGCGCAATGCGACTCCGCCACGAGAGAAGAAGAAGTCAGGTAGTTCTTGATGAGTTTTGATGTCAACGGGTTTGGGATATGCTGCTGTATGGCAAAAACTTTGCATCACCAACTCAGCAGAGAAACCCAAACAAGCGAGTTCTTTTAACTCGTCGCGAGTCATTGGTCCTGTGGTATCCTGAGAACCAACAGTTGTCATCATGGGTTCACAGTAGGTACCGGGACGAACACCCGATAAACCACAGGCTTTGCCCACCATTTTCTGTGCTAAGGTGTAGCCTTTACCTGTGTCAGCAGGTTGCTGGGGACGGGTAAACACTGTGCTGGGTTCTAAACCAAGTGCAAGTCTTGTTTTGTCGGTGAGAGTGCGTCCAATCAGTAAGGGAATCCGTCCACCGGCGCGAACTTCATCAAGAATGGTGTCAGGTTTGATGGTGAAGGTGGAAATGACTTCGCCTGCTTCATTAGTGATGTTTCCTTTGTAGGGATAGATGGTTATTACCATCCCGGTTTCCATGTTGCTAACATCGCACTGGATGGGGAAAGCACCAGCGTCTTCAGCAGTGTTGAAAAAGATGGGGGCGATACTTGAGCCTAAAATATATCCGCCTGCTCGTTTATTGGGTACAAAAGGAATATCATCCCCAATGTGCCATAGTACAGAGTTAATTGCTGACTTACGGGAGGAACCTGTACCAACCACATCTCCCACGTAGGCGACAGGATACCCTTTTTTCTTTAACTCAGCAATGGTTTCCAACGCCCCAGGCATTTTACTTTCCAGCATTGCCAAAGCGTGTAAGGGAATATCTGGGCGAGTCATGGCTTGGGGCGCAGGGGATAAGTCGTCGGTGTTTGTCTCACCCGGAACTTTGAAAACGACAACGTTGATGAATTCTGGGAGAACTGGACGAATGGTAAACCACTCGGCTTCTGCCCAAGAGTCTATCACTCGTTTGGCGAAAGGATTGGTTTTGGATAATTCCAAAATATCGTGGAAGGCGTCATACACCAGTAGGGTTTTGCTTAAGGCGGTGGCGGCGTATGCTGCTATAGGTTCTTTTCCTTGCCCACCCATCACCAAAGGAGTGTCGGAAGATGATGATAAGGATATACTAGGACTCTGCAAGAGTTCAATTAATGATTGCACGTTGTAGCCACCTATCATTGTCCCCAGCAATTGCACAGCTTCAATAGGTGAAATCAGGGGGCTAGTGATTTCTTCTTTAGCAATAGCGGTGAGGAAACCAGCTTTGACATATGCGGCTGGATCGACTCCAGGTGGAATGCGTTCGCGCAACAACTCCACTAATGTCTCCTCTTCACCCGCAGGCGGATTTTTTAATAATTCACATAGTTCTGATGTTTGATTTGCATCTAAAGGTAAGGGGGAAATTCCTAGTGCTGCTCTTTCGGCAACGTGACTGCGGTATGATTCCAGCATTCTGCTCTCCAAATATTCGATCCAGAATTCGATTTAATGTTTACAATCATTGCCCATTCATTATGGGTAGTTTTCCCTGATTGTCGGTAACAAGCCAGATGAACAAGTGATAAATTTTCCTAGGTGAATTTTTTCGTCTAGCAAGGACTTATAATTATCACTGGATCATGCCCTAGCGAGTCAAGCTCTTTCCAGTTAAGTTTATTGCTGGCGATTCTTTCTTGAGTTGTCCATCTTTTTCTAAGATAAGATATTTAACTTGTCCGTTGCACAGCATTGCTATTCTATATGCCCAAAACATACACCGTTGAAATTACCCACCAAGGCAAAACTCAGACTTTGGAAGTCCCCGAAAATCAAACCATTTTATCAGTTGCTGATGCAGCCCAATTAGATTTGCCAAGTTCCTGTCATGCTGGTGTTTGTACGACTTGTGCTGCCCAAATTCTATCTGGAAGCGTAGATCAAAGTGAAGGCATGGGTGTAAGCCCAGAACTGCAAAAAAAAGGTTATGTATTGCTTTGCGTTGCTTACCCTCGTTCTGATTTAAAAATTGAAGCCGAAAAGGAAGAAGTTGTTTATCAGTTGCAATTTGGTAAGTAGAGATGCTTTAAACAGCTTGTCTGTATATCCGTCTTAGTGTGTATATAATTAAGTAAGGAATGAAACAATGACAACTCATTTTATTACCGCAGAAATAGATCTACAGGAAACTCCCACAGAACTCCAAAAAGCAATTGAAGTAGAGTTGAAAAAACAGGGAGAACCTTTGCGTTGGGCAGTGACATCTGTAGACGTGAAACAACAATCATGTACCGTTGAAGCTGTTGTGACTACAGAAGGCTAATGGATAATAACTAATAGCAACACTCCCTCACTCCTTATTTCAAGTAAGGTGGTAAACCTCACCCTGCCTCCGGCTTCCCTCTCCTTATGAAGGAGAGGGATTGAGGGTGAGGTCTAATATTAAGATGAAATAATACCGACCTACTTAGAAATAACTAATAACAATTCACAAGTAAATAGCAATTTATTTCTGACTTCTAACTTCTGACTTCTGAATCCTGAATTCTTCTTTTTAACTTGATTACGTGCGTCAATACACTGCTATCTTAATTATTCCTACAGGCATTGGGGCAGCAATAGGAGGTTATGCGGGAGATGCATTGCCAGTTGCCAAAGCTGCTTCACAGGTTTGCGATCGCCTGATCACCCACCCCAATGTCCTCAATGGTGCCAGTCTCTACTGGAACCTGCCCAACACTTTCTACGTTGAAGGTTACGGACTTGACAAATTTGCTGCTGGATGGTGGGGTTTACGCCCAGTTCATCAAAATCGCATAGGTTTGCTTCTTGACCAAGGAATAGAACCAGAATTACGGCTACGACACTTACAGGCAGCGGATGCAGCCAGAGCCACCCTGGGATTATCCATGACAGATTACGTCATAACTGATGCACCATTAAACGTAGAATTACGACAATCTGCATCAGGGATAAGTTGGGGAACGATAGGCAATCCAGATAGTTTATTACGGGCGGCGGAAGTTTTAATTAAAAAAGCGGGGGCACAGGCGATCGCAGTTGTTGCTCGTTTTCCTGATACTCTGGATGAACAAGCAGACCAAAACTACCGCCAAGGAAAAGGGGTTGATCCGATTGCTGGTGCAGAAGCTGTGATCAGTCATTTGATTGTACGAACTTTTCAAGTTCCTTGCGCCCATTCACCCGCCTTCTTACCTTCACCTGTAGATTCCAATTTATCTCCCCGTTCCGCTGCAGAAGAATTAGGTTATACTTTTTTACCATGCGTGCTTGTTGGTTTGAGCCGCGCTCCCCAGTTTATAACTGGGAGGTCATACGAATTGTCCGAATTTGGAGATATTTGGGCAAACCAAGTTGATGCAGCAATTGTACCAGCAACTGCTTGTGGCAACAGCGCTTTACTGAGTTTAAGTCAGAACAGGCGATGCCAAATTATTACTGTGGAGGAAAATCATACTCAGGTAGATGTTCGACCTCAACCTTTAGGGATAAAATCAATACAGGTAAAGACATATTTAGAGGCAGTCGGTGTATTAGCCGCCCTCAAGGCAGGCATTAATCCATCAGTTCTGAGTCCAAATATATCCCCTTTGCAATCTCTAATAAATAGTTAAGAAGTTATTAATTTCCCTCGTCCCCACTCGCTAAGCGCCTCTGGCGCACGCTGCGAAGTGCTGCGTAGGCTTATACAAACACGAAGTGTGCGCTTTTCCATTACGCTCTAATTTAAAATTAGAAATTCGACATTCAATATTAAGAATTCTTTTTTTGAACTTTGAATTGGTTTGTCCCCTTCTCCCCTCATAGATTATCGTGGCACAACAGCACAAGCAAGAGCCAGAAATCCCTTATTTGACACGCACTCAAGTGCTGGTGGCGATGGGAGTGACTGCAATACTTTTATGGATAGTCGCCAAGCTATGGCTACAATTTGGTAACTTTGCCCTCATGCCTTGGCGCTGGGATAAAACAGAGTTGCTTTGGGGCGTGTTGTTAGGTTTAGGCATCACCGCCTTAAGTACGATTATTTATCGCCTATGGGTTCCCTATCGTAAAAGCGCTGATTTTTACTTAGAAATGGTGCTAAAGCCCTTGGCTTTGCCAGACTTGATATGGCTGGGGTTACTACCTGGATTAAGTGAAGAATTGTTATTTCGGGGTGTGATGTTACCAGCCTTTGGATATAGCTATGGGGCTGTGATCATCTCAAGTCTTTGCTTTGGTGTCTTACACCTGAGTGGTTCCCAACAATGGCCTTATGTTATTTGGGCAAGCATTGTGGGAATGTTGCTAGGTTTTAGTGCTCTTGTTAGTGGTAACTTGTTGGTACCAATTGTTGCTCATATTCTGACCAATTTGATTTCTAGCTATTCATGGAAGATTGGGCAGTCTCAAATTGTTAAAAATTGAATAAGAATTGGGAAGTAGGAATCTAACTCTTAGCCGCTTCGCTGCTCAAAACTGCTGTAGCGCGAAGTGACACTCACTCCAGAAGTTTAAAACGATAGCCAGTACTAGAATTGCAAGACTGACTTGGATTGCAAGGCTCGACTTTTACTAGAAAAACTCCGCCCTTGCGATCGCCTGTTTGCGAAAACTGAATTTTTCCCGTTGCTCCTAAAGCCGAAAATTTTGGATTAGACAAAGCTTTTTGTAACTCTTGGCGGGTGTTGCCTTGTTTCAACCCAGCGATAATTGTTTGAAGTGCATCATATGCTGTCGCAGTTCGTGGACTAACTTCTCCACCCCACAGCCCAATGGCTTTTTGAGCAAAAGATTTGTTTCCAACAACATCATTATGCCAAGAGACACCAAACACCATTCCTTTGACATCTGCTTGCCCATACTTTAAAGTTCTTTCAGTATACACTCCTTGGTAACTGAAAAGTGGCAGTCTACCTTTATTTTCTCGTGCTACATCAATAGCTAAGTTCAGTTTATCCGGTCTAGGAATGAGTATCAAACCTTCTGCTCCATCGCTGATGGCTTGGCTAAGAAAAGCACTGGGTTGAAAATCTGGAGCGCTTAAATCGCAAGCGGTACTGGTAACTTTACCTCCATATTTTTTGATGGAATCAGTATATTGTTCTACAATTTCCTGACTGATTTTTTCCTGATTCACTAAAAATGTAGAGTCGCTACAAATAGCGATGTTGGTGAGGCGAGTTTTTTTAGTGATATAGCTGGCGATCGCATCACTAAAAACATCAAATTTTGGAGTCGCATAAAAAACATACTGTGTAGGTTGAGATGGTCTTTTGGGATTGATTGTTGAAACCATTACCAAACCACCTTTATTATAAATTGATGAATCACGGCTAAAGCCTACAACAGCGACGATACTGGTATCTTTTACCAATTCCACGCTGATTTCTTTCATCACATCAAAGTTATCAATACTAATAACTTCAAGTTGTAACGGTAGCCCATTAATTCCTCCGCTGCTATTCACTTCATCTTGAGCTTGAGCCACTCCGCGTAAAGTTTCTTCTGCTTCATTTAAAGAAATACCAATTGGTACAACGACAGCAACCTTTAGGGATTTAGATTTCCCAATTTTGGCATTATTCAAATAAACTAATGTTTCCGGATCATTACGTTTAGCTTGCAAGGATACTTGGAATTTACTGACAGCAGTGCTAAAGTCACCGGCTTCAAATGCCTTGCTTCCAGCATCTTTATCAGAAGGTCTTCCTTCCCTGACAAAAACTTTTTCACCCAAGCTCATTCGGTTTTTTAAAGGTGAATTGATATAAGATGGAGAAATTGAAGCACTATTTGGTTGAAATTGCCCAGAATACTCTTTTTCTGGACGAACGACTCTACCCAATAACCATAAAATTGCTGCTATTAGTAATCCAGCCAGCCCCAAAGAAATAAAGAGGCGAATATTTTCTTGATTTTTCATATACACAACCTCAGCCAACCAAAATTTATCTCTAAAATTAGAAGTATTTCGAGATAAAGCTGTTCAATATTTGAGAAACAGTCAAGAGAGTAAAAGTTAGTAATCCAGCAAGAATGGCTAGCAAGATTAAAACCAAGAATCCATCTATGCCTGCTTTAAGAAGATTAACAATGTAAAAATTCTTGTAGATAAATACAATAAATAATGTTGTGATTCCGGTAACGATAAATAAATAAGTTTTTTCAAAAACTGAATAAGACTGGACAAAGATGAATCCTAGGAAAATGAACAGCCATAAACTAGAGCTGATCCAAATAGTTCCGACAGAACTCAAAAGGGCGATCAAAAGAAACGAACTCCCTGAACCAGTCATAATTGCCCAAGGCAATAATTTCTCTATGGAGAACTGCCCTTGATATTTTGGTGGTTGCTGTTGAATTTGTTGCGTCAGTGTTTCTGGTTGAACAGGCGAGAGTATTGTATGCTGTAGGCTAGGCTGTGGAGACAACACAAAAAACGAATCTTGTAAAACAGCTTCTGCTGTCTGATAACGTTGTTTATAATCCTCTTGCAATAATTTATCAATAATTAACCCTAACTCCTCAGTGATTGGGTGTTTTAAATACTGCCGCCAGGTAGTAGTCCAGCTATAGCCCTGTTTCATCCATATCTCCCACGGTGAAACACCAGTCAATAAATGAAAAGTCGTTGCTCCCAAGCTATAGAGGTCACTCGCAGGATAAGCTTCACCCGAGTACATTTGCTCATAAGGTGCATAACCAAATGAACCAATACTCGTTCCTGGTTTCGCATGGACTGTTCCAGTCTTTCGTTTCGATACCCCAAAATCAAGCAGCACCAACTTACCATCACTTTCACGGCGAAGGATGTTTTCTGGCTTAATATCTCGGTGAATCACCTGCTGCTCATGTACTGCTACCACAACAGGTAATAAATCTTGCAAGAATTCTTGAATCTTTGCTTCATCAAACACACCCTTGTGTTTTAACTCCTGCAACAGATCGTCCCCTTCGATAAACTGCTGCACCAGATAAAGGTAGTTACGTTCCTTAAAATAGGCATAGAGGGTAGGAATTTGGCGATGTTCCCCCAAATGTTGTAAACGTTTTGCTTCTTGCTGAAACAACTCCATCGCCTTTTGGCGTGACCAGCTTCCTTGAACTTGTGGTGCCAGTTGCTTGACAACACATTGCTCATCAAGCTTATCTGCATCCTCAGCAAGGTAGGTGCGAGCAAATCCGCCGCCTCCTAATGGTTTGATAATGCGGTAACGACCCCTGAGTAACTCAATCAACTCTGCCCCGCAATTTTCACAGAAATTTCTTCCTTGTGAATTTAGGGGATAAGAGCATTCGGGATTTAGGCAGCAAATCATAATATTGTTGCTGTCTTAGTTCGTGTTTTTACTGTCTTTTATTAATCGTAATCAATATACATCAAGTTTTCTGAACTTTCCGGATTTGTGATCCGCGAATGTAATAAATCTCAAATCTTGCACCTCATGACTCTTATAATCTAAGAGTCTGATTTCAGACAATCTAGGTTCCCTTACCGAAAAAGGGAACTCTTAACGCTTAATATAAACTCGATAGGAATCTTAATGTTGTAGTAGTTCTTATTTTAATCACATAGTAGAGACTGTACTGTACAGTCTCTACAGTATTGTTCACTCATCACTCATGACTCTTAAAGAGCTTCGGGTGGGGCAATATCAAGTCCAACGGTGACACTAACACGATTAGACAGCCCTGGCTTAGAAATTGGTTTTGTTTGCTGGGATGACTTAGTGAATGATGAAGAAGGTGAAGTTGCTGCATCTTTATCGATCGTTTTGTCTGCACTTGCTTGTTGGGACGCCATGATTGATAATCCTCCGACTGAGCCAGCCACAAGAGCTGCATAGCCTAGGTAAAAATGTACTGGATGCAGTGCTATTCCTAATCCAGGATTACTTTTATGCTCATACTTCGCAGGTAAAATTGCTTTTACTGGCTCTGGTGCAGGCAAGGAAGCAGCTAAATCTGTGCCATTCAATCCAAGAGCATTAGCCATAACCCGGATAAAACCACGAAGATACACATCCTCTGGTAACAACTCCAAATCACCCCTTTCCAGTGCCTCCATATGATGGAGGGGTACGTGAGTATAAACGTGAAGTTGGTTCAGAGAAAGACTTTGGGATTGGCGAGCTTGCCGTAGTTGTTGACCGATTTGACGCATAGTTTCCACTCGCTGATCAGCTGCCATTTGCTTGGCTAATTCAGCTTGTTTACGTTTTTTACCAGGAGTTTGCCAGCCAATTTTCGTTTTCGGGCGGTTTGGTTTGGCTTTTGCGGAATCATTTGCTTTGTGACTTTCTACCGGAGATTCTGATGGTAATTGAGCTTTGTCATCAGTTTTTATAATAGTTTTTTGCTCAACAACACTTGTTAAGGGTTGTGATGAATCATCTAATGATTCATTAGTAGAATTTGTCTTTTCTATAGTTGATATTTCACTCGTGCTGTCTGAGTGCGGGTTCTCTTGAACTTTCTGGTATTGCTGTACAAATTGCCGAAATGCTAAACCAATCGCTTCTCTGCCTACTGCTTTAAACAAAACATTGGCTTGCTCAGTTGAAGAACCTAGCAACTTTTGCAAGATGACTACAGCACGGCGATAGACTTTGCTCTGATGCAGTTCAGCTTCTATTTCACCTAAAAGCGTCCGCAATTCATCTTGAGATATTTCAATAGTTGGATTGTCAAGAATTTTTAACAAATATGATGTAGTAGCCATTGTAGGGGGCCTCTTGCGGCAATTAAACAAAGGGAAGTTCTATCTGTATAATCTCTTCTACTGTGTCCTGATGTTTCCGGATTGTTACTGAGTTATTTTTTCTGAATATAAGAAAAATCAAAAAATTCTGCTAACTCAATAATGTCGTGTTCATCTATAAGAGTTTCATACTAAGAATTCAATAAATTTTGACAGTTGAATTTTGGCATGAAACAAATGCCTCTTGGATGAAAATTGTAGAGGTCATGCTAAAAATTATACGAATTATATTTTAACAAAAAATAACGTAGAACGTAGAATGAGTCAACTTAAGAATAGCAAAATTGAAAATGGGTATAGTCTTCTATTAGTATGAATCTTTATCTCCTACTAACAAATTCTGAGTAGGTGAGTTCTTCTTCTTTTTGGTAAAGTTTGTACTCAAGAGCTAAAAATTCAGGACTCAACGAGAATAACAAAAGACCGAATAGCTTCTAAATATACAGAAGGAGCGACTTGTGCCACGTTATTATGTGCTGCACCAGGAACGAGAATCAATTTTTTTGGTTCAGGAGCAGCAGCATATAAGTCTTGGCTCATGAAAGCAGGTACAATGACATCATCAGTACCATGAATAAACAAAACTGGCATTTTTAAATTTGGCACCTTCGTGATCGAATCAAAATGCTGTCTCAGGATAAGATCGACTGGAAACATCCAAAAATTGTTCCTGTAAGCGAGAACTTTGCGGATCGAGGTAAAAGAGCTTTCTACAACCAAGCCAGCAGCGTTTGGAGATTTAACAGCCAAATCAATAGCGATCGCACCTCCCAGCGAATGTCCGTAAATCAAAATGTTGCTGGGTGGAATCTTTTGTTGGTACACTAGGTAATTCCAAGCTGTTGCTGCATCTTGATAAACCCGCGATTCATTGGGAAAGCGACCCTCACTACGACCAAAACCACGGTAATCAATCAATAATACTGAAAACCCTAGTTGATGAAACCAATGGGCACGAGTAACATTTGCACCAATGTTAACACTATTACCGTGCAAGTAGAGCAAAACTTTGGCATTTGGTTGGTCTGCTCCTATCCACCAACCATGAATCTGTTCTACCTTACCTGATTTAGCTGACACAGGCAACCAAACTTCTTCAGAACGTAAATTATAAAACTCTGGTGTTGTCTCAATAAGACCAGAGGGAAAAAAAAGAAATCGCGTTTGTCTGAGAAAAAGAAATATACATACAGCCAAATAGATAATTACTACAACGACTGCTACATAAAATAAGAATGAAAATATGAGTTGCACTGAATATTGCAGCTTTTTTGCTATCATGTCAGTATTTATAAATACAATATTTTTAGCCTAACAAAAGAACTCTATCAAAAGAGAGTGAGGAATCTGTTATCAAAAATGATTTAAAATAAGATGAGTTAAAAAGTGTACATAAAATTAAGTATCTTGTGATTGAATGAAAATTAAAACATAAAGGAGAAGAAAGTGAAGCTCTTAAATAAAGATCAAAAGGAGCAACTAGCGGAAATAGTTGGACATCTACGGCAAGCACGAGAGGAAAGATCAGTACGTCTAGAAGAACTCGCAGCTTACACACGTATTCGACCCGCCATCTTACAAGCCATGGAAGAAGGGCGATTTGAAGAATTGCCCGAGCCAATTTATGTCCAAGGGTTTATCCGTCACTATGGAGATGCTATCGGACTTGACGGTGCTGCTTTAGCAAAAAGTGTTGCAAATATTTGTTTGACTCCTGAGGAATCAAATAATGATAATCAAGTGGTAGATGAGAAACCAACCATATATATACCTCTTTTTGTACCCTACGTCCTGTTATTAGGTGTCGCTTCCTTGGGACTGTTTTTTCTTCTCAATCCACAACGCTCAGTTCAATCTTCTAGTCAAAAAAACTTGTCGCCGCTTGCTGCTGAACAAAAAGCGAAATCTGCAACTGTGACTTCATCATTAACATCCTCCAAACCAGCTAGTCCACGTGTCACTTCATCAAAAACCAAGCCTTTATCACCTGCACTAACTAATATAACCCCAACTCCATCATCTGCACTAACTACTATAACTCCAACTCCATCACCCCAAGAGGCGACAACAACTCCAGTGGAAGTGACTCTTGAGCTTCAGGACAAATCATGGCTACGAGTTAAAGTAGATGGCAAAACTGAGTTTGAAGGTGAATTAAAGAAGGGAGATAAGAAAACCTGGACGGCAAAAAAAGAGGTGATGGTTCGTTCTGGTAATGCTGGTGCGGTATTGATTTCTACGAATAAGAAGCAACCAGCACCATTAGGAAGTATGGGTAGTATCAAGCAAGTGACATTCACCCCAGAAACAGTGAATAGTCAATAGTAATGAGTCACTAGTGATTACTACTAATATATAGAGGACTATAGTTGTGGCGATCGCTCTTTCCAACTCGTTGCTTGCTCATAAGCATAAGCGACTTGAAACAGTTGGTCTTCTCGTAGTACATTACTGATAAGCTGTAAACCAATTGGTAACCCATTGTTATCAAAACCGCATGGGATGCTTATACCCGGTAAACCAGCAAGATTAGCGGGAATAGTCATCAAGTCAATTAAGTACATACTTAATGGATCTGAAGTTTTTTCCCCTGCTTTAAATGCAGTGGTGGGAGCTGTCGGACAAACTAAAACATCAACTTTCTCAAAAGCTTTTTCAAAGTCTTCCTTAATCAGGGTGCGAATTTTTTGAGCTTTGAGATAATAAGCATCGTAATAACCAGCCGAAAGGGTGTAAGTTCCAATCATAATCCGGCGTTTGACTTCTGTACCAAAACCAGTGGCGCGGGTGCGAGCATACATTGATATCAAGTTATCTGCATCAGGAGCGCGGTAGCCATACTTGACGCCATCGTAGCGAGCTAGGTTTGCCGATGCTTCAGATGGAGCAATAATGTAATAGCTGGGTAAGCCATACCTAAACCGAGGACAAGAAATTTCTTGAATTTCTGCTCCCAACTCTTTTAATTGTTTAATCGCCTTGTTGACAGCTTCTTCGACTTGTGAGTCCAAACCTTCACCAAAAGTTTCTTTGATCACACCAATTCTGAGCTTTCCTTTAGGAAGTTCTGGTTTTAAGTTGGCGGTGTAATCAGGTATTTCGACTTTCAGACTAGTGGAGTCTTTGGAATCGTAACCGGCGATCGCCTTCAATAATATCGCTGCATCTTCTACTGTGCGTGCAAATGGTCCAATTTGATCCAAAGAGGAAGCAAAAGCCACCAAGCCATAGCGAGAAACGAGTCCATAAGTTGGCTTCATTCCCACAACACCACAGAAAGAGGCTGGTTGTCTAATCGAACCACCAGTATCAGAACCCAGAGAAACAACACATTCTCCTGCTGCGACTGCTGCTGCTGAACCACCAGAAGAACCACCTGGAACCCGCGACAAATCCCAAGGATTAGCCGTGAGTTTAAAGGCAGAGTTTTCTGTGGAACCTCCCATCGCAAACTCATCCAAATTTGTTTTACCTACCATCACCGCACCAGCATCTGCCAGTTTTTGGGTGACAGTTGATTCATAAGGTGGTACAAAATTTTCTAGAATTCGAGAGGCGCAGGTGGTGGGAATTCCTTTGGTACACAGATTATCTTTGATTCCAATCGGTATCCCTGTGAGTATGCTGATTTCTTCCCCAGCGGCAATTTTAGCATCCACTTGCTGCGCTTGCTCTAGTGCCCTCTCGGCAGTCACGCATAAAAAACTGTGCAATTTTGGCTCTAATGCTTGAATGCGCTCTAATGCAACTCGCGTAATTTCAACTGCAGAGCGTTCTTTATTAATTAGCTGTGTGTGCAACTCGCGGATGGACGCCATGATTACTTTATATTACGACTCAAGTCCTTGATTTTAGTACACTTTGACGACTTCTGCCCACTAGATTGGGCTGTGCAGATATTCTACTTAAATGTTGAAGCGCTAGCGTTGTCGAAGCTTTAATTGGACTAAATTAATATTTATTGCTGTCAAAATGAGCGTTACACGCTTTTGACAATTTTAGAAATTAATTGATTTTATCGCTTTTAGGGGCTAAGAAAATGGTTAAAATTGTCACTCGAAAAAGTTTAGGGACGCAAAATGTCTATGACATTGGGGTAGAGCGCGACCATAATTTTGTTATTAAAGATGGCTTAGTTGCTTCTAATTGTTTTAATAAATCCCATTCAACGGCATATGCTTATGTTACATATCAAACTGCGTATTTAAAAGCGAACTATCGGTTGGAATACATGGCGGCGCTGTTGACGGCTAACAGCGATGACACAGACAAGGTGCAGAAATATATTTCCAGCTGCGCAAATATGAAAATTCATATAGAGCCGCCAGATATCAATCGCTCTGGTGTAGATTTTACACCGTCAGGTAACAACATTTTGTTTGGATTATCTGCTGTTCGTAACGTGGGACAGAACGCAATAGCCTGTATTTTGGAAGCGAGAAAGGAAGGAGGCGAGTTTAAGTCTCTAGCTGATTTTTGCGATCGCATGGATTTGCGTGCTGTCAACCGCCGTAGTTTAGAAGCGCTGATTTCTTGTGGAGCGTTTGACACAATTGACTCCAATCGCTACCAGTTACTTCGCGACTTAGAACTAGTATACGACTGGGCACAATCTCGTGCCAGAGACAGAGCGAGCGGACAGGGAAATCTCTTTGATTTGTTCGGCGGCGCATTTTCTACTGCCGCTACCACTAATAAAAACCAAAATAACTTTGATACAGCTCCCAAAGCTCAAAAAGTTCCTGATTTTCCCCCACAGAAAAAGTTGCAAATGGAAAAGGAGCTTTTAGGATTTTATGTATCAGATCATCCACTCAAAGCTATTAGTAATTCAGCACGTGTTCTAGCTCCGATAAACCTTTCGCAGCTTGGCGCACAGAAAGAAGAAAGTACGATTTGTGCGGTTGTCATGCTCAATGGCGTTAAAAAAGTCATGACAAAAAAAGGCGAGCCAATGGCTATTTTACAAATCGAAGATTTAACCACACAATTAGAAGCCATCGTCTTTCCTAAAATTTATGAGCGGATTCACTCTTTGCTCCAAATTGACTCTCGGTTAATAATTTGGGGAAAAGTAGACCGACGCGACGACCAAAATCAATTGATTGTTGAAGATGTAGAGCTAGTAGAAACAGTACAGTTGGTTATGGTGCAATTGAATCCTCAACAAGCAGCCACAATTGAAGAACAACATCGCCTCAGAACAATTTTGCAAGAATACTCAGGAGACAAAGAAAAAGCAAAAGTTCCAGTTATAGGAATTGTACAAGCCGGAACTTCCCGTCAACTTGTCCGTTTTGGACGACAATTTTGGGTGCAAGATTCTAGAACAACTGTTCAGGCTCTTCTAAATGCTAGATTCTCTGCTTATCCACAATCGCTTGCTGATGTTTAATCAAAGACCGATTGTGGTTCATGTCATTAATTGCCAGAGGTTGCAAGATTCCCGACTTGTTGCATAAGTCGGGAATCTGATTATCTGTAATATCAAGTCCCGTTAATGAGTGATGACTCCTGCATACGTGTAAAAATATTACAGCATTTTTCATCTATTTGAATTACAAGCTTCCATAAGGTTTTGCGCAAAATCAAGCATGGATACTAAGGCTGTTGCGCCCTTACAATGTGGTCTATTTAGCTGAAAATTGCTGTAAATTCTACTAGAGAGTGGGGGGGAAATAATTGGAGAAAAATCATTTGTATCAAGCCTTTGGTGAAATGGCATTACTACCAGAGGGTCAGGATGTCACCTAAATACAGTATTATTACGTATACAAATGCTTGAATAAATACAATTATTCTCTCAATAATTTACCGTAAGTAAATGAAAATAGGCTCGTTTTTTCATTACTTATGCGGATGTTTTGTTTTTTCAATACAGTGTATATTTTGATGCATGGTGAATGTGTGTTAATAAGGAGGAGGAAACGAAAACTGCATGATCGCAGATGAGGTAAAGAATTTTGTTGTACATTGTAAAAGAATTCAACCCCAATCTCAGGAAGAGATTAAAAGATTTTTTGAGGGTGTTGTGAGTTTTCCTTACGATAACGAACTCCTATTGCAGGCTTATTTGTTCTTGAATATTGAACGGATATTTCCTTTCTGCTGTGAATTACTGTTATTTGAAAAGTCGCCAATCGCTGACTATACAGATTTGGGTAAGTGTGATTTCGTTTATCTAAGTTCCTTAGGTAATATCTTCTTAATAGAAACAAAATTTATTGATACAGAAGCAACAGGAGCAACAGAAAGGAAAAGAAGAAATAAGCATAGAAATAAAGTTTTTGAGCAAGTCATAACTTTGAAAAGCAGATTTAGTGAGTATTGGAATATTAAGCTAGAACAATTAGAATGTGCTGTTTTTACAACAGATTCAGAAGTTGCTTGGCGAGGAACTGGAGTGAATGTTGTCACTAAGTCAATTTCTATGGACAAACTTAAATATTGGAGAAGAAACTATAGAACAGAACTCACAAGTGAGCCAGCGCGGTCTTGGGGAGCCACTGCGTTGGGCGGCTCTACCGACTTGTAGCGTGTGGCGTGGTTTCCCCCATGAGCGACTGCGTTCGTCGTTCGCCCAAGCCGCGTGCGCTCTGCGCTCAGACGTGCCGTATCTCCTATGTCCTGAGCCCTGAGTCCCAAAGGGACACGCTGCGCGTTCGCCCTCTGGGCGTGCGCTTTGCGCATACGGGCACGGCCCCGTGCCGAACGGACACGCTAGCCCCGAAGGGGCAAAGCTCGCCGGGGGGATACTCCCCCCGGCAGACTTTGGCGCTACGCAAACGCGAACGGAGACGCTGCGCGTTCGCCGTAAGGCGTGCGCTTTGCGCATACGGCGATAGCCGTAAGGCGTGGCGGAGGGCCATAGGGCGAACCCCCAACGCGAGTGCGTGCCCTCTGGGCATAGAGGTCACAAGTCAGAATTTAGAATGAATTAGGTCGGGTAAAACAGCCCAACAGAACACAACGCGAGAACCCTTTCGATCTCTGCTGCACAAGACGTTGCGCTTACGGACTTTCTTGTAAGGGTGTAAGGGTGTCAAAAACTAGGGGTGTAAGGGGGTAAGGGTGTAAGGGTGTAGGGGATACAATCAGTGGGAGCTTGTACCCACCACTGATTGGAGACCACCAAATCTATGATTTGGTGGGGGCTTGTACCCTTTTGATTCCGGGGCAGGGGTGTACCACAAGGAAAATCCTCTCTTCCCCCCTACACCCTTACACCCCTACTCTTTTATAATGAGGGTATTTTGACAAAAGTATTCCTAAAGATAAAAGCTTTTATGACTATGGGAACTAGAAATACTCATTGTTTTAGTAACCACAGTCCGGATACATCCGGAAAATCCTCAACTTGTGCGAAAAATAAAACGTTCCCCTTGAAGCTTTATTAGTAGAACTATATATCTTTGGAGGTATTAATGCCACATTACTCTACTACTCAGCCAACTGAAGCCTTAAACACTCACTCTCAGGGTACTGCTGATGCCCATACTAATAATCTTATAGGCTTGTCTATCATTTCTTTTCCTTTATTTCTTTTGATGAGTATAATTACTTATAAAAAATATCGTACTACTGTTTACCGTAGAAGAATTGCCATTCTAGAAAAAATTTGGTTGATGGATGTTAAAAACAATACTTATAGACAAGATTAAATACAAAAATAATAAAGTAAAGAAATTTTTGTGCCTCACAGACAGCACTTGCACATTTTGCGCAGGGTGTCTGTTAGGTACATTTTGAATTTCTGCCATGTGGGCGCAAGGCCGCAGCGCCTGTGCGCCCCTATACTCATTTCAAACTGCTACAATTGCCTGACAACAGGCTGACCATCTTTGACTTCGCCTATTAACACCACATCAGCACAGTTAACGAAGATACCGTTTTCCAACACGCCAGGAATATTATTCAGTATTTTTTCTAGTTCCTCTGGATTGTCAATAGTGTCAAATTTGACATCTAGAACCATGTTGCCTTGGTCGGTAATCACTGGGCCAGCTTTTTTCACACCCATACGCAGTTCTGGTTTGCCACCAAGTTTTTCAAGTGCCAGGGTGACGGGGCCAACTGCCATTGGTATTACTTCTACAGGAACTGGAAAAACAGAACCTAGTCGCTCAACTAATTTAGCACCATCGACAACGACAATAAATCGGCTGGCGAAATAATCTACTACCTTTTCGCGGGTATGTGCAGCACCGCCACCTTTAATCAAATTTTTTTGTGGATCAACTTCATCTGCACCATCAATTGCAATATCAATGTGGTCAATAGCGTCTAGGGTGGTGAGTGGAATACCATACTGCTTCGCCAGCACTTCTGCTTGAAACGAAGTGGGGACACCAACAATATCTTTGAGTTCGCCGGATTTGAGGCGATTGCCTATAAACTCAATTGCATATGCTGTCGTTGATCCCGTACCCAACCCAACAATAGAACCTGATTCTACCAAAGCGGCAGCGGCTTTGCCAACTTCCTGCTTGCTCAACTTTACGGGGTCTGTTGCTGCTGTCATTCCCAATGCTCCTCAAAAACTTGCTATAGAACATAGTAGAGGGCAACGCTGTCGTCGTAGAATCCGTTGCCACATTGTCAAAAAAGGTACTGCTAAATGGACGAAACAACTTATATTTCAAGATGTTAACCGTGAGGCGATGCTCACTCGGGGGAGCCGCGCAAGGCGCGATCGCCCAAATTTGCTTCCTTTGGTTTACTTTCGACTATCCCGCGCTGCTTCTCTAAAAGTCGCGTTAAGAGTTTCCTAGTTCTTTCTTATTCAAAGGAACTCGAATCAGTTGATAAGCCCCGCTTGTACCCAACTTTTCGTAATCAGTTGGCTTTAAGTTCATTTCAGGAAACTTTTTGAACTGAGCAAGAACCAACACTGAGGGGGGCTGTGTTTTCTTGGCAGCTTTGTCTTGAATATATTGTGCAGCTTTTGTAGATATTTTGACGTAATTTACTTGTTTTTGAGTATAGAAAACTACGCTTGGTTTTTTGAAACCCACCATCATAAGTTCTTCATTGGGTTGTTGTGTTTGGACTGCGATCGCAGACAATTCCCGCAAAGGTAGCTGACGTTCCTGATCTATCAAAAACAAACAAGGCGTGAGAACAAAAACTAAAAACGCCGCAAACGCCAATACATTCACCATTAACACTGGTTGATAATAACGACGCACCAGTAAAGCCGCCACTATAAGAGCACAAACTAGCCAAATGACACCTCCTAGAACTGATAAGCCTGATTGTTGAAATGACTCAGAGAACTTGGGTGCAGCGGGATCCTTTATTAACTGAGGAACGTAAAACATTGCGACTGCTAGCACTGCTAAAAATACGACATTCACCCAACCTGTCCAGAAGAGGGGACGATTAAGAGAATCAGGAGAATATTGCTGCGTGATCTTCTCATCCTTCAGCAGGTCACTCCACAATAAAGCTACCAGAATAGCTGCTGCTGGCATTAAAGGCAATACGTAGCTGGGGAGTTTGGTGACAGCAGTAGTGAAGAAGCCAAAAACACCAATAAACCAGACAAAAGCAAATAAACCAAGTTGACTAGAGCGTTTTTGAGAACGCCAGTACTTTGGTTGCCAAAATTTCAGCCTTGCCATAGCCAAAGGCAAGTAGACTGAGTATGGTGCAAAACCTACCAATACAACGAAAAAGTAAAAATACCAAGGGGCTGAGTGGCGGTTGACCACACTTGTAAAACGTTCAAGATTGTGGTAACCAAAAAATGAATTAATATAATTTTCACCATTACGCCAAATAACTAGCAGATACCAGGGTACTGATAAACATAGAATAATGAGTAAACCTGTAAGGGGACGCATTTCCCGTAAAATTGCTTTTGCATTTCCCAAATAAAGCACAAATATGCCGATAATCAGCACAGGTAAGACAATTCCTACTGGTCCTTTGGTTAAAATTGCACCCGCAGTGAGGACATAAAAAGCCAAATACCACCGTGCTTTCATTTCTGATTGTGAAGGTTGGGCATAAGCGAGAAAAAAGCACAACAACGCCGAGTCCATGCAGCCAACCAGCAACATATCAGAAACACCCGTTCTGCCCCAGACAATCATTTGTGAACTCAATGCCATGACAGCAGCTCCCAAAGCAGCCGTTAACCAGCGTCGAGTTGGGCGAGTTGTTCGCTCAAGGTAGTCTTGTCTTGCTAAATGCCACTGTATAGTGTAAAATGCCAAACTAATTAGTCCTGTAGCAGCAAGCGCTGAAGGCAAACGGACTGCCCATTCATTGACTCCAAAAATCCAGTAGGTGATCGCCTGACACCAATAAATTAAAGCTGGTTTATCAAAACGAGTTTCACCATTGAAAAATGGAGTAATCCAATCACCTGTAACAAACATCTGGCGGGAGGCTTCAGCAAACAGTGGCTCTGTCTCATCAATCAAGCCAATACTGCCCAAATGCCAAAAGAATGCCACCCCAGCAATTAAAACTAACCATAAAATCGACAGAGTCACAGCGAAGACTCGACGTTTGCCCATATAGTCATTAATCATTAGTTATAAGTAACCAGTCAACAGTCTAAATGCTAAATTAATCAACATGACTTTGGCTTAGCTTTTCGGTTCCAAGTGTTCAAGCTTAACGACTAATGATTAATGACTCAGGACTAAGGACTAAGGACTAAGAATAAGTTGCCATTCTTTGTTTTGAGAATTCCAACTTGGTAAGAAAGTTTCTCCAACAACATATGGACCCCAGTAGCGACGGGAACCATCTTGTGCAAAGGCAACTAAAATATCTCCCGTCTCCAGTTCTAACTTACCGTTTGGCAAAGCTAGAATCATCCCCTTCTCACTACCTTCTTGTGGAGCAAAATCCCAGTGTGCAGGAACAGCATCTTTAATCTGTCCAGAGGAAGAGCCTTTCTTTAGAGAACGTCGTGACAGTAGAGCAAGACGCACAGGTTGGTTGGTTTGGTTGCTCATTCGTAAAGTTCCTTGATTCGCTGCTTGCCCACTTGATCCCTGTTGATATGTCATAACGGTATGCTTGATCCCACCACTGCTACTTTCGACTTGATAACTTTTTGTAGATACTGAGGAACCAGATGATGATGCTGCGCTCTGTTCCTGATGTGTTTGAGCAGACGGTAGAGAAGAAGCTTCTAATTTTGTGGACTCGAAGGATACACTCTTCTGACGGCATCCCATTGGTAGAAACAGCACTCCCAACGAAAAACCTACCAGAATAGCGTGACAACACACTGGCGGGTTCATGGTAATATATTTTACTGGTAAGTATTTATAGTGTCGGCTTGAGCAAGTAACAGCCCAATAGCGGTAAAAGCAATCTAAAAAAAATTGCCCACCCAAGGCTGTCTGGTAACTAGTGCGTGAAATATATCATGTATGCTTCTTAAAGCAAAACAACAAGGTTATTGCTCACAATGAAGAAAAGTATATATTTTGTATGATTATTCAAAACCTAACAAATAGCCACAATACTATTTAAGCAAGCATATGCACTTGCCAGAGATCCTCCATACGGCATTTGCCAGCAAGAAATCCACAATCAATTACCCAGCCTCTGGGCTAGGCATCAACACTAATAACCGTTTTCTACACATTAACCAATAACTTTAGGACATTTTATTTTTTGAATCCCCCTATATAAATATGTCATGATTTCTTGACTTTACCTTAAAACTAGCCCTCATAAAGTGCTTACAGCAGAACAGATGAAAATATTTCTCCCGCCTCCCTAACTCCTTGCTGCTTGTGCTCGGGTGCTCGGGTGCCCCCTACTCTCCTACACTCTTAGTCATTGCGGAAGTCCCATTCATGCAAAACACACGCTTAAACAACCTATTTAATGCCATTGCATTACGCTTGCGGCTATGGTTTTTCAATCCTTGGCGACGGTTTTCGGTTTTGATAATTAGTTGTTTATTCGGTTTTTTTTTGGGAAGCGCAGTTGCCACCACATCTGGACAAACTGCTGAATGGGACATTGTTGTTGCTGGAGTGTTATTGACATTAACAGAAGTCGGCAGCCGGATATACTACGGTCGTAGCATACGAGAGCGACAGGCGCTTTGGGTAGAATCTCTCAATATCCTTAAAATCGGTTTTATGTACAGCTTGTTTCTGGAAGCTTTCAAGCTTGGTTCGTGAACGGAAAAGGGAGAAGGGAGCAGAAAGAAGGGAGAAGGGAGCAGAGAAAAATTATTTTTGACTATGACTAACAACTAATGACTAATGAAAATAATCTTTGGCTATCTTTAGCAAAACAACTAGTATCTAATCACCAACAATTGGGGCGTCCGTTCATACAAGGTATTTTAGGAGGACAGGGAACAGGCAAAACGACGATGTGTAATACTCTGTGCGCGATTCTCAAACAGTTGGGATACCGTACGCTGAGTTTATCTTTAGATGACTTGTACAAAACACATGACGAGCGCTTGGCATTAAAACAGAAACAGCCGCGCTTAGTTTGGCGTGGTCCTCCAGGAACACACGATGTAGAATTGGGTTTAACAATACTGCAGCAAGTCCGCCAGCGCAAAAGTCCTGTTGCAGTTCCCCGTTTCGACAAATCTCTTCATGCAGGTGCTGGCGATAGAACGACTCCAGAAATTGTAGAGAATGTAGATATTGTCTTGTTTGAAGGTTGGTTTGTGGGTGTACGACCAATTGAGCCTACTGCGTTTGACAGCGCACCGCCCCCTATCATAACAGATGAGGATAAAGCGTTTGCCCGTCAGATGAACAGCAAACTCAGCGATTACCTACCACTGTGGCAGCAGTTAGATAACCTAATTTTGCTGTATCCCAAAGATTATCGTCTTTCCTTAGAGTGGCGCAAACAAGCGGAACGGCAAATGATCGCTGCTGGTAAGTCAGGAATGAGTGAAAAAGAAGTGGAGCAATTTGTGAATTACTTTTGGTGTTCTTTGCACCCAGAATTGTTCATCAATCCGTTAGTTAAATCTCCCACATTTGTTGATTTAGTTATTGAGGTTAATAGTGACCACTCATTTGGTGCAGTCTATCAACCAAATTATGTTTAGATTCGATGGCAAAATCCTCACAAATTAATTCTAAATTGCATCTCCTGGTGTACGCTTTCCAGCTCCTTTTGAGTACTATCGAATTGTTGTGTTGTAGTATGTAATACTTCTTTTGTCTCCTTTAGTTCCTGAGTCACCTTTACCAGGGCTGAGTTTAAGCGTTCAATTTCATCCTCTAACAATATATTGCGGGTGACATCAATAAAAGTCAGGTTTGTGCCTAGGACCTTACCACTCTCATCTGATATTAGTGTGGTGTAGATGTCTAGATAAGTTGTGTGATTATCAGTAACCCACTCTATATGTTTGGGGTCCAGCGACGAGTGGCTATTGTCTGAATCTGCGGTACGGCTGCGCCGAACGGCACTGGGCTTCGCCCAATCGCGATCAACCAGATTGATAGAAGTGGATGGATTGATAAGTCGCGCTATCTCTAGATCTTCCACTTGCGCACCAATATGACTGATGTTCAAATTAAACAAGGTGTTAGCCTGTTCATTAGCCAGAAGCAGGCGACCACTGCGATCCAGTGCTAGCTGGGCTAATGGACTAGCAAGGAAGGCTGCTTTCCACATCTGGATTTGGGTAGTTAGAGGGTTAACTGCTTTTTTGGTGTCAGTCCGGGGTCGCAGCAGCAGGTGATCCTGTAAAGTGAGATTTTGTCCTTTCGCAAAAATACGATGCTTCAAACTGACAGGTGTGAAGATATATTTGTTGTTGGTCAAGCCTTCTGAGTTACCTAGGAAAAGAAAGCCATTATCACACAAGCCAAAATGAAAGCGAACCAGAGTTTTTTCCTGGGTTTGGGGTTTAAAGTATATTAGCACGTTGCGGCACACAACTAGGTCAATTTTGGACATGGGCGCATTCTTCGCCAAGTCATGGACACCAAAAATGATTGTGCGACGCAGTTTGGAGTGAAAAACGTAGCGTTGCTGGGTTTGCTCAAAGTATTTGGACAGTAGGTCACTCGGAATGTTTGCTACCTCTTTGTCGCTATAACTTGCTTGCCGCGCCTCAGCAAGTGCATCTTCATCTATATCTGTGGCAAAAACTTGCACTCGCTGCAAACATTGCTCGATACCAACAGCCTCAGCTAGCAACATAAGCAGTGTATAAACTTCCTGTCCAGAAGCACAGCCAGCACTCCAAACTCGGATTCTTTCATGCGGCTGCTTGCGTGTGATAATTTGGGGAATGATGTTGTTCGCTAAATAATCCCAGGAATCGCGATCGCGAAAAAAGCCAGAGTAATTAATTAAGATCGTGTTAAACAGAGAAACACATTCGTCTGAATTATTTTGTAGATATTGCAAGTACTTCCGGTAGTTCTCGATTTCTAACTGCTGCATACGGTATTGCACCCGACGCATCAAAGTTCCTTCCTTATAACCACTCAGATCGTAACTACAGTTTTGCTTGAGGTAGTCCAGCAAAGTTTCAAACTCTAGTTCGCTGTCTGATTTACTCATCTAAATATTTAGTCCTAGTACTCAAGAACTACTTAGGGGTTAGCGTTTGTAGACAGATATCTGGTGTTGGATTTGAGTGCTAAGCGTTTGTTATTAGCCTCTTCTTGACACTAAACTATTATTTATGCTAAAACAGCTTCCTTAAAATTAAACAACATTAAATTTTTTTAAGGCGGTTCTCATAAAGCCTCGCCGGCTGGTGCGATAACTGGTAAGTGATAATTGATAACTGTTAAAAACTAACACTAATAAGCGCTAAGTTGACAGTAAAAGTTGCACCTTGCCCAAATCCAGGACTTTCGGCGTAGATGGTGCCACCGTGGAGTTCTACCAAGTGACGGGCGATCGCCAGTCCCAGCCCTAGCCCTTTAATAGATTGACTCTTTGAACTTTCTGCTTGACGAAAACTGTCAAAAACATGAGGCAGAAACTCGGCACTTATTCCGCAGCCAGTGTCACTTACCTTGATCTGAGCTTGAGTTTCATTAGCATCAAGACGTATCTCAATTCTTCCTGCTTTAGGCGTAAATTTGATGGAGTTGGTCAGTAGATTTAAGACAATCTGCTGCAAACGGTCTAGATCGCCTTGAACTATTATTGGTAAAGGGTCAAGCAGACACGTAAGCTCAATGTCTTTGGTTTTTTGGGTTTGATGCACTGTGGCAATCGCCGTTTCAATCACCGATTGCAGTTCAACAGGCTCAAGGTTAAGATGCAGTTTGCCTGCGGTAATCCGTGAAATATCCAGCAAGTCTGATATCAGTTTAGCTTGCAGGGTGGCATTGCGCTCAATTGTCTCCAGCGATTTCATCAGCATAGAGTGACTGGGCGGATTTGCACGGAGTAATCGCGTCCAACCGAGAATGGCAACCAGGGGGGTATTCAGTTCGTGGGACACTATTGACAGCATCTCGTCCTTTCTGCGGCTGGTGGTTCTTTCCTGGCGGAGTGCTTCAAGACGCAGGTGTGCCATCTGGAGATGAGCATTTACACGGGATACCAGTTCGGTGGCAGAGAAGGGCTTGATTAGGTAGTCGTCCGCCCCAGCTTCGAGTCCTTCTACCACCGACTCAACGCCTGCACGGGCAGAAAGCAGGATGATGGGAACTTCTCTTGTGCATGCCTCAGCCCGCAATGCTTTGAGCAACTCCAAGCCGTCTAGCTGTGGCATCATCACATCACTCAGTACCAGATCCGGCACTCGCTCTTGTGCCGCCGCCAGCGCCGCTGCTCCATCCCCAACAGCTTGGACTTGCACGTGTTCGCTCAGTATCCGCGTCAGGTAATCTCGCATGTCGGCGTTGTCATCGACTAGGAGAATGCGGGGTGAGGGAGATAGGGGAGATGAGGGAGATGAGGGAGTAATTTCTTCCGCACTTTCCCCACCTTCCTCTGCTCCTTGCTCCCTGTTCCCTGTTAAGCGTTCCCTGTTCCCTTCTTCCGGTAGCCAACGCTCAGCCTCCTGAACATAAGGATCTGCACCGATTCCTGTTGATGCTTGAGTACGTGTTGCTGAGATACGGTCATTTGGCAGGTGAGCTGTGCCCAAAGGAATAGTGACGGTGAAACAAGTTCCCTGTCCTATGGTGCTGCTCACGTCTACGGTGCCACCATTTAGTCGAATCAGTTCATGCACCAGCGCTAGACCAATACCAGACCCTTGATGAGTCCTTGCTTTTGTTCCTCGTATCTGGTAGAATCGCTCAAACAGATGGGGCAGTTCCTCAGGTGAAATCCCTGTGCCTGTATCTTCTACCTGTAACTTTACATGACGCTGATCAGCAAGATGCAGCCTGACGGCGATTTCACCTTCAAAGGTAAACTTAAAGGCGTTGGAGACCAGGTTGAGAACAATTTTTTCCCACATTTCACGGTCTACGTAGACGGGTTCTGGCAACGGTGGACAATCGACAATCAGCCGTACCCCTGCCCGCTCAATGGCGGAACGAAATACACTTGCTAGCTCAGTTGTCAACAGTGCCAAGTCTGTCGCCTCGTATACCGCTTCCATGCGTCCAGCTTCGATGCGCGAGAAGTCGAGTAGGGTATTGACCAGTTTCCGGAGTCGATTTGTGTTTCGATGCGCCAGTTCCAGTCGTTCCCGTTGAGGAGGGGCGAGGGGTGTGGTGCGATCGTTCAAGGCATCTTGTAGGGGAGCCAGCAGCAACGTTAACGGCGTGCGGAATTCGTGAGAAACGTTGCTGAAGAAAGTGGTTTTGGCGCGATCGAGTTCGGCTAGAGATTCAGCACGTTGGCGTTCTTGTTCAAGGACAGATTGTTCTCGAACTCGCTGCATTTCTGATTCACGGAGGGCAGCTTCGGCACGGGCACGCTCTACGGCTGCCCAAGTGCGATCGGCGGTTTCTTCTAGCAATGCGATTTCGCTTGGAGTCCATTGGCGCGGCACAGACTGATGAATGCTCAAGATTGCCCGCACTTTTTCATTTTTCAAGAGCGCCACTCCAACGGCAGCCCGCACCTGAATGGCATCGAACTCTGTCTTTGCCTTCGCCGAAAGCTGCATATCCACGTAAAGGTCATTGATCACAACCGTTCGTCCGGCGCGATAATCCGTGAGCAAATCGGAGTCAAACTCGGAAAATTTAATCTGTGCCACAATTGGGGAAAGTCCGTCGGCATAACCCGAACCGATCACGAGTGTGTCATCGTCATCTAAGACTTCACCGTAGAAAGCACGATTTACATTCAGATAAGCGCCTAGCGTCTGCATGGCTGTTTCCTGCATGGCAACGGGATCGCTTAAGGGACGCAGTGCATCCGACAACTTCAACCGGAAAGCATCCGTCTCAGCAGCGTAGCGCAATTGTTCTTCTGCACGTTTGCGATCGGTGATGTCATTAAATACAACCGCAACTCGTCGAGTGTCATCACAACCGACTTTAAAGACATAAAAGTCGTACCAAATTTGGTTAGGTGCGGCGTATCGCTCTAGCCGTTCAGCTTGACCCGTTTGGGCAACGCGACCAAAGATCTCGTACCAATATTCTTCATAGTTTGGATTAATTTCTCTCAGTCGCTGCCCCCGAAAACTTTGCCCCGTCATGCGAACTGCGGCTGGATTCTCATCAATATAGAAGAGGTCAGTGGGCTGATCGGTTTCGTCAAAAATCACGTCACAAAGGAAATACCCTTCGTCCATTGAGTTGAACAGCGATCGATATTTCTCTTCCGACTGGCGCAGGTCTACTTCGGTCCGGGCGCGTTCGATTCGGAGCCAAACGCGCCCGGAGATTTCCCGCAAAAGCTCGATTTCATCCTCGCGCCAAACCGAAGGCTTGCTGCGCGCGACGCCCAGATCGAAAACCCAGCGTCCGTTGCTTAAATAAGGCGTGTTGACGATCGAAGCGATGTCGAACGCCTCAAATGCCGCGATCTGTTCGGGCGAACGCGTTCCGTCGCGCACGTCGTTCATGACCATCGAATGCCCGGTGGAGAGCAGGCGGTGTTCCTCTTCGGTGTGGTAATCGGCGAGTATGTAGCTCCCGCGGATCTCAAGCTGCCCGGCGGGACGGCTGGGGAGCAGATATGTGCATGTGCCTGCCTCTGGGTAAATCTCAACAAACATGTAGCGCGACAGATCGAGATGTTCGGCGATGCGTTTGCCCGCCATTTCCATAATTTCTTTGGCAGTGGCAAGCGGCGCAAAATCGTTCATCAAACCGGCGAGGAAAGCGAGATTTGCTTCGCGGCGTTTGCGATCGGTGATGTCAGTGAACAGAAGCGACACGCGGTTGTCGCCCGCCACGCCAACGGGCAGCGCGTAAACGTCATACCAAATGCCCATCGCTTCGGTGTATTGTACGAAGCGCATCGGCTGACCCGTTCGGGCGACGCCCGCGAACCGCTCGAACCAGAGGCGTTCGAGGTCGGGCTGAAACTCCCTGATGCGCTTACCGATTGGATTGATGAAGCCGGTCTGCTGCTCGAACGCCGGATTCGCTTCTAGATAAATCCAATCAACCGCGTTGCCCTCGTCGTCCTCGATTAATTCAAAAATGCAAAAGCCTTCATCAATCGAATTAAATAAAGTGCGGTATTTTTCTTCCGATTCGCGCAGGGCGACTTGGACTTGCCGCTGCTCAATTAGATCAGCCGCTTGGCGGGCGAGTAAATCGAGAAAGCGCAGTTCGCGATCGCTCGGTCGATAGTGTTTGCGCCAATGCGTTGAAAACATGCCGATCGCTTTACCCGAACGAGCAATCAGCGGCGTGGAGTGGGCACAGAGATAACCTGCCTCCACGTGCACTCGGCATGAACCGTCGGGGTCTTCATTTTCTGGCACATCGAAATCAACGAAGGTGCGCTCGCCCGTTACCAGTGCAATGCCACAAGGCGTGTTTGAACTGGCGTTGACGCGGTAGAAATGCTCGATCATATTTCGCTCAAAGTCCTGGGTAGCGAGCAGCACCAGTTCTTGCGTTGCTTCATCGAGAATTTGCACCGTTCCGGCATCTGCCCTCGTGAGGGCGATCGCCGTTGCCATAATCTCTTGATAAAGCGCCTGAATGTTGCCTTCGGTGACGAGCCGTGCGCTCAGGTCACGCAACAGTTGTGTATCTTTAAGGTCTTGAGCGATCGCTGCTTCGGTTTGTTTGCGATCGGTCACATCACTTGCTGCTCCGAACCATTCAATGATTTCACCCTGCTCATTCAGCATTGGGATGGCGCGCGAGAACGTCCAGCCGATTGTGCCGTCCTGTTCAATAACCCGATGTTCCAACTCAAACGTGCTCTTGGTTCGGATGGCTTCTTGGATGACAGCCCATACCTGCGGCTGCTCCTCCTTGGGAATATACGTTTCAAGCCATGTGTGGCTGGGGTTCTCAGTGCTGGCGAGGATGTTCTTACCTTCCAGGTTACGCATCTGACTCCAATCTGCGCTCATTCTGTATATTATGTCCGAGCTAGCGGTGACGAATAAGCGGAATCGTTCTTCGCTCTCGCGCAAAGCAACTTCTGCTTTTTTGCGATCGGATATGTCGTAAGAGACGGCAAGCACAGCATAAACTTCGCCGCTTTTCGTGCGAAGCGGAGTTCCGCGCGATATATACGAGTGATCGTGTGCATTGTGCTCATGCTCAAACGACTCACCCAAGAGAGCCATGCGGTATAGCTCCTCATACTTGGCGGTTAATTCGGGCGGCATCGCCTCGAAAATGGTTTTGCCGACTAAATCTTCTCTTTTGAAACCGGCGGCATAGAGTGCTTCGCCTTCGGCAAGCAGATAGCGCAGATTGCGGTCAACGACAAACGCTGCCCCACCTGGCAGATTCTCAATCAACGTCCGCAAACGTTGTTCCGATTCGTGCAAGGCTGCTTCTGAGAGCTTGCGATCAGTGATGTCAAGCGTTACACCGATAGCGCGATCAACTCTACGGTGTTCTCCCTCACCCGTGAAGAATACCTGCCCTTTATCGAGTACCCAGCGCACGGCTCCATCCGTCCGCACAATGCGAAACTCATGCTCGTAAGGTCCGGGGGCGTCTGGACTGAGGAATTGATGGAATTTGCCCAAAGTCTGCTCTTGATCGTCGGGATGAATAAACTCTGATAACCGAGCAAAGGTAATTTCTGCGTCTTCTAGCAAGCCATGAATCGCTTTCAACGTTGTTGACCAGTTGATTTGATCGGTTTGCGGAATATACTCATAGGTACCAAAAGTGGCAGCATCGGCAGCCAGCTGTAGCCGTTCTTCCGATTCGCGTAACGTCTCAAGCACAGTCCGCTGCTCATGAATATCGGTGGCGGTTCCGAACCATTGAATAATGCATCCTCGGGCGTCAAAGACCGGACTTGCCTGAATCAGAAACCAGCGATAGTTTCCGTCTGTACCCCGAATGCGGTGTTCTTGTCGCAGGAGACGACGCTCATTCACCGCGTTCTGAAAATTGGCGAGGGATTGGGCGCGATCCTCGGGATCAATCACCTCTAGCCAGCCATAGCCCTGTGCCTCCTCCATCGTCTGTCCGGTGTAGTCCAGCCAGCGCTGGTTGTACCAACTGGTGTTGCCAGTTACGTCATTGCGCCAGAGCATATCGGGCACCAGGTTGACAAGAGACTTTAAGTATGCATCATTCTCGCGTAATGCTTCTTGCGATCGCTTGCGTTCAATAATTTCAGCTTCTAGGGCAGCATTGGCAGCAAGCAATTCCCTCGTTTGTCGCTGATTCAGAAGCAACGCTGCTGCTGTAAAGTCTGCCAAACTCGTCATCACCCGGACATCTTCACTGTCAAAATGTCGCTGCTCATCGTGAGATACAATCCAGATGGTACCAAGGGCATGGTTATCAGCGGTCAGTGGTAAGACTAGGCTCTCAACAATCTGTGCTTCTGCCTCTTGAAAATAGGTGAAATATCGACCGGGATAGGAATAAAGCTGAGGAGTACCCCTATCAAGGCACGTTCCACAAGGACTAAAGTTGCGGGGTGCGGTGTTGCCTACGTACTGTTTTAATGTTCCTGCTAAAACAATCCAGCCAAAGACTTCTTCACCACTCGGAGTTGTCTGTAGCAAGCTGACTCCTACGCTTTGGGCAGTGCATAAGTCCAGTGCCATGTCAACCAGATTTTGGAGCATTATTTCCGGCTGATTTACCAACTGCCGCGCCAACGCATGCAATCCCTGATTTTCTGAGAGCAAGTTTGGGGGACGAGGGGTTCGGCGGGATAACTCCTCGGTAATGACAACATCGTCTAATGTGACTGTTTCTGGTTGAGGTCGTTGCATGGCGCTTATGGCTTGGGCAATTCGGCAAGAATTTTATTCACCCTTACGGGTTCGGCACTTCCTTCAAGTCGGGGAACCCGCCCAACGGAGTGCCTCACTCGCAATTGAAACGATTTGAATTTCCATAACACGATACATCGGTTTTGTAGTTTTTTCAGTAGTTACAAATTCCTCTCCATCAACAGAAAGTGCAGCAGCAATGTGAAGCGCGTTCTACCTATTGTTTATTATAGATTGCTTTAGGTAGGGTCTCTACCTGGATGAAGGCGCTTGAAGCAAATTCGCGATCGCGAGCGCTGAGAATGCGAAGCGCACTAAGTGAACGGGTTGTATCGCCACGAGCCGCCGCAATAAGCACACCAGAATGAATGAATGTTCGAGTCATCTAGTCTTTTTCCCGCCAGCCGCCGCGACGCTCTGCGAGTTCCTGTTCAAGTTCCTCCTCCTTTAAGCAACGATACGTTGACGAATTTCCCACAGCTTTTTGCCAAGGGGAGTTTGTGGAACGAACTCCGGCTGGGGTTTAAGAGATTGCGCGAGTTGAAGCACTTGCTCTTGGGCTTCGGGGGAGAGTTCGCGCCAACATTCGAGTAGCTGTTCTTCTTTACTCATAATCAGCGTTTTTGGATAGCTATTTTGATTTTATTTTTTTATTTTGCTACTTTGTTACCATTAGCCATCTACCCTAATAGGTGAAGTCAATTGTTGCCACTGGCTAATTTTATGGGAAGCGTTGAGAATTTCTACACCAATCACATTGCCTTGTTGATCATAGTCAAGAATGACTCCAGACTGCTCTTGGTCGCTTTCTTCAATTGGTGCATCTGACCAACGAATCCGTAGAATATCTTGCTCTGTGTCGTATTTAGCTTGCATATTCTTTACCGAAGATATTTATTGATTTTGCTAGTTCTGTAGACTGTCACTACTCTAATAGGATTAACTTGATCGTTGACATAAGCTCTGAGCAAGTAGGTTTTTGGCGTTGGCTGCTTCAAATCTTCCTTGATATACCTTTAAGTTGTCCTCCTCTACTACTTGTTCGGGTTAGTTAAGTACAAGTTCTATAACCTCTAAAGGTATATTTCTTTCTACAAGTTCTTCTTGGGCATGGATAGATAGCTGAAAATCCATTGTCTTTTGCCATATTGCCCTGTCAAACTAACGGCAGCTTGACGGTAAACGTTGCACCTCGTCCTTGCCCCTCACTGGCTGCCTCAATTGTACCGCCGTGGAGTTCTACGAGTTGACGAGCGATCGCCATTCCCAAACCTAGCCCCCCAGGCAAATGCCTACTAGTACAGCACGGCGTAAGTTAACCAGGTATTACTGTGGGAGAATGAGTAATTAGATTAAAAGTAGTTTTTGCTGAGAAGCGGAGAATTAGGATGTGGCAGGATTAGCTCCAAAACAATTAAACTTAAGCGATGGCGATCGCTCAGAACTGCAAGAGTTGGTAAACCGACACAATACAGGGCAACAAATAGTACTACGTGCAAAAATAATTCTTCTAGCGTCAGAGGGGAAAAATAATGGCGAAATTGCTCGAACATTAAATATAAGTCTGGATATGGCTCGTTTATGGCGAAACCGATGGTTTAAAACTAGCGATAAAAAGTTGCCTACTTTTGAGAGACTACGAGATTCGGAGCGTATTGGGGCACCAGTAAAATTTAGTATGGAGCAAGTAATCAAACTGTTTGCCCTTGCATGTTCAAAACCCGAAGACTACGGACGACCAATAAGTCATTGGACACCAAGAGAACTAGCAGACGAAATTATAAAGCAAGGGATTATTGAAAGCATATCTGTCCGCCATGTTGGAAGATTACTAGAAGAGGCAGAACTTAAACCCCACCAGAGTAGTTACTGGTTAACCCCCCCCTAAGGACGAAGAATTTGACGTAAAAGTTGAAGATATTACTGGTTTATACATAAGTGCGATTGAACGTTATCAAAACGCAGAGCGTACAATATCAATTGATGAAATGACGGGTATTCAAGCTACAGAGCGTCTAGAAAAAGATTTACCGATGCGACCTGGTAAAGTTGAAAGAAGGGAGTTTGAGTATATTCGTCACGGTACACAGAGTTTAATTGCTAATTTTGATGTCGCTACTGGTAAGATTATCGAGCCTACTTGTGGAGATTCTCGAACAGAAGTTGATTTTGTTCTCAATATTCGTCGAATCATTGAAAGTGAACCCAATGCTAAAAAATGGCATCTAATCATGGATTGTCTGAATACGCATCAGTCTGAATCGCTGGTTCGTTTGGTTGCAGAAAAAGAAGGTTTGAATATCGATCTGGGTATTAAAGGAAAAAGGGGAATACTCAAATCCATGAAATCCCGTGCTGCTTTTTTAAGTGACAAAACACATCGAATTGTTTTCCATTACACCCCTAAACACTCTTCTTGGCTCAACCAGATTGAAATTTGGTTCAGTATTTTGGTTCGTAAGTTACTTCAGCGTGCTAGCTTCAAGAGTCAGGATGACCTAAAAACCCGAATTCTTGAATTTATCGACTACTTTAATAAAACAATGGCTAAACCTTTTCAGTGGACATATAAGGGTAAAGTGTTAGCTGTCTAATACTTGGTTTATTTACGCCGTGCTGTACTAGGGACTTCCGCCTGAGTAAAGCGCTCAAAAACATGTGGGAGAAAATCGGCACTTATCCCGATACCTGTGTCTTTTACCTGAATAGTAGCCCAAGAGTCAATGCTTCGACTTCGCTCAGCATTGACCCCGAGCGTTTGCGCAGCGCCCCCTCCGGGGCTAGCCGAGGGGTCAACAGCATCAAGCCTAACTTCTACTCTTCCTCCCTTAGAGGTAAATTTGATGGCATTGTCAAGCAACTTTGTGATAATTTGCTGCAAACGCTTGTCGTCGCCTAAAACGGAAATATCTCTTTGTGCAGATGTTGCATCCGAAAGTTCTACAATATGAATATTCTTAGCCTTAGCATCTGGCAAAATTGTATTAATAACTTCTTTAAGTAGAAAAGTCAGTTTAACTGGTTCGCGATTTAAACAAACTTTACCTGAGATAATAGTTGAGATATCCAGCAAATCTTCAATAAGCTTCGCCTGATTCTTGGCGCTGCGCTCAATTGTGTCTAAGGCTCGTATTGCAGTCGTCCGATCAAGCTGGCTTGAACGTAGCAAGCGAGTCCAGCCAAGGATAGAAACCAAGGGAGTATGCAGTTCGTGCGTAACCGTTGCGATCAATTCATCTTTGAAGCGATTAGAAGATAACTCAGAGCGCAGACGTGCCATTTGCAAGTGAGAATCAACGCGAGTTACCAGTTCACGAGCAGAGAAGGGCTTAATTAGGTAGTCATCAGCCCCCGCTTGCAGTCCTTCGATTGCCGCTTCTTCCCCTGCACGAGCCGACAGCAGAATAATAGGTATACCTTTTGTTTGTGGGTTAGCACGTAATGCACTCAGCAATTGAAAACCGTCCATTTCTGGCATCATGACATCAGTTAGCACCAAATCTGGCGGTTGCTCACCGACAGCAGCTAGTGCAGCAGCTCCATTGTTCGCAGCTTTAACCTGCCAGTGCTTCGAGAGCAGACGCGCTACATAGTCCCGCATATCGGCATTGTCATCGACTAACAAAACACGCGCAGAGCGAGTAGTTCGAGTATCTAAGACAGATGAACGAGTATCTACACTCTCCTGTGCTCCCCTGCTCCCCTGCTCCTCTTGCGGTATCCACCGCTGTGCTTCTTCCACGTAAGGGGCAGCACCTACTGAGGTTGATACCAGTGTGCCCATATCACTAATTTGCTCGGTTGGCAAGTGCGATGAACCTGTGGGCAAGCTTACTGTGAAAGTCGTTCCCACACCCACCTCACTCGCTACCTCCACAGTTCCCCCATGTAAGTGAACGAGTTCTTGCACCAAAGCCAGCCCAATGCCCGACCCTTCATGACTCCTTACCTGCACTCCTCGTACACGGTGAAAGCGCTCAAAAATTCGAGGTAACTCTTCAGGGGCAATGCCTGTGCCTGTATCTTGTATTTTTAGCTCTACTTTGTCACCTACTGGGTGTAATGAAACGGCAATTTCACCCTTAAAGGTAAACTTAAACGCATTGGAGATTAAGTTAAGAACAATTTTCTCCCACATTTCGCGGTCTACATACACCGGAAAGGTCAAGGGCGGACAATCCACAATCAATTGCAGAGAAGCTGTTTCAATAGCTGAACGGAAAACTGACGCAAGATCAGCTGTGAATGCAGCTAAATCGGTTGGCTCATAGACTGCCTGTATCCTGCCTGCTTCGATTCGGGAGAAGTCAAGTAAGGTATTGACTAGTTTGTGCAGCCTCATCGCGTTTCGCTGAACAATATTAAGTTGTTCGCGCTGTTCGGGCAGGAGTGAACTGTGTGTTTGGGCGATGACTTGCTCAAGTGGATTGAGTATCAACGTTAGGGGCGTGCGAAATTCATGGCTGACATTGCTGAAAAAGGCTGTCTTAGCGCGATCGAGTTCTGCCAATGCTTCTGCCCGCTGGCGTTCTTGCTCATAGCTTTGAGCCGTTGCAATGGAACTTTCAACCTGCTGGGCGACCAGTTCGAGGAATGAGCGGTATTCGGCATTGAACTCAAGCCGAGGGCTGATCCCTGCAACCAGCAGACATTCCACCTGTTCTTTGTTGCCCGACAGAATGGGGAGAATGAAGGCAGAATGGGGACTTTCTCCCCACGGTTCGACGCTGAGCGATCCGAAGCAATCGACCACATCAGTAACAAGCTGGGCTTCACGACTCTGTAGCACGTCAACCAGCGACCAGCCGCTCAAATGCTCGGTAAGATTGATCGTCGGGGGTGCAGCGGCACTCTCTGGCGGAAGTCCGGTTGAAGCAACCAGTTCTGCCGAGTTGCCTTGCAAGTTGACCTGATAAATCAAGGCAAAGGGAACATCGTAAGGGTTGAGCGTATCGGCGGCGGCGAGACAGGCTGATCTGAGCGTTTTTGCTCCGGTTCCGGCTGTGGCTAACTCTCGGAGCATCGTCAGGCGACGTTGACTAATCACCTGCTTTGTCGTTTCGGTCACGGTAGAGAGTACCGCAACGATAGTACCCGTCTCATCCCGAACCGGACTGTAGCAGAACGTGAAATAGCTCTCTTCCAGGTTGCCAAAGCGAAAGAGGGGCCAAAGGCGGTCTTCATCAAAGAAGACTTCACCCGTGGTCATGACCTGATCGAACATCGGTCCCATCACATCCCAAATTTCCGCCCAATTCTCACGAGCAGGTTGTCCCAGAGCCTTTGGGTGTTTTACCGCATGGATAAAAACTGTGGCATCGTTGTAAAGCTCGATGTAGTCACGCCCCCAGAACAGAACGCTGCCAAAGCGAGAAGCGAGAATTGTGCTGACGGAAATCCGAAGGCTTGGCGACCAGTTCTCGACCGGACCGAGTGGGGTTTGCGACCAGTCATGCGATCGCATCAACTCGCCCATCTCGCCACCGCCTGCAAACACATTCATTGCGAGAGCATCTTTCTTGCGTTCGGTTAAGCTGTCCATCTTTGACCTGGGAAAAATCTGCTAAAGTACTCGTAACAGTTATCAGTTATCACTTATTAGTTATCATTACATCTGACAACTGTTAACTGTAGTTCCTAAAAGGAACCGCTACGCTCCACTGTTCACTGATTTAACCTCGCCCAGCAAGCTGTGCCACCATTGCAATTAACTCCGTTGGCTCTGCCAATTTATGCAAGTGCGACTGAAAACCGGCTGATAGTGCCTTTGCTCGGTCTTCTCCAAGATAAGCTGTTATCGCACCGGCAGGAATCTGCCATCCCTTCTGTGCCTCTAGTGCCCGTACTTTCTTAATCAAAGCGTAGCCATCTTCATCCGGCATCCTGATGTCACTTAGTATCACATCGGGGCGCGATGATCGCTCCAGCACCTCCAGCGCCTCAGCTACTGAAACAACTGCTGTCACATAAATTCCATGTTGCTCCAGCACTGCCGTGATAAACTCGCGGGCATCCGCTTCATCATCCACAAAGAGCACCTGCAAGCCATCAAGCGAAAGAGGAGTCTCTACAGCTGCTGCCAGAGGCAGCAGCTGAGTTGCTGCCTCTGGCAGCAACTCAGCTACTGATTGGATGTGTTGTAAATTCGCAGCCTTGTACTTAGTAATATCACGCACGCCTATCCGTAGAGAAACCAGCGTTCTAAAAGGGTCACGCACAGGTGCCACCAAGAGTGAAGCGTCAAAAGGTTGACTCCTACGCGGACACATACGTATTTCCCACTCTTGCACGGAAGAATATAGAGAGGAAAACTCGTTTAATTTGTTACGAAAGACCCAACGTTCTGCCTCAGGCACAAAATTGATTAATGGTTTGCCAATTAGGAAGTTGGGCAAGACGTTGAATAATGCGCCAGCAGCGCGGTTAGCTAAGAGAATCACTCCTTGAGTATCTGTCAGCAAATAAGCATCGGGTGCAAACTCGAACAGGTCATAATAACGCTGACGTTCTTCTGCTAGATACTCATCCTGCTCTAGCAGTTGTTCCTGAATAACCTGCATTGTTTCTAAGCTACTGTGTATTTGTTCACTAAGTACATGCAGGGTGTCCAAGGAGGCATCTATTTGCTGCATCGCTTCAGCGACTTGTTGCGGCTGCCTTGGATTTAAGATAATATATTTTTGCAGCGCTTCTATCTGCTGACGGAGAATTTGGATACACCGAGAAAATTCTTCTTCACTCACAACTAGCCCGCTTGTTTACAAATATTTGTGACGCGAGTTTTCTAGGAGGAAAATCCGCTTTACTATACAGTATATATCTTTCTTGCAAAAACTACTTTGACACTTTTGTAGGCAAAAACAACTTTTTTTACTGTTTGGGTTACAACTGCTAATAAGTCTACTCTAATGTCTTAAACAAGTAAGGCGCGGTCAATATACCTTACTTGTTTAAGCACAATTGGCTTACAGACAGTTCATCGGGAGCATCCCAATTTTGCAATAAATACGTAGTGGGAGCAAGATGCTCCCTACTTTATTGCTGAAGCGGGCTGTCCGGCCCCCACTACAAAATAAAATAAATTTACACATTTGGGATGTTCCCCAGTTCACTCTTTATTTTCCAGACTGAATGCACTCAATTAACTCATAAAAAGGTTGCCAGTTATCTTCCTGAACAATGGATTGCCAAATTGATTCAATCACTGGTTTATGTATCACAGTTTTGGGATTTTGACGAGTTAGAGTTTGGGCAATACTATCTATTTGCTCAGGGTCAAAATTATTTAATATTTTATGGTATATAAGACACCAATTATCAAAAACTTCTGATACTCCTGATGCTGGTACAAGATTTGAATCTGCCATAATCAAACCTGGTTCATCTCGCCATTTCAATGAAAAGGTGCGAGCCATTTCGTAAAAGAACTGATGATAACCAACTTCGCTACCTTGCAAAAATTGAATAGTCAGATTTAAAAGTTCATCAGCTTCTGGGTGTGACAATTGCTCAAAACCCAACTTCTTCAACATTAAAGTGCGGTATTCGCTCTGATAATGCTCATCAAATTTAGCCAATCCAGCCTGCATATCACCGTAATCAATAACACCTTTTAAGGCGTCTTGGAGTGTTTCTAAATTCCACTTACAAATCCCAGGTTGATGAGTGTAACAGTAGCGTCGATAATGATCGAAATAGGCAGCAGTGAAGTAGGGCTGGTAACTGGTTATAAAGCCATAAGGACCGTAGTCAAAACTCTCCCCAGTTATTGACATATTATCTGTGTTGAGCACTGCATGACAAAAACCTGCTGCCATCCACTGCGCCACCAGTTCTGCTGTCCGTTTGACTAAATCGGCATAAAATAGAACATACTTATCTTCTTGAGTGATGAAATCTCGATAATACTGCTCAATGACATGGTCTAGTAGCTTTTTGGTCAAATCTGGACGTCGCAAATAATGCAGTCGTTCAAAAGTGCCAAACCGAATGTGCGATCGCCCCATCCTCACAATCACCGAAGAACGAGTAGGAGAAGGTTCATCACCTCGCCAAAGGGATAAGCCTGTTTCAATCATGCTCAAACAACGTGAAGTGCGTACACCCAAGTGATGTAACATTTCTGCAGCCAGAACTTCTCGTACTCCGCCCTTGAGTGTCAGCATACCATCACCACCACGGGAGTAAGGAGTTTTACCGGAACCTTTGGTGCCGAAGTCGTATAGTTCGCCATCAGTACCACGTACTTGTCCGTAGAGAAAGCCCCTACCATCTCCTAAAAAAGGGTTGTATTCGCCAAATTGATAGCCGTGATAACACAGTGCTAAAAGTGGTTTTCGTTCCTCAAATTTGCCAAAGGCTGAGATAAAGTCGTCGTCTTTTACCAATTGCGGGTTTAGTTCTAAGCGGTGTAAAAGTGCATCATTACGCCAGCGCAAGATATGTTGAGGAAATTCTGCTGCGGCGACTTCATCGTAGTAATCCTCACCCAGAGATTCAACAGCTCTTTCGTAGTGGAGATTGAGAAAAGGATTGGTAGAATGGGTGTTGTTTGCAGTTTCAGCCAAAGTCATTACTATTTATCCAAGTTATCCAAAATTGTTGTTGGGTGTAGCTCAGTTGGGATTAAAATGCTTGAATTTGATGTGTACAAGCTTATGGATTTGCCCGCCAGTTAGGATGAGTGAGACTTGTAAGGATGTGGTCTTGCCATTTTCCATTAATTAATAAATAATCCCTGGCATAGCCTTCTACAACAAATCCTAACTTTCTCAGTACGTTCCCACTACGCTGATTATGAGGCATATAATTTGCTATAATTCGGTGCATATTTAAGTCTTGAAATACATAGTCAATCGCTGCTTGCAATGCCTCTGTCATATAACCTTTTCCTTGTTCAGCTTCGGCAAGACCGTATCCTACATTACAGTACTGTGCAGAACTTCTGACAAAATTGGAAAAGTTGATAAATCCAATAATGTTTTTTTGATTAGCTTTAAAAAAAATAAAGAATCTTAATGATATATCGTTAATAAATTCTAAATAGTTATTTTCTAACTGATTTAGCCAATACTCTTCTGTAAAGAAGTTATCAAACCAAAGAGCAGAAAATGGAGTAAAATATGTTTTATTTTCAGTGTAAAACCTGAGGATTTTAGGTATATCATCATTTGTTGCTAGTCTTAATAACAAGCGTTGTGTCGTCAGATTCGGCAATTCCAATTCCATATACTACTGAAGATTTGCTTACCATTGCTATCGGTGCCCCTTCATAATTTAACAGTAGTGAGGCTTTCTGTATGAGGAACATCAGCTAGTTAATACTTGAGAAAGAGCTAAAATTATCTACAAATCTAACTAAAGTATAGAAATGTCAGTAGTAATACGGTACGATTGGCAAGAATCAGAAATACGTAAAATACATGATACACCACTGCTAGAGCTGATTTATCAAGCGGCTAGCGTACATCGCCAATTTCATGATCCAAGCAAAATACAAGTGTGTAAGCTGATATCTATCAAAACAGGGGGTTGTCCAGAAGATTGTAGCTACTGTGCCCAGTCCTCCCGCTACAAAACAGAGGTAAAGGCACAACAACTCTTAGAAAAAGAAACAGTCCTTAGCATTGCCCAACAAGCAAAAGAAAGTGGCGTGAGTCGTGTCTGCATGGGCGCTGCTTGGCGAGAGGTGCGCGATAACTCCCAATTTGAGCAAGTGTTGGACATGGTTAAAGAGGTGACAGCATTGGGTTTAGAGGTATGCTGCACCTTAGGGATGCTAACTCAAGCACAAGCCAAGCGCTTGGAAGAAGCGGGGCTTTATGCCTACAACCACAATTTGGATACCTCCCAGGACTACTACAGCACTATCATTACAACCAGAACTTACGGCGATCGCCTCAACACAATTAACAACGTCCGGCAAACAAATGTGACTGTATGCTCCGGCGGTATTCTCGGCTTAGGCGAAAGCGTAGATGACCGCGTATCTATGTTGCATACTCTGGGAACTTTGCATCCACATCCAGAGTCAGTACCAATAAATATTCTCTCACAAGTTCAGGGCACGCCCTTGGAAAATCAACCTGATGTTCCTATTTGGGAAGTGGTGCGAATGATTGCCACAGCACGCATTGTCATGCCTGCTTCGGATGTTCGTCTTAGTGCAGGTAGAGCCAGACTTTCGCAGGTAGAACAGGCTTTATGCTTCTTAGCAGGAGCCAATTCTATCTTTTCTAGTGACGATGGGCATATGTTAACTGTTACCACTCCTTGTCCCGGATACAACGCTGACCATGAAATGCTAAATTTGCTTGGTCTAGAGACGCGTTCTGCTTTCGTAGGTCAATCTAAAACACCTATAGAAGCCGTTGTTGGATAAAAATCTCACGCAAAGTTGCTAAGAAGCTAAAGAAAACTTTGCGAGGGACAGCTTGCAAGGGCGGGGAGACGCTTCCCCCGCACCCAACTGTCCTCGCCTTTAGGTGAAGCTCAAAAGAGCAATTAAATTAGCTTAATAGCACGAAGACCGAAAAGTAACCCAACAGCGATCCCAAAGAACAGACCTAAGAACAGTAAGTAAGCAATGATAGCAAACATCGAAGTTTCTCCATAATCGTTTATAAATATTATTGAATCATTTACAGATGAACGACTCAATAAAAATATTTATTGAACCTTTGCTAAGTTATCCTATAACAAGAGAGACTTGATAGTTATAATCAATCCAAATTTATTGTGGCTATAACAATAGAATAACGACTTATGATTACGAAATACGCTTTTCTAGCTACCGCTTTAGTGGTAATTGGTGGATTGGGGTTTGAACCAAGTATTGTTGCTGCGCAAACAGTCAAGAAACCCCTTACCAGAGTCATTACACCACAAACAACGGTCACGACCTTCCAAACACCAAACTACAGTATAAGAGTTTTTCGTCAAGGAAGCCAAACGCGGATGAATGTCTTTGACAAAAAAACTAATAAGCTGCAATTGAATGCTGCTCCTGTTCAAGTTCAAAATTCTGACCAACAGACAAGTTATACCTCGTCTGAGGGTGAACGCTTATTCCGTATTTCTGTTGACGGTTCTGGTAACAAGTCAGTTGAAATTAACGCTCCAGGTCAAGTTGTTCAGGAGACTACGAATTAAAGCAGTGAACAGTTATCAGTTATCAGTTATCAAGTACTTGATGATTGATAACTGTGCCCCATACCGCTACCTTTTTGGCGTTGCTGAAATCTTGATATGAATTTCACGCATTTCCATCTCTGTAGAGACGTTGCATGCAACGTCTCTACAGAGATTTACAGGAAATTGAACATCGTGCTACAACCATAATTCATTCCCAAATTCAGCTACGCCACCTTTTTGACCAGTTTTCAGAAAGTGGATAATATAAAAAGTTGAACCAGAAAGCGTCTCACATCCGGAATAAGGACTGTGAATGCTGTAGAATACAGCCGTCGGGCGCTTGTTTGGGATTTGGTTATGACTTCTATCATTGTAAATCTACCAGAACAGTCTTATGAGATTGCGATTGCACCAGGGGGCATAGATCAGCTGGGCGAGATGATGAGCAATCTGAAGCTGGGCAAAAAAGTCCTATTGGTTTCTAACCCGACTATTTTTAAACATTATGGGCAAAGGGTATTAGCATCTCTGGAAGCTGCGGGGTTTGAAGTTGTTAGCTGCAATTTAAGCCCCGGTGAACGCTACAAAACCCTCAGTTCTGTACAGAAAATTTACGACACCGCCCTAGAAAACCGCATAGAACGCTCCTCAACAATGGTAGCTTTAGGGGGAGGAGTTATTGGCGATATGACTGGCTTTGCTGCTGCCACTTGGCTGCGAGGAATTAATTTTGTACAAGTGCCAACTTCACTCTTGGCAATGGTAGATGCAGCGATAGGTGGCAAAACTGGTGTCAATCATCCCCAAGGCAAAAACTTGATAGGGGCGTTTCATCAACCGCGCTTGGTTTTGATTGATCCAGAAGTCCTGAAAAGTTTGCCAGTTCGTGAATTTCGTGCTGGGATGGCAGAAGTTATTAAGTACGGCGTCATTTGGGATGCGGAATTATTTGCCCAAATGGAAGAGAGTAAACGCTTAGATCAACTACGCTACATCAAAGCTGAATTGATTGAAGCCATTCTCAACCGTTCTTGTCAAGCCAAAGCAGATGTAGTCGGTAAGGATGAGAAAGAAGCAGGACTTCGGGCAATTCTCAACTACGGTCATACCATTGCGCATGCAGTAGAAAGTTTAACAGGTTATCGAGTCGTGAATCACGGTGAAGCAGTCGCCATTGGTATGGTTGCAGCAGGGCAGATTGCTGTCAAACTGGGGATGTGGAAAAAGGAAGAAGCTGAACGTCAAGACGCCCTAATTCAAAAAGCAAGTTTACCAACGAAGTTGCCAGATGGTGTAGATATTGAAGCAATTATTGAGTCTTTGCAACTAGACAAGAAAGTGAAAGCGGGTAAAGTCAGGTTTATTTTGCCAACGCAAATTGGTGTGGTGACGATTACTGACGAAGTGCCATCGGATACTATCCGAGAGGTATTGCAGGCAATGCAATGACCTTAGATGATTGTATCATTGTGAAGCGATCTGCTCAAAGCAGCAGCGCTAGCCCCGAAGGGGGCGCTACGCAAACGCTATCGCCCACCTTAGATTGAAATCTAAGGCTAATAGCTTAAGTCCACTCAAGTGGACTGAAATTCATGCCCTAGCTAAGATTTAATCTTCTTGATAGAACTTTCGCTACTCGCTGTGGGGTTTATAACCTCTAGGGGTGGTTGGCGATCGCTGCAAGATATGACCCAATTACAATGAAATTAGCCGCCAGTTCATTCGCGTCATGATACTCCAAGCCAACAATCAACTGACCTTACAACAGTTCCTGAATCTTCCCCCAGGCGACGGAGATATCACTTACGAACTGGTTGATGGTCAGGCAATTCCTAAAATGTCACCCAAGTTTTTTCACTCCAAACTAACCCGCGCCCTTCTCTATTTAATTGAACAATGGTGCGAGGGACAAGGAGAAGTTTGCCCAGAATGGGCAATTACATTAACTCGTGACGGGCGAGATTGGGTGCCAACACCGGATCTATTGTACATTTCTTATGAACGTTTACCCGCCAACTGGGATGAAGACGAAGCTTGTCCTGTTCCTCCCGATTTGGTCATTGAGATCATTTCGCCAGGACAAACTTTTGGACAAATGGCTGCTAAAGCAAAAGACTATTTAGACGCTAAGGTGCTGCGGGTTTGGGTGGTAGATAGTAAAGCTAGAAGCATTACGGTTTTTTACCCGGATGCAGCACCCCAGACTTATATGGGAGAGGAATTACTTACAGATTCTCTATTTGAAGGATTGGAATTTACTGCTGAGCAGGTGTTTCAAAAGGCGAGAATATCATTAGATACTTAGAGTTTGTATTTCCTACTCATTCTTGCTGATGCCAAGCTTGGTAGAAGTCTGGGTAGGGCATATTTTGGGCGCAGTGCCAGATGAGTTGAACGCAATGCTTGTAGCGCTCAAAGTTGTTTTCGTAAGTCTCTTTTGATAAAGAAGCTTTTAAAGCGATGACAACTTTTGCCATCTGATCCTCTATCAAAATCTTCTGTAAGCTCTCTGCTTCGCTATAAATAGATTCATTCTTGGAATTTCTTATTAACTCAAGCAGGGCATCAACTGCTTTTGGGTTGCCTGAGCCAAATTCTCCTAAATTTGTTAGTACTGAACTAAATAAAAAAATCTTCTGACGGTTATTGATTAACTCAACTAGGGTATCAATGACTATTGGATTATCTGAGTCAATTTTTCCTAAACTTTCTACTGCTGAGTGACGGATATTTTCATCCTGAGAATTGTTGATTAACTCAACTAGCACATCAATAGCTTTTTGATTACCTGAGCCTATTTCACCTAAAATTGTTATTGCTGGCTTTTGAATATTTCTATCCTGAGAGTTGTTGATTAATTCCACCAGCGCAACAGCTTCTATTTGGTTGTCAGACTCAAATTTTCTTAAAATACTTTTGGCAAATTTGTATTTTTCTTCATCCTGAGATTTCATTTTTAACTTAATCAGATAATCACTGATTGTTCTCATACCGTAAATGATTGGTAATGAAAACTTTTTTTTAATATTATTTTTTGAAAAACTAACTTGAACTAAACTACGGATATCCTCATCAGGAGAGTGATTGGATAAATCTACTAATGCAGCTACAGCCTTTGGATTTATAGTGCCAATCTCTCCTAAATGAAATAGTGCTGTTTCACGAATTTCTTTATCAGGAGAGTGATTGGATAAATCTATTAATGCAGCTACAGCTTTTGGATTTATAGTGCCAATCTCTTCTAAACTAAATAGTGCTCTTTGACAAATTTCTTTATCTTGAGAAGAGTTAATTAAATCAAAGAGAGTATTAAATGCTCTTTGATTCGTATTGCCAATTTCTCCTAAAAAGGATATCGCCAATTTACAAATTTCTTTATCTTTATAGTCGTTAATTAACTCTACTAGGACACCAACGGCTTGCAGGTTGCCAGGGTCGATTGTTCCTATACATAATGCTGATATAATGCGAGTATATTCATCTTGAGAGCTGTTCATTAACTCTACTAGCGCTGCAATAGCTTCTTGGTTGCGAAAGTAAATTTTTCTTAATATTTTTTCTTTTATAAGACTAAATTCCTTTGGATATTTTCTGATTGAATCCAATAAAGCAGAAAGAACTTCCGGGTAGTTTGCACCATTTTGAGCCAAGTGATTAGCAACTTCCCAGCAGAGATATTCGCTCTCTGACTGCTGAATTAGTTGCACCAGAGCAACAGTTTTCCTTTGAATATCTGTTTCTTTCAGGGCTATCTTAGCTGTATCTGCAATTTCTTTGAAGCAAGATCGCCACTGCTGTTTTTCACTATCGAAATAACCAAAGCTCCACTTAACAATTTGTGCCACTATTTCATCGGCTTTGGGATAATTCTTATACTCCGCAATCCCAGCCCCCACAAGGAAATACGCTCGATACGAATAAAATCCTCCACACCCATCCTCAAATTCCACCAACGCTTTCATAAACTCCTCCTTCTCCTCCCTCTCGACATCCTCACGCCCCAACCACAGCAAAATCACCTCCTTCCACTGCGGCTCAAAAATGCGGTAAGTGCCTTGCGCGGGGTTGTCGGGAACGTGGTTGAGGAAAAAATGCCAATCGGCGTTCGCCCCTTGGGCGGCTCCCTGCTGGAGCCTCGCCAGCGCTGCAAAATATTCCTCAAAAGTGGCATGAAAGAAAGCGTAGACGGGTTGATTGGGATTTTTTGCGTCTACGCCGACTTGATTGAGCCAGCCAACTTTGAGCGCCAATTGGAACACAGAACCATCCCTTTCTCCCAACACACCCTCAAGAAACTTTTCCCGGAGACAAAATCGGTTCTTTTCGTTGTCAATTGCTGCTAGCGCTAATTCTTTGAGCTTGGCGTTGAGTTGCTTTCTATCTTCGGGTGTTGTGGGAAATTCCTCTTGCTTCCACCTGTAGACTTCATCAACAAACTGCTGGTAAAGTTCTGCCTTAGTATCGGGTAACTTGCCATCTCGCAAATGCCAAGTTGCACACAACAGCGTCAACCGCAAGGGATTTCTCACCAAATCCTTGATTCGCTCTTTACCGGATTGGTTTAACGCTTGCTGCAACTGAATACCCAGTGCTGAATCGCTTTTTTGGAAACAATCGTTGATAAACTCCTCTACTTTATCTTGGCTAAACTCCAAGGTGCGATAGGTTTGAAAGCCGTTGAGAGAATATGGATTTGCTTCCCAGACATTCAACCGACACGTCAGCATTACATGCAAGCGCTCACTCCAGCCTACGATCCGGTTAGCAATAACGTTGAGAGCATTCGCGGATTTGGCAGCCATCTCATCTACGCCATCTAGAAGCAACCACACTCTACCAGCCGTCAACAGTTTTTCAAACTCAGCCTTGATTTCCGGCGTGACGGAAACGATAGCATCTTGCAGCCAATCATTCAAGAGATACTCCTTGAACTTTGGCGCTGGAGTTGGTAAATTTCCCAATGGTATCCAAATCGGTAAATAATCAGTCTTGTCCAATATCCAAAAAGCAATTCTTTGTAAAAGCGTCGTTTTACCTGCGCCTGGTTCGCCAATAATCGCGATTTTGTTGCTTTGCTGTGATTCTAAGACTTGGGCAAGAAAATCTTTGTACTCCAGCTTCTCGGTTTCTTCGTAGTCTGGCTTGTACAGCTGGGATTTTTCAGGATTATCCTCTCCACTACGCTTATCTTGCTGTTTGCGTTTGACTAATGCCAGATCCACACAAATGTCTTTGATATCAAATAGCATCTCATCTGCACGCATGAGCCGATTGGTAGTCATCTGCTTCTGCTTTTCCAACATTGTGCGGCAGATTTCTTGCCAGTCGAAGCTTTTCTCTGCTGTTTGTGCAGTCTGAGATATTTCTTTTGAATTTGCCTTTGGGTGTTCGTTCCACTTCTGCTTTAACACCTCCAGATTCTCTTCACCTGTCGCCGTCTGATGTTTCAGCGTTAGTGTAAATTTCCAGTAACCTTGATTCTTGGCAGATTTTTCGTCTTCGCGCACTCCCAACTCTTTTAAGCAGTCGAGTGCAGTTTGAATCTCTGCTAATTCCCTATTTTGTTCACTGCTGCTAGCTTCGCCTTTTAGCTTGGGAAGTTTTAAACTTTTGCCAGCTTTTTTCAGCAGCTTTAGTAAATGTTCCCTCCTAGTGCCTACTTCAACTGTTCGGGTTCTTTTCCCAGTTGTCTGTTTGACTTCTTTTCCCGTGACTCGCAGTTTATTATCCCTTACCCACTCAACATCAACTGCGTCTTTTAATTCCACATCCGCTAATTGTTCATCAGCATGAGACAGCAAAGCTTCTACCAGACTTAACGTATTCTCTAAAACTGATTCATCCCGACGAATATTCTTTGCCATCAGTCAAATATAAACATAATCTTAAGAAATTTTGTTTCCTCAAACAGACAAGCTTCCCCAAGCAGCAAACCCTGATGCTATAAGCATTATAGACACTGCGTGGGGAATCTGTCTGGGGAAATACCCAAAAAAATAATTAACCTTGTCAACCTAAACACAAGGTTAATTCAAATGTCAGCTAAAAAATATGGTAAAAACTTCAGTCAAAAAGCGATCCCTTTGTTGCTAATTCTGCAAACAATACTAATTTGCGTAAAAGCCGAAAACCGCATTCATCAAGGAGACTCCACAATAGAGGTTCTTATCTGGATGATTAACCAATATATTCCAGTGCTCAAACAAGCAAGCCGTCTGAAGGATAAGGACAAAAACGATAAACAGAACAAGTGTGCTGGCGACATCAAGAATTAAACCAAAAAAAACTGGAAACAACAACGGAATCTTTTTTATTCTTCCTGATCCAGAGAAACTCATGACGGATACAGAGATGGTAGATGCACCCTAATTGATGCCCTCAGTTAATGACTGAGGGTTTTTTCTTTCACAATCTTATTTATGACAACCTACAACCAGTCTTAATAAATTAATGGAAAAAATGTGGTAATAAACTTGGAGCCATCCACAAAGCATAAAAGATGAATCCAAATAGTAAAGTCGTCAAAACTGTGAAAACGTAGCCAACGGACATCAATAAACCATCAGATTCTACAGTGGCTACTGCTAAGAGCAATATTCCTACTGGAGGAATGGGATTAGTCAGAGGAATTGGCAAAATTAGTAATATTGCTAACCAAGAAATACAAAACCCATTGATTCGCCAAGTCAAAGGATGTTCTGCTACTTTTGCCAATCGAGGACGAGTGATTTTTTCTAAAATTCTGGTAACTTTTTGTAGGTTTTTTAAAATTACTTGGGTAAAAGAACGGGGAAATTTATATGTCGCAATTTTTTTAGGCAACCAAGGCGATCGCCTCCCCAAAGCCATCTGTGCCGATAATATCAAGCAAGCGCCACCAAAAGGTCCAGTTAATCCAGGTGGAACAGGAAACAAAAATGGCAAAACCAATAATGTAATGACCACGCTAAAACCACGTTCTGAGGTTTCTGCCAAAACATCACCAAGACTGAGTGGCTGTTCGGCTAACCTTAGCAGCAGGAATTTAATATCTTGAGAAAATTTTAGCTGCATCGTAATGATAAATTATCAGATATAAAATGTCTTATCTTCTAACTTACTCATTCTTCGCATGATTATTGGTCATAATTAAATATTGATTATTTATTTGATGGTACAAACACAGCTAAAGCACGAGGAATAACACGAAACTGAGCGGGAGTGTAGGTCGTTATTTCACCATCTGTATTGATGGGACGTGGTTTACGTGTACGAATCTCAATTTCTTGAGTGCTGATAGTACGTACATGATCCGAATAAATATGTCGTCCTTTTCGCATGGCAGGTAATAAGGGGATAATTTGCCACCAGTGTTTAATTTCCACACTGTATAAATCTAACTTTTGATCATCAATTGTGGCATCATGAACCACTGCCATACCACCACCATAATATCGACCATTCCCTACAGCTATTTGCACAGTTTTGACTATGATAGGTGTGTTATTGATACTAATCTCTGCTCTAAAAGGTCGAGATTTCAAAACCACTTGCAATGCAGTGATCGCGTAAGCGAGTATTCCCCAACGACGCTTCACTTGTTTGGTGAGTCGCTGAGTAATTTTCACACTTAGTCCACAGCTTGCTACATTGAAAAAGTGTTTACCATTTACCCACCCCAAATCAATACGTCGTACCTGATTATTGGCAATAATTTTGCAAGCTTCAGGGAGAGAATTTGGAATTTCTAAAGTCCTAGCTAAATCGTTGGCAGTTCCTAGGGGGATAATTCCTAGAGGTAACTGCGTTTCTACCAAAGCGTCTACCGCAGCATTGAGAGTGCCATCACCACCACCAATGATCACTAAATCAACTTCATGTTGGTGGCGGGTAATAACTTCGTGTAACTGTTGTGCTTCTTCTGGGAACTCATCAATCAGATCGAAGCCCAGTTCTTTAAGACATTCAACTGCTTCAGCTAGACGGTTTTCCCCTTGGCGGGCGTGAGTATTTATGAGCAGTAGTGCACGATGTTTCATTTGCCGTGTTTTTTGTAGTGTACTACCTATAATTTTCTACTTCTGATATAAACTTTGCTGAAAATTTCTTCTATCTTAATCCTCCAAAGATTTTTGAGAATCCGTGGAGACTTTCAAAAAACACAGGGGTGTAGGGGTGTAAGCCGAGCACTGGCTCCCCCTACTCCCTTATGCCTTTACACCCCTAATTGATGACTCACCTTTGCCACAAGATCCTCTGGATTCATCAACTCGTAAGGTTCAAAAGGTTGGTGTATCCAAGGGTTGTCAGGCAAATAATCAACGTAGTAATTAGGTGCTACCACTGAACAGGCTTTGTACCAAATAACAGCGGTACGAATATCCTCAATAGGAGAATCACTATGTTCTTTTAGCCAAGGAATTGTTTCCTTGAGTGTGATTCCAGAGTCTACCAAATCATCTACCAAAAGAATCCGCGAACCTAAATTTTCAGTGGTCATTGTCAAGTGATGAGAAAATGTTAAGCTACCCCTTTGTTGCTGACCAGAGCCACTGTAAGATGAGGTTGCCAAAATCGCCAAAGGCTGATTATAAATACGTGAGAGGATATCTCCTACACGCAGTCCTCCTCTGGCGAGGCAAACAATTTGGTTGAATTTCCAGCCGGATTCATAAATTTGAGCAGCCAGTTGTTCAATTTTTTGGTGATAATCTGACCAAGAAACGTAAAGGTCTGGCATAGGGAACTTAATTTATTGCTAAGAATGTATGACAAATTCCTTTGATTTTAATATGAGCGCAAGATATTATGAGCGATTCTGCTTCTGATGGCTCCTCTCAACAGACTCCTGAAAGTGAAAAACTCGATTTGAGTACCAAACTTGCTTTTGGTGCTGGGGATTTGGGTACGGCGATCACTGCGATGATTGGGATTTCTTATTTGTCTCCCTTCCTCACAGATGTCGCTGGTTTAAGTCCCACATTAGCAGGACAAACCCAGCTGATCGGCAAAGTGTGGGATGCGGTTAACGATCCAATGGTGGGGGTGTTGAGCGATCGCACCCAAAGTCAGCAGGGAAGACGCTATCCCTGGATGATTTGGGGAGCAATTCCCTTTGGAGTCTTCTTTTTTTTGCAGTGGATTGTACCTCAGTTTAGTAATAACGATCAGGCGAATCAGTGGAGCTTGTTTTGGTATTACACTGCCATTTCGATTTTTTTTAATAGTTTTTATACAATCGTCAATTTACCATACACTGCTCTGACTGCAGAACTAACCCAAGACTACGACGAACGCACCAGTCTTAACAGTTTTCGCTTCACCTTTTCTATTGGCGGTAGCATTCTTGCTCTTATTATCGGTTTAGTCATCTCCCTGGTGATTCCTGGTAACCGCACTCAACAGTTTTTATTACTAGGAGCGATCTGTGCGGTTATCTCTGTTTTACCTGTGTATTGGTGTGTTTGGGGAACCAAAAAACGTGCTCAAGCTGTCGCAAAGTTACACCCCGAAACAGAGCAAACTGTCTCTATCCCGTTATTGCAGCAACTCAAAATTGCTTTTACCAATCGCGCTTTCTTATTTGTGGTGGGGATTTATCTGTGTTCTTGGTTAGCTGTGCAACTAACTGCGGGTATCATTCCTTACTTTGTCACCAGTTGGATGCGCCTTCCACAATGGCATATTAGCTTAGTGCTTTTGGCGGTGCAAGGAACTGCTATGTCTATGCTATTTGTTTGGAGTGCCATCAGCCGGCGCTATGGCAAACAAGCCGTGTACTTTATGGGCATGAGTTTGTGGATTATCGCCCAGGGAGGACTCTTTTTCGTACAGCCTGGTCAAGTTGTGTTGATGTACTTTTTAGCAGTCATGGCAGGTTTTGGCGTATCCGTGGCTTACTTAGTTCCCTGGTCAATGTTACCTGATATTATTGAACTGGATGAATTAAAAACAGGACAGCGGCGGGAAGGCATTTTTTATAGTTTCATAGTATTTGTGCAAAAAATCTGTTTGGGGATTGCAGTTAACGTTGTTTTACAACAATTGGGTACCGCTGGTTATATTAAACCCACAAACGAAATCCCGATACCAATCCAACCAGATTCGGTGTTAGAAGTCATTCGCTTTTCTATTGGTCCGATACCAGCGATCGCATTAATTTGTGGCGTCATTTTAACGTATTTCTACCCAATTACTCGTGAAATGCACGCGCAAATTTTACTGCAGCTTAAGGAACGTCAGAATAAAGTAGAGAATAGAGATTTTTAGTTGATTATTATTAGGACTTACGCACGAGTTACGAATGAACTTGATTGTGAGATTGCTTCCTTACGTCGCAATGACACAACTACGTTATTTTTGCGTAAGTCCTGATTATGTGATAGTTATTCCAATATCTTCCCAAGTCGTGCCCAAGTGGGGTTAAATTCTTCTGATTCCACATCAGTTTCTGATGTAGATTTGGTTATAGGTCTTATAAACCGCGCAGCAATCGCGGGCATTCAAACAATGGAAAATACATTATTCGATAAAATCTTCCGCGACAGCCAAGGTCAGATTGTTGTGGCTGAGCCACCAAACCCACCAATTATTGTGTGGGCTGTAGCTAGTTTACTCAAACTCATTTTTACAAGCGGCGAAATCAATACAGTGTTAGACGCTGTGGCTTTTGGCTCCTTGTTTACTTGGGCATGGGAGGAATTATTTCAAGGCGTTAATTACTTTCGCAGAGCACTAGGTCTTGTCGTGCTGATTGGCGTTGTTGGATCAAAGGTTTATCCCATAAGGTTTTGAAAAACAACGAATTTTGTCCACTGATTAATGTAAATGCTATACACCCTTCGGGTTCGGCAGTCGCTCATGGGGGAGACCCCCAAGACCGCGCTGCCTCACCAATCATTGGACAAAACTGGATCACTAGTATGTAAGCTCAAGACATAGCCAGATCTGATCGCTTTAATTTTTGGCTTAGTGTCACCGTCTTTCTACCCAATTAGCCGCGAAATCCAAGCGCAAAGATTACTGCAACTCAAGGAACGTCAGAATCATTAAGGTAAATATGGCGTAGGTTACAAAGCACTCAGTACGCAAAGCAACATGTATCTACGTCCAGCCTATCTTTTTATGGAAACATAAGGAAAGGCTGAACTCTAAGCCAACATGTCTATGTCGTTAGGGGTTGTAGCGCAAACACTACAGCTTCACTCCTGGAGGAATAAGCACTGTATCAATCGCATGAATCACGCCATTACTAGCTTTGACATCTGCTTTGGTAACTTTTGCCTTATCCACCGTTACACCATTCCCAACCTTAACGTTAAGTGGGCTACCTTCAACGCTATTCACCGAACCTGACTTGAGGCTTTTGGAATCAAGTGCACCAGATACGACATGATAGGTCAAAATCTTGGTCAAAGTTGCCTTGTTTTCTGGCTTGAGTAGTTTTTGCAAAGTTGCCTTTGGTAGCTTATTAAATGCAGCATCCGTGGGTGCAAACACGGTAAATGGACCAGTTCCAGACAGGGTTTCTACAAGACCAGCTTCCTTCACAGCCTTTACTAGGGTTTTGAAAGAACTATTAGAACTGGCAACATCGACAATTGTACCTGCACCAGTTGTTCCAGTTGTTGGAGCACCTGAGGTGGCTGGTTTGGTCGGTGCAGCTGAGGGAGTCTGGGCGAAAGTTGGAGTGCTGATCAAAAGACTGGCTGTAGCGATCGCTATACCAAGTGTTTTACCAAAAAAGTGTTGATTTTGTTGGATATTCATGGCTTTTAACTTTAGATGCGAATATTTTGTTACGAAGTTGTTTTGATTTTTAAAAGAGTAACATTTTGTAATACTACAGTTATTATTCCTGTAGTTAGATTTCTAAATCAATTTGGTACGGATTTACTTACTGCTGGGTTTAGGTAATCTGTCTGAGAATTTGTAATGATACTTAATATGAAGAAAAATAGTAAAACTCATTTAAGTAAACAAGATGGCAGCTCCAAGCTTACAGGAGATTTCTACCCAGTTAGAAAGTTCTAATTTGCGCGATCGCATGGTAGCCCTCGCCTCATTGAGGCATATTGCAGCAGAGGACGCACTTCCTTTGATTAAAAAAGTTTTGGATGACGAGTCTCTGCAACTGAGATCAATGGCAATCTTTGCTTTGGGAGTCAAGCAAACAGAAGAAAGTTACCCACTTTTGGTGCGAATCCTAGAAACTGACCCGGATTATGGTATACGTGCGGATGCTGCGGGTGCTTTAGGATATTTGGGTGATATTAGAGCTGTTGAACCCCTAATGCGAATATTTTATGAAGACACTGATTGGTTAGTACGGTTTAGCGCAGCTGTTTCACTTGGTAATCTCAAAGACAGTCGTGCCCGTGAAATCCTCATAAAAGCATTGGACAGTGAAGAAGTGATTTTACAACAAGCGGCGATCGCTGCATTAGGAGAAATCAAAGATATCGAGTCTGTGGATCTGATTTTGCGCTTTGCCCAATCAGATGATTGGTTAGTGCGTCAGCGTCTTGCAGAAGCCTTAGGTCAGCTTCCCAGTCCAAAAAGTATTTCAGCTTTAAAATACCTGGAAAAAGATAGTCACAACCACGTTGCTGAAGCAGCCAAATATTCCCTGAAACGCTTGGAGGAAGCAGGTTAAGCAAATAAACTAGGGGTATAAGGGTGTAACGGAAATACATTAACCAGGGGATAGGGAAAATGCATTTATTTTCCTATTCTTTTATTCCCCTACACACGCCAGATACCTACGGAGGGAAACCCTCCTGCAGTACTGGCTCCCCCACACCCCTACACCCCTACACCTTTGAATTTTGAATGTTTGAGAAGCGAGTGACTCCCTCCTGCTACTTTGGAAAATGAAAAGGATTTTGAAGCAAGGTAATTTCATTGATGAATATTGAAGAGTTTTTTGAGTTAAGCCCTGGTAAATGGTTTTCCCATCGTACCAGTCACGATTTGGCTTGTAAGCAATCAGAAAATGGCAAATCAGACACAATCATAGAAAGACTCAGTAGTGATCATCCAGAAGTAGTAAAACTGTGCCAACAGTACAATGTTGAGCATAGCCCCAATTGTTACGGTGCCAAAGTGACTTGGAATGCCACTATGGCAGGGAATGAAAAAAAACAGACTGGTTCTACAGTATTCGTTGCTATTCCAGATGAAGATAATCCCAATGAAGGCAAATTCCTGCGGGCAATGGATTCTCCTGGGAAAACCCCAGTTGTTGGACGCTACAAGATAGGCACTGATGACGCATTGACCTTTACAACAGAGTACGAAACCGTGTGCTATGAAGAACGCCTGTGGTTTGCTAGTCCCAATTTGCGGATGCGGGTGAGTGTGGTGAAACGTATTGATGGTTTTAGCACAGCTTCATTCACTTCTGAAATTCGCATGGGTGGAGGTCAACCTACAGCAAAAGTTTCTCAGGCAACTAACTCAGCCTCAAGTTAGGTGTTATAAGTGACAAAAAACTTACGGTGCTCAGAGTTCTGATTTAACTAGCCCCTATGATCAGGGGCTATATTTTTACTTAAGTATTAATGGAATTATGAATTTTATTTTTAATGTAATAAATATATAAGTCTACAGTAAAAGTACTGAGAATGTAATGATATCCTTGAGAACTGGATATTATTTTTACAGTGCAATTTGCCTGAAATCACACTTAAGATAGTGAAGATATTGTAAAAGGTTTTTATTCCTGACAAAGTAGAAATAAAGTCTACGCCACAAGTGCCTACCAAAAATTAGTCAGGGTCGTTTAAATCTGCCACACACCAATTAACAGAGCAAGTAACACAGCAGGAAAGAAAACTACTGAGAACTTTCGGGCGTTGGGTATTGGTGCATATACCTTCAATTTCGTAAACCATGTCAACTTTGACGTTCGATTCACATGGGAGGTTGGTTTGTGCTTATACGACTGGGAAAATTTATCTTTGCACAATTGGATCAAAGAATGTGTGATCTAGTTCACATGAAATGACTAATGACTTCGATTGATTTGTGACGAATGATTAAGGACTAGTAACTCATCCAAAATTGCATGACTTATACTGCTTCCATACAAGAGTTCATCTCTGAATTATTTCCCTTCAATCAACTGCCAACACGAGAACTGGCAAAATTAGTTCCAAAGTTTGAGATGTTACGCTACCACATGGGTCAGAGCGTTTTGGTGCGGGAACAAATGCCTTCTCAAATATTTATCATTTATCAAGGGCAAGCCCGCTTGCTGGGTTATGACCCGAATGCTCAGATGCCTGAAACGCTGCAATTAGTTCAAAAAGGAGAAATCCTGGGTTGGACTAGTTTAATTAGAGGGATTCCATGCGAAACAGTCATAGCCTCTACAGAAACCATTTGTCTGACTCTAAGCGCCACAGAGTTTTTAGCGTTGCTGAGTTATTCTCCTGCTATTTCTATTTGCTTTGAAAATCGCTGTACTGCGGTTGAAGTTTTTGAACTACTGAGTACTGAGTTAGCAAAGCGAGCTGATAGTGAAACTGTTTTGGCTTCATATGGTGCAACAGATATCAAAGAACTGACCCTCAAAGTTTTAGACGAAGCAGTTGTCTGCACGTTCCTAGAAGAGACAATACCTTTGGATCACCTAGATCCTCAATTGGTGTGGTTTGTCAGTGGTGGGATACTTAAAGATTTTCCTGTGGGAACCCGCTTACAACTAAACGATGTCATGACATATCTAGAGGTACAAACTTTTGGTTATGTTCGCTTAGTCGGTTTGCCTCGGGCAACCCTTTCTGCCTCTGCATCTATATCTAGAACCAAAGATTCCTTAAGGATAGACTCTTTACTACAACAAGTACCATTAGCACCAGAGCATCCTTATAGGTTAGAAAAACCATCAGATACTCAATCACAGCCAAAATATCCTCATGTTCATGGTAGAGGTCCTCTAAAGGCGACTTTAGCTTGCTTCCAAATGCTGAGCCAGCATTTAAATATACCCTTTCGCCGAGATGTGATTGATCAAATCCTCAACAACCAGATTTCGCGCACTCAAACTCTTTCACTACAGCTTTGCGGTGCTGTTTGTGAACTGATTGGGTTAAATACTCAAATGATAAACGTGTCAGCAAAAGCAATCACAAAACTGGAAGCTCCAGCTATGATTCGCTGGCAAGATACTTTCGCTATCCTTTATGAAATTAGCGAGAAAAAGCTAGTCCTGGGTGTACCAGAAGTTGGGATTGTCCAGCAAGATCCTGACCATTTTGTTGAAAACTGGGGTCAAGAAGGTCAGGTATTGCTGCTGAAAGTTGCCAAGTATACTCCTAGAAAGCGATTTAGTTTAAGTTGGTTTGTCCCTTCTCTAATCAAATATCGCAAAGTTCTCTTGGAAGTTCTGATTGCTTCTTTTTTTGTCCAAGTGTTTGGTCTGGCTAATCCCTTAATCATCCAGATTATTATTGACAAAGTGATTATTCAGAACGGCTTTGAAACCCTGAATGTATTGGGGGTTTTGCTCTTAATCATGGCTGTTTTTGAAGGACTTTTAACGAGTGTCCGCACCTATCTTTTTGTTGATACGACTAACCGGATTGACTTGACTTTAGGCTCAGAAATTATTGACCGTTTGTTTCGTTTACCCTTGCGCTATTTTGAACGACGTCCTGTGGGGGAGTTAGCCACTCGCGCCAGTGAACTGGAAAATATTCGGTCTTTTATGACGGGTACTGCTTTAACAGTGGTGTTGGACGCAGTTTTTTCGACAATCTACATCCTGGTGATGGTGGTTTACAGTTGGATGTTGACTCTTGTGGCTTTGGCGACTGTACCCTTGTTTGCTTTTATGACGATACTTTTTTCCTCGATCATGCGCCGCCAACTGCGTTTTAAGGCTGAACGTTACTCTGAAACTCAATCTTATTTAGTCGAGGCGCTGTCAGGTATTCAAACAGTCAAAGCCCAAAATATTGAATTGCGATCGCGCTGGCGCTGGCAAGAATATTACAGTAATTATGTCACCGCTGGATTCCAAACTGTTGTTACTTCCACGGCTGCTAGTGTCACCAGCAATTTTCTTAACCAAGTCTCTTCCTTACTTGTGTTATGGGTAGGAGCGTATTTAGTCCTCAAAGGACAACTCACCTTAGGACAACTGATTGCCTTTCGGATTATTTCTGGCTACGTTACCGCTCCTTTATTACGATTAACCCAATTGTGGCAGAACTTTCAACAAACGGGGCTTTCTCTAGAACGCCTTGCAGATATCTTGGATACTCCCTCAGAAGTTGATGAAGACAGTCAAAACATTCCTCTACCTGCTATTGATGGTACTGTCAAGTTTGAAAACGTCTGCTTTCGCTTCACACCAACTTCTCCACTTCAGTTGAATAATATTAACCTGGATTTCCCAAGCGGAAAATTTGTCGGTATTGTCGGACAAAGTGGTTCTGGTAAAAGCACTTTGATGAAACTTTTACCACGACTGTATGACTTAGAGTCTGGCAGAATTTTCATCGATGGCTACGACATCTCCAAAATAGAACTTTATTCCCTGCGCCGTCAGATTGGTATGGTGCTTCAAGACTCACTTTTGTTTGACGGAACCATACAGGAAAATATTGCGCTGACAAATCCTGACGCCACAACTGATGAAATTATGACAGCAAGCAAAGTTGCTGCAGCTCATGACTTTATTATGTCTTTGCCCAATGGCTATAACACCAGAGTCGGAGAGAGAGGCTCATCCTTATCTGGAGGACAGCGACAGCGTATTGCTATTGCTCGTACAGTCTTACAAAACCCCCGCTTGTTGATTCTTGATGAAGCAACCAGTGCTCTAGATTATCAATCGGAACGGCAAGTTTGTGACAACTTGGCGGAAGCATTTAGACGACGAACAGTGTTTTTTATTACTCATCGTTTAAGTACAATCAAGAACGCTGACATCATTTTGCTACTCGAAAAAGGGTTAGTTGCAGAACAGGGAACCCACAATGAATTGATGGCACAAAAAGGACGTTACTACTGCCTTTATCAACAACAAGAAGCACAGCTTTAAATCAGTGAACAGTGAGTCCAGTGCTGCAGGAGGGTTTCCCTCCGTAGGCATCTGGTGAGACAGCGCTGCAGGAGGGTCTCCCTCCGTAGGCGACTGCGTTCGCGTAGCGTCTCCGCAGGAGATACCCGAAGGGCGAACCCGAAGGGTGAACAGTGAACAGTAAACAGTAAACAGTACCAGCCGCAGTGAACAGTGAACAAGGGGTGGACGAGTCCGTTTCCTACCTGATAACTGATAACTGATAACTGGTAACTGATAACTGATAACTGATAAAAACTACGGCTATGAGTGAATTGAAAGCAATGAAACTTGATCACAAGCGTGTTGTCTCTGGAAAAATACTAGAGACTGAGATTAAAGTACCTGTACAAATTGTCCAACAGAACGAATCTACACCATCTGTTGTGCTGAAACAGTCGCCTTTATTCTCACGGGTGATTCTTTGGGGACTGATGGGAATGACAACTTTGGTGGTGATTTGGGCAAATTTTGCCAAAATTGACGAAGCAGTTCCAGCTCAGGGTAAACTTGAACCTCAAGGTACTGTAAAGGAAATACAAACACCTGTGAACGGGGTTGTGAAAGCTGTTTATGTTAAGGATGGGCAAAAGGTACACCGTGGCGATGTACTGTTAAGGCTGGATCCAACAACAGCGCGATCGCAACTGCTTTCTCTACAGAAAAATCGCAACACATTAATGCAGGAAGTTCAATTTTACCGTACCCAACTTGTTGCCAAAAATGCTTTATCAAATCCGCAATTCATTGAGCGAACTAATCTCCCTCCAGAGATAGCTTCTTTGACAAAAAATCGAATAGCGCTGATAGCCGAAAATCGATTGTATCGTGCTCAGTTGAGTGAAAACTCTCAAAATGTTCAGTTAGCGCCAGAGGAAGAAGCTCGTCTAGAATTTAGCAAAGCAGAATTAAACTCTCGACTCGCCGATGCTAAATTGGAAACAGAAAAATTAGAAAGACAGCTTACTCAAGCGCAAATTCAGTTCTCCTCTGCTAAACAAGTTAAGGATGTTAGTCAGACCATTCTTAATGGTATTGAACCACTTGCTAAACAAGGAGGAATTTCTCGCGTACAATACCTCAAGCAAAAACAGGAAGTGAGTCAGCAGCAAGCTGAAATGGAACAGTTAAGGCAGGAGCAAGCGCGTTTACAATATGCGATCGCCCAATCAAAAGAAAAGCTCCTAAATACAATGTCTGGAGCAAAAAAGGATTTACTCACAAAAATTGCTGACAATGAAAAACAAATTGCGACTGTTGATAGAGACTTGAACAAAGCAATCATAGAAAATCAGAAGCAGATTACTGAAATTGACAGTCAGATTAGCCAAGCTCAAGTCACTTTACAATATCAAGAACTGCGTGCTCCATCTGATGGAATTGTTTTCGACCTCAAAGCCAAGTCTCCCGGATTTGTTGCTAGTTCTAGTCAAGCAGTGCTCAAAATTGTCCCTGATGAAGCTCTCACGGCTAAAGTTTTTCTCACCAATAAAGACATTGGTTTTGTGAGAAAAGGAATGAAAGTCAACATTAGAATTGACTCTTTCCCCTTTAGTGAGTTTGGCGATATTAAAGGTGAGTTAGTTTGGATTGGTTCTGATGCCTTGCCACCTGAACAAGTTCGTCCTTATGAGAGTTTCCCTGCTAAAATACGCTTAGATAAACAATTTTTGCGTGTTAACAATCAGGAATTACCTCTGCAATCAGGGATGTCAATCAGTGCAAATATTAAGGTGCGTAATCGTACTGTCATGAGCATTTTCAGCGATTTGTTTACCAAGCAAGTTGATAGCCTCAAGTCTGTAAGGTAACAAAGAATTACAATGCATGCAAAAGTACTGCGGCTGCGAGTACGGGAATTCCCCTATTTGGCAAGCTAGTAAGTAAGTCAACCAAATTAAACATAAGATTTACGTAGGGTGCGTTAACGGAGTGTAACGCACCCTTTTACCGTCAAATGTATACCCTGCAAGAATTAGAGGTATTGGAAGGATAATATTGCCAAATTGAATTAGAAGCATAAGCACGTAAAAACGGCAATATTATGGTTCCGCCGACAGTAAGGATTATAGCCGTCATCGATTATTGAAATAAAATAATGCTCGAGAATCGAAAATTCGGGAATTTAGACTGGCGCTGTTGAAGATAAACTACAGCGATTCTCATTGTTTGGCAATAGGGACGCAGCATATTATTCCCCGTTAATTTATATTGAGAAGGTTTCATGCGCTTATCTACAATCTTTACTCGATTGATATGGGGATATATTTCGCTCTTTAGTTTGTGGATTCTGGTGCGTCTGGTTTTCTTTGACCGCTTCTGGTGGTTAGCGTTGATTAATACTGTAGCGTTATATATTTTTGTCCCACTATTACTCTTTTTACCCGTTGCGTTTTTCTATCGTCGATGGAGATGTTTATTGGGACTTTGTTTTCCCCTTGGTGTTTTTTTGGCGTTTTACGGCCCGCTTTTTTTTCCATCGTTACCAGTTGCGCTAGCGCAGGACTCGCGCCAAATTACGGTAATGTCGTTTAACATGCTTTTTGCCAATACCGATTTTGATGAAATCGCGAGAATGGTCAACGCGAATTCTCCCGATATCATCGGTTTACAGGAAGTACCGGAGAATGGTGATAAATCTCTTTTAGAAAAATTTGCTTCTACTTATCCTTATCATGCGTTTCTTCCTATTGAGAACACTCACAATGTCGGAATTTTGAGCCGTTTTCCGATTCAGGAAGTTACAGCTTTGCCAAAACCTCTTGAACGCGCATTTCAAGCGACAGTGCTTGTGGATGGTAAGCGACATTTACAGGTAATTGTCTCTCATCTAATACCCAACTATCCTATGAGCGATGCTGTGAGATTAGCTCAAGGTTGGTATGATATTCGCGCAGCACAAGCTTCTTATATTGCCAATCTTGTTAAGCAGCGCAAAGTACCAAATCTTATGATATGCGACTGTAATTTTACTGAGTCATCTGAAACTTATATGCTGACGCGCAAAGCAATGCACGATAGCTTTTATGATGTGGGATGGGGTTTTGGACACACGATGACAGGTCCGTTTTTCCCTGTAGGACGCATTGATTATATTTGGTATACAAAAGAGTTACAGCCTATTGAGGCTTATGTCCCTTCTGGAGGTGGTTCTGACCATCTTGCGGTAATCGCAAAATTGGCGATTAGGTAATGGGGAGAGGGGAGGTTTCAAGGGTAAGTATTTAACGCATTTCCGCTGCGTCTCATCGAGACTATGTTGAGTCAGAATTTAGCCTTGCCTTTCCCAAGGTATCTGCACAAGTGCTCAATCAATTTTTGCAACAGCGCCAAACTCAAAACGAAAATACTGTGATTCGTGCGCTTCGAGAGTGGATTCAAACTAACTAGTACAGCACGGCGTAAATAAACCAAGTATTAGACAGCTAACACTTTACCCTTATATGTCCACTGAAAAGGTTTAGCCATTGTTTTATTAAAGTAGTCGATAAATTCAAGAATTCGGGTTTTTAGGTCATCCTGACTCTTGAAGCTAGCACGCTGAAGTAACTTACGAACCAAAATACTGAACCAAATTTCAATCTGGTTGAGCCAAGAAGAGTGTTTAGGGGTGTAATGGAAAACAATTCGATGTGTTTTGTCACTTAAAAAAGCAGCACGGGATTTCATGGATTTGAGTATTCCCCTTTTTCCTTTAATACCCAGATCGATATTCAAACCTTCTTTTTCTGCAACCAAACGAACCAGCGATTCAGACTGATGCGTATTCAGACAATCCATGATTAGATGCCATTTTTTAGCATTGGGTTCACTTTCAATGATTCGACGAATATTGAGAACAAAATCAACTTCTGTTCGAGAATCTCCACAAGTAGGCTCGATAATCTTACCAGTAGCGACATCAAAATTAGCAATTAAACTCTGTGTACCGTGACGAATATACTCAAACTCCCTTCTTTCAACTTTACCAGGTCGCATCGGTAAATCTTTTTCTAGACGCTCTGTAGCTTGAATACCCGTCATTTCATCAATTGATATTGTACGCTCTGCGTTTTGATAACGTTCAATCGCACTTATGTATAAACCAGTAATATCTTCAACTTTTACGTCAAATTCTTCGTCCTTAGGGGGGGGTTAACCAGTAACTACTCTGGTGGGGTTTAAGTTCTGCCTCTTCTAGTAATCTTCCAACATGGCGGACAGATATGCTTTCAATAATCCCTTGCTTTATAATTTCGTCTGCTAGTTCTCTTGGTGTCCAATGACTTATTGGTCGTCCGTAGTCTTCGGGTTTTGAACATGCAAGGGCAAACAGTTTGATTACTTGCTCCATACTAAATTTTACTGGTGCCCCAATACGCTCCGAATCTCGTAGTCTCTCAAAAGTAGGCAACTTTTTATCGCTAGTTTTAAACCATCGGTTTCGCCATAAACGAGCCATATCCAGACTTATATTTAATGTTCGAGCAATTTCGCCATTATTTTTCCCCTCTGACGCTAGAAGAATTATTTTTGCACGTAGTACTATTTGTTGCCCTGTATTGTGTCGGTTTACCAACTCTTGCAGTTCTGAGCGATCGCCATCGCTTAAGTTTAATTGTTTTGGAGCTAATCCTGCCACATCCTAATTCTCCGCTTCTCAGCAAAAACTACTTTTAATCTAATTACTCATTCTCCCACAGTAATACCTGGTTAACTTACGCCGTGCTGTACTAGTAGTCCACGACACCAACTTTGCTTATTCTTCTTTCTCTTCCTTTGCGTTCTTGGCGCCTTGGCGGTTCGTTCTTAACCAATGTTAAATATGTAATAAGTTAGCAAGTACTTGCGGCAGCGGCAACACAATTACGATTAACAAAGCCATTGCTAGCAATCCCGCTATATCACGCTTATTATCAAGTTCTGTTACATCATTTAAAGCAGGTTCATCAATCAATGGTAAGAACAATAAAATAAGTGCCCACGGAAAAAATTCTGGCTGTATCAAAGAAAGTAGCAGCAGTAACAAGCGAGAAATTTGACCAATAACAACTGCTGTTCTTTGTCCAAACATCGCATGGACTATGTGACCTCCATCTAGTTGTCCTACTGGCATTAAATTTAGTGCTGTTACAATTAGTCCTAAAAAACCAGCGACTGCGACTGGATGCATATGAATAGCTGAGTTTGATGTTAGCTGACTTCCCAGAGCTAGCTTTGAAAGTAGCGCCAGTAAAATTGAATATTGGGGATTGAGCGCATTCGTATTGAGCAATCCTGTTTTTTCTGGCTGGGCAACTATGTCGGAATGAGCCAAACCCCATACCAGAAGTGGTAAGGTCATGATAAACCCAGCAAGAGGTCCTGCGATACTGACGTCGAATAAAGCTTTGCGGTTGGGAATTGGACTACGCATTTGAATAAATGCACCGAAAGTTCCCAAAAACAAAGGCATTGGGATAAAGTAAGGCAGGGTTGAACGAATTTTGTAGAATCGTGCCGTTAAGTAGTGACAAAGTTCGTGCGTACCCAGAATTGTTATCAAGGCTAAGGCATAAGGCAATCCCTTGAGAAGTTCGGCTGGATTGGATGTAAGCATTGTAGGATTGACACCAGCAAATCGCACACCCACCAAGGTAGTCGTTACCAATGTCAGTGCTAGGAGTATGAGCGCTAATCCTGGTCGTGTTATCTTTTGTTGAGCGCGACTATTAGGTTTTGCCAATTGAGGATTAGGAACAAGCACGAAGAAAGGTTTACTACTGAAACCTTCTTGAAAGATGATGAGAAAGCGATCGCCAAATTCTTTCTCAACATTTGCCTTAATCCGCTCGTAGGCGTTGCCTGGTGTCGTCCTCAATTGACCTCGACAAATGATTGCCTGGGGTCGATACTCAATGTTTTGAATGTAGTATACAGACCAGGGAAAACAATTTCTTAGCTGGGTTTCTTCCGTTGGGTCAATGGGACGCACTGGTGCTGGTTCTGCGATATTATGTATATCCGGTTGTGATTGTGGTACTTTTTGTGGTTCAGTATGAGTCCCCTTTAGCGAGTGACGCCCCCACTGAAACAATACCCAGTATAACAGAGGACAGACAATTAAAGGCCAAATCATCAACGCTTTTGGCGGAGGTTGTTTTGCCCCGTATGCTATTGTCCAAGTTGTCCATAGCAGTGCTGGTATCATGAGTACTAGCCACAACAGCCACACAGGCGTTTTGGTGATTTGAGCAACACTGCGCTGCAGCATCCAATAAGTGATTAGTCCCAGTAGAAGAAGAAACCAAAAATTCATGTGACTTTCAGTTGTTTTAAGATGTTAAATCTTGCTTGTCGTCAAGCGCTTTGCAGCCCCAACCACAAGCATATGCCCCCAAAATTCAATTTTTCTGACAACAGTCAACAGTCCTGGTAAATTTTGCGTTTCTACTTCAATTGTCCAACACTGTCACCTGATTTTCGACAACTCCTCATCTAACAGTTTTTCTCATGTGTTCCTTGCCTCAAGAGTCCAATAATTATACGGCAAAGCTACCACGAGCGGTCTTCTCTAACGAAGTCCTGATTTGTGAAAACCCCCGCTCGGATTTGGTCCTAAGTACAATTTTTGCATTTCCACCAAACAGAGACACATTAGGGGGGACTGCTTATTTTATTGTAAGAAACGAAGGCAATATTCTCATAGATTGTCCAGCTTGGGATCAAATTCATCAAGATTTTTTGCAATCGCATGGAGGAGTCCGCCACCTATTTCTGACTCATCGAGACGCTATTGGCAAAACAGCAGAAATTCAGAAAACTTTCAGTTGTGAAGTTTTGATTCAGGAGCAAGAAGCTTACTTATTACCCGGAGTAGATGTAACTACCTTTAATATAGATTTTACCTTAAATTCAACAGCGCAATTAATTTGGACACCTGGTCATTCTCCTGGCTCATCAAGTCTATACTACCAAGAGCGAGGAGGCGTACTATTTACCGGACGTCATATCCTCCCCAACCAGCAAGGTGAACCTGTACCCCTACGAAGGGCTAAAACTTTTCACTGGTTCCGACAAATCAAAAGTGTCAAGTTACTATTAGAGCGGTTCACGCCAGAAACACTACAATACATTTGCCCTGGCGCTAACACAGGCTTTCTCCGGGGAAAGCGCGTTATCGATAATGCTTATACGCGTTTGGCTTGTGTTGATTTAACTGTGTTAAGACAAGCACAAGCGATGTTTTGAGAAAGTACATTCGCAGCAAGTCATCATAAAGTGAGCAAAAGTGAGTAATTGTTAGGGTTGTAGCTGCTGTTGATGTTCCCCTGCTTTCTCACTCCCTCACTCCCAGCCTACGGCTCGCTGCGCTAACACTCCCTATCCTCTTCTCATGCTGCGCCTGCTACTACAGAGTTTTTCGCCAAAAGTTCTATAGCTGCTTGATATTGAACATCTGCTTCTGTGCCAATCTGTTCGCGAGTGATTGGTTCAGAGGAAATCAATTTGTCTGGCTTTATACCCAGTTTATTGATATCGCGGTGGTTGGGGGTTTCATACTTAGCAATAGTCACAGCTAAGCCAGAACCATCGGATAATTCAAATAAGGACTGGATTAAACCCTTGCCAAAGGTGGTTTCTCCTACTAAAGTCGCACGACCATTATCTTGCAACGCACCAGCAAGAATCTCGCTAGCACTGGCGCTTCCTTGATTGACCAAAACCACTAGTGGATCACGAGTCATGGCTGGGCCAAATGCTTCAAAGCTCCCCTGAGTGCCTTGACGATTCACTGTGTAAACAATGGTACCAGATTCTAACCACAAGCGGGCAATCTCAACTCCAGCTTGTAATAGTCCGCCTGGGTTATTTCGCAAATCGAGAATGTAGGCATCAGCGCCTTTTTTTTCTAAACTGGAAATAGCATGTGCTAACTCCATAGGAGCATTGGCGTTAAACTGTGTGAGGCGAAGATAGCCGATAGACTTTCCTTGAGGGAAAGAGCGTAGTTCTGCTACGACTGGGTTGAGTGCAATGCGATCGCGCACCAGTTGAACTTGCCATTCTTCCTTGTCTCGTTGCATGAACAAAGTAACAGAACTACCAATCGCCCCCCGCATTTTGGCTGCAGCTTCGTCAAGGGTAAGTTTTTGTGTGGAGATACCCTCAATTTTTAAGATGCGATCGCGCGGTCTAATTCCAGCTTTTTCTGCTGGTGAACCTGCTATGGGGGCCAAAACCTCTAATAAACCCGTCTCGGCATTGAGAGCGATTTGCAATCCAACTCCTGTGAGTTCCCCAGAAGTATTGACCTGTAGACTGCGGTACTGTTCTGGATTTAAAAAACGGGTAAAAGGGTCGTCAAGACTCTGGAGCATGTTTTGAATTGCTGAATAAGCAGATTGGTCATCTTTGAGCGGCTTTGCCAGAGCCTTTTGCCGTACCGACGCCCAGTTTTGATGATTAAATGTTTCATCCAAATATGTCCGATTAACAATTCTCCACACTTGTGCTACTAGCTTTTGTTCGTCGCTCAAAGCCAAGGCAGGTTGACAAAAACCGCAAAAACCTACCCAAAACGCCAATAACAGGGATAATCCCGCCCGAAAAACTTTCTTCTGCATGAATCCCATTTTTACTTCCACTTTCAACCCAAATTGCCAGAGTTTGCCTAAGCGTCTTTACTTTTTGATGAAATCTGTCTCTCGACTATGTTACTTTTTTTATAGAAGTGGTGCATTGCTCTCATCTAATTGTTCAGTCAAGATCAAATTAAAGAGCGCACATTCTACTTCCAAAAAGATAAAATCGAGATTGTGTCCACCACCACTGTGTGTTTGACGCCAAAGAGAACGCAATACATACCCTCTTTTCAGAGTGTAAAGTTTTTTTTAAACTTTTAACATTCTGACTGCTCAAAAATAAATGAGCAAATGCCTGTTTAACTAAAATCCCAAAGCTGAAACAATTTGGGAAGTTTATCAACCGCGAATCGATTTTTAGGAACCTGAGCTTGTATGGCTAATGTTTACGACTGGTTTGAGGAGCGCTTAGAGATTCAAGCGCTTGCTGAGGACGTCACCAGCAAGTATGTCCCTCCTCACGTCAATATCTTCTACTGCTTGGGTGGAATCACTCTGACGTGCTTTCTTATCCAGTTCGCGACTGGATTTGCCATGACATTCTACTACAGACCAACTGTTGCTGAAGCGTATACCTCAGTACAGCACATCATGAATGATGTGAACTTTGGCTGGCTCATTCGTTCCATCCACCGCTGGTCTGCCAGTATGATGGTGCTGATGATGATTTTGCACGTCTTCCGGATCTACCTGACAGGTGGCTTTAAAAAGCCCCGCGAATTGACTTGGGTGAGTGGTGTCATTCTAGCTGTGATCACAGTTTCTTTTGGTGTGACTGGCTATTCATTGCCTTGGGACCAAGTTGGCTACTGGGCGGTGAAAATTGTAAGTGGTGTACCAGAAGCAATTCCCGTCGTCGGTACCCTGATGGCTGACTTACTACGTGGGGGCTCCAGCGTAGGTCAAGCGACACTGACTCGTTACTACAGCGCACACACCTTTGTGCTGCCTTGGCTAATTGCCGTCTTCATGCTGTTCCACTTCTTGATGATTCGTAAACAAGGGATTTCCGGCCCATTGTAATCGCAAGTTGTGAACGGTTGGGCATAAACTGTTAGTTTCAAGATCGAGTCTTTCTGTTCTAAACTTATGGAAAGTTAAACACTAAACATAACAAATCAAAGAGCACCCCACTCGCATCTTAAGCTAAAAGTTAATGCCCACACTTGTGATGGTTTTGACAAAAGCTTGAAATTAATTTCAGCAGGAGAGCACATTAAAAAATGGCGACACAGAAAAAACCTGACCTGAGCGATCCAAACTTAAGAGCCAAACTAGCAAAAGGCATGGGTCACAATTACTACGGCGAACCAGCTTGGCCTAATGACCTGCTGTACGTCTTCCCAATTGTGATTATGGGATCTTTTGCTTGTATCGTGGCTTTATCTGTATTAGATCCAGTCATGAGTGGAGAACCAGCGAATCCCTTCGCTACACCGCTGGAAATTCTACCAGAATGGTATCTCTATCCCGTATTTCAGATTTTGCGTTCAGTTCCTAACAAGCTGTTAGGGGTGGTACTCATGGGTTCCGTACCCTTAGGACTGATCCTCGTTCCCTTTATTGAGAACGTGAATAAGTTCCAAAACCCCTTCCGCCGTCCAGTAGCAACTACGGTATTCTTATTCGGTACCTTGGTGACCTTATGGTTGGGAATTGGTGCAACTTTCCCAATTGATAAGTCCTTTACTTTTGGACTGTTCTAAATTAGTTACCTAAAGAAATACGGGCATTGCATTAGCTACCAAGTTTGAGGTTCTACATAGAACCTCAAACTTTCTTTAACTGAGCCTGCACTGGCTAGATAAACCAGTGGCTCGGCTTCAGCTTTGTGCTAAAATAGATTGCATCATTCAAAAGGTGGAAACCTACTTTGTTGATTGCAGCATAGGAACCCAACACTCGAATTAACAAGCAAATAACACTCAGCCTACTTGGGCACCATGTGGTGTGCTGGGAACCAAAGCAGTTGGGATATATGAAGCGAAATCTTCTTAAAATCCCCGGTCATGACAACGAAGAAACGTCCACACAAAGTTCTTTGAAAGCTCTTTGTTTCTGGAAAAGTACAAGATGTGCTTTTCTTGAGAAATAAACAGGCGTTAACTTTCATTAACCAGGTTGCATTTCGGATTTAAATTTTGTATGGACACTATATTGCAGAAAATAAAATCTGTAATATACAAAAGGTACAAACATTTTTCACTCACTTATCATAAGTCAAGGTCAATGCTAAGCATCGTGCAGCAAGACCATCTGACGGTGAAGAGCGAACTGAAGCTTCTAAATCAGGTGCAACAATGGTTTGAACGATTTTGTCTACAACACTTGTTTCAACTTGGTTGGTCAGAAAGTCAACTCTATCGCCTCAACCTAGCGTTAGCAGAAGGCTTTACCAACGCCGTACGTCACGCTCATCATGCTTTACCTCCGGAAACAGCCATAGAAATTGATGTTTCTTTATGGATGGATCGCTTAGAGATGAGAATCTGGGATTATGGAAAACCTTTCAATCCTGATGCGCTTGAAGAACCAGAGCCAGGTACACTTCAAGTAGGAGGATATGGATGGTTTCTTCTGCGGCGTTTGGCTGACCACGTTGTCTATGAACGTGGTGTAGATGGGAGAAATTGCTTGCTCATCGTCAAGTATGGTTTACAGGGGCAGCCGTAAGAGTTTTCAATAAAATTGACTACAAAATAGTAGTTTGAGAATGCTAATCTCGAAGCAAAGTAGTCAATTATGGATAAAATTCTCACAGAAAAACCTATAGATTTCAGTCAAAATTCCCACACTAAAGTAAATCACGTCTTCGTGTTCCTAGAAGTTTTTGAGGGAGAAGGCGGAATTCAATCATATGTAAAGGATATTTTTCGAGCCTACCTAGCACTTGACGAACCTTTCTATGCAGAGGTATTTTTACTCAGAGACAGTCATAACTGCTCAAATCCTTTTGAGTCAGACCGTTTAAAATTTCATTACTTCAAATCACAGTCTCCTCAACTGGGACGAGTCAGAATCACTCTAGCATTACTTTCCCATCTGTTGCGTCAGCGACCAAGTCACGTTTTCTGCGGTCATGTAAACCTTGCCCCCTTAGTTGCTTTGTTGTGTCAACCTTTGGGAATACCTTACACGGTTATGACTCATGGTAAAGAAGTTTGGCAGGCGTTACCAACCCCCATGAAGTCTAGTTTGCAAAAAGCAGCACAAATTTGGACAGTCAGTCGTTACACTCGTCAAATCGCCTGTGCTGTCAATAAGCTTGACTCTAACAAAGTCAAACTATTACCTTGTGCTGTGAATGGTAATAACTTTACCCCAGGAACAAAATCGACTGTGTTGTTAGAACGCTATAATTTAACAACAGCAAAAGTACTGATGACCGTGGCGCGACTGTGGTCTGGTGATATTTATAAAGGTGTAGATGTCACAATTCAAGCGTTACCGCAAATAGCTGAGGTTTTCCCTGAGGTAAAATATTTAGTTATTGGTCGTGGCGATGATCGACCTCGATTAGCCAAACTTGCTCAAGATTTAGGCGTTGGCAATCGCGTTGTCTTTGCTGGGTTCGTTCCCACAGAAGAATTAGTAGAACACTACCGTCTTGCTGATGCTTACGTAATGCCTTCTGCTGAAGGTTTTGGCATTGTCTACCTAGAAGCGATGGCTTGTGGTATCCCCGTGTTGTCTGGTGATGCAGATGGATCAGCCGAGCCGTTGCAGGATGGTAAACTGGGGTGGCGCGTTCCACACCGCGATCCAAATGCAGTGGCGCAAGCTTGTATAGAAATACTCAAAGGAGATGATCAACGTTGTGATGGGCGATGGTTGCGAGAACAGGCGATCGCTCTATTTGGTATCGATACTTTTGGGCTGCGCTTGCAACAGCAGCTTAAGTCTTGCGTTAAGAGTTCATAGTCATGCATTGCATCTTTGTTGAGTTTTGTGACTCATTTATATTAAGAATTAATGAGTTACTATTGACTTTTTCGCTTTAATGGAGTTAAAGGCCGACGTTGTACTTGTCAGTGTATGCACAGCATGACTAGGACTGTGTTAATAAAATCGCTATCCTAGAGGGAGAGCAAGAGACATTTAAAAAATGAGCCTTAAAACGTTTCAGCTTAATCTATCTAATTTACGCCCTTGGCTCACCTTGCTAGCAATTACATGGTTGCTGGCGTCATTAGGCTTGGGCTGGTTGGTTAACTCCTTGGTGATTATTATTGGGCTATTGTTGTTGGCACCCATTCTCATTTTTTTTGGGTTTCGCTTCTGGCTGCAATACAACTTGGTAACCGATCAATGTCCCGTTTGTAGATACCAATTTACGGGTTTAAAGCAGTCTCAGTTGCAGTGTCCTAATTGTGGGGAACAGTTGATGGTGCAACAGGGACATTTTCAGCGCTTAACTCCAGAAGGCACAATTGATGTGACAGCAATTGAAGTACCGAGTAAATCACTTGATGATTAGCAGTTTTCAATTGGGTAAAACACAGATCCTTCCTGTGACGGCACAGAGCATTGCTCTGTGCCTTTTGCACGTGTTAGAATCCTTGCCTTCGCTACGCGAACAGCCCAATCACAGGTGAATGCCGTTGAGTTGCATATAACTTAACAACCAATTTGCCGCTGTTGCCCTCCGTGTTTGCCGAGGTCCAAATTCACCAATTTTATAACCTTTGAAACCTAGTTTTTCTTTCAATGACTGTTTGTTCTCTTGAGGAATAGAACGAGTCAGCTTGACAGTTGCAGGGCGACTATCGATAAAATCTGGTGGTTGTGGGTACTCATCCCGCCATTCTGGTGCGACTTGGTGAGTGTCCCACCCTCCTGTTGACGAGTCATAGCGATACCCCAAGCAATGCCATACCAATTGGTTGACTGTCGCATCATCAATCTCCTCATTCAAGATTGCCCAAATAGTTTCTGTTGTTAATGGTGGCAAGTTAGACATACACAAGTTAGTTGGAATTTAAAATTCTTTGGTGGATCATAAACAAGGTAAACTGAAAATAGTAAAGACTTGACCAGTTAATGCAGAATACCACACCGCACCCAAAGCTAGTCCGCGCTCATGTATTCATTTCTGGAAGAGTTCAAGGAGTAGGGTATCGCTACTCCACCGTGGATACAGCTATCCAACTTGGATTGACAGGTTGGGTACGAAATCTCCCAGATGGTAGCGTGGAAGCAGTGTTTGAAGGTAGTCAAACGGTTGTAGGACAAATGATTCGTTGGTGTTACCAAGGACCACCCGCTGCGATGGTTCAAAAAGTTTTGATAGCATACGAGGAACCAGAAAATTTACGGGGATTTGAAGTTAGGCGTTTTGAAAAGTCTGAACTGGGTCAAGAAGAAGGAGTATAAGGGCTTCGCCGTGAGCGCTTAGCCGAACGGTATAATTGCAGATCAAGGATGTAACTTATTGTTGTAGATGTCTATTTATACCTCAAGAAAACAGAAGTTCAGCCCAACAGTTCAGTCAAACTCTCAAGCTAGTGCAGGCGCTAGTAATACTCCTTAGATGAATTGGCGTAAATCAACACAGAGTGTTTGTGTTGGCGGTTTATTAATTGCGCTTTTGATATGGGCAGCAAATCTCAATTTTTCTGACTCACAGAGTAAAGTGAGTAGCAAGGATACGACACTCAAACAACTGCCTACACAACTTTCAGAAGAAGAAATTCAGAAGCAGGCACAGGCGATCGCAGTCAAAGTGATGTCAAAGAATTTCTTAGGCTCCGGTATTATACTAAAAAAACAAAAATCAGTTTATACAGTTGTCACAAATGCTCATGTGCTGCGAGCAGACAAGCCCCCTTATCGTATTCAAACTTTTGATGGTCGTATTTGGCAAGCAAAGACATTAAGTGCAAAATCTCTACAAGGCAATGATTTGGCGATATTGCAGTTTCGCCCCACTAACGCTGTGTATGCTGTCGCGTCTGTTGGTTCTTTTCCCAAAGAGGGGGATGAGGTGTTTGCAGCGGGGTTTCCGTTTGAAGAAGAGAAACAAGAGGCAAAAAACTTTACCTTCACCACTGGAAAGGTATCCTTGGTTTTACCCAAAGCCTTAGAGGGAGGTTACCAGATTGGTTACACCAATGATATCCAAAAAGGTATGAGTGGCGGACCATTGCTCAATCGTCGGGGTGAGGTTGTGGGTGTGAACGGGATGCACGCCTATCCGTTGTGGGATGCACCTTCAGTGTTTGTTGATGGTAAGGAAGCTGATGAAAAGTTGCACAAGATGATTGTGCGCTTAAGTTGGGCTGTGCCAATTAAGACAGTAGTACAAGTTCGCTGACTTATCTTAATCATTTTTTACTTTAAAAATATCAGTAAAACTGATATATCTAGGCATGAACCGAAATGTTGCCATTTGGGTTTGTTGTTTAATTTGTTCTTCCAAACCAAAGCTTTACCTTTTTAGTCAACTGCACTTATGAAATTGGGAATGTCTAGTCAAGTTTTGACGTGGAGTGTGAGAGTTTTCAGTCTAGCTACGCTGACTACTATTGCCACAACTATAACTCTAAATCAACCCAGCTACGCAGAAAGTCCAACCTTCTCCTGCGGTAAAAGCAACGGTGTACCCACAACATTTGTCCGTACACAAGACGGAAAAGACCTGCCGGTGATTCGCTGGTTTTCCAAGTATTTTAGCGGTACAGGATTGACACCTGAGCAACGCTGTCTGGAAGTCTCTCGCAGATTTCAGAGGAGCTATGACAACGGTACGCTCAGATATATTAAGCCAGGTACGCTCAAGGGACAACCTGTTGTGTGCGCTGTTGCTGAAAAAAGCGCTGCTTGTACAGATACGACTTTGTTATTTACTCTCAAACGTGACAGCGATGCCGACGCTACTGCACGTCAGTTATTTGATCGCCGTGCCTTGGCGGCTGGAAAGACAGTGAATCAAAATGGCGGCGACAGAAGCAACGATCCCGTCAATATTGATGTCGAAGCATATCTATACTTTACTAAAAATTGAATATTGAATAATGAACTTTTATTATCGGCTCGCGCCAGCAGTAATTGGGGTATCAATCGCCGTTGTGCAGACGCAAGTGGCTGTGGCACTATCTCCAGCTGAGGTGAATAAAACTGCCAAGGAAATCACAGTACTGATCCAAAGTAAAAAGCCCAGGTACGGTTCCGGGGTGATTATCAAGAAAGAGGGCAATACTTACACTGTTCTGACATCATATCATGTGGTAGAAGTGGCAGATAAATATGAAATTGTTACTCCTGATGGTCAGCGCCATTCACTAAACTACAGCAGTGTGAAACCATTACAAACAGAAGTAGACTTAGCTGTGGTGCAGTTTACTAGCAGTCAAAATTACACTGTTGCCAAGATAGGTAACTCTGACAGCAGTACAGAAGGCACAACAGCTTATATAGCTGGGTTTCCTGCACCAACATTCGCGATTAATCAGTCAACTTACACTTTCAGTGATGGGCGGATTACTGCTAATGCCTCAAAACCGTTGCGTGATGGCTATGCCTTGGTCTACAGCAATAATACGTCAGACGGCATGAGTGGTGGTGCAGTCTTGAATGAAAAAGGTGAATTGGTAGGAGTTCACGGTCGGGCAGACAAAGATGAGAAAAAAAGTAAAACAGGCTTTAACTTGGGCATTCCCATCAACACCTTTTTGAGACTGTCAGCAAAAGTTGGGGTAGATGTGGGAGTTTCTGCACCTAATACTCAAGTAGCGACAAAACCTATAGCTGCCGACTTTTATATTCAGGGTCTGAATAAGTATAGCAAAGGAGATTTGAAAGCAGCCATTAATGATTATACAGAAGCGATTCGCCTAAATCCCAACTATGCTTATGCCTACGGTGACCGGGGTCTTGCCCGCTTTGACTCAGGAGACAAGCAGGGGGCAATTGACGATTTGAACCAAGCCTTGCGGATTGATCGCAACTTGGCCCCAGCCTATAACGCCCGGGGTTTTGTCCGCTACAAGTTGGGAGACAAGCAGGGGTCAATTAGCGATTTCAACTCTGCTCTACGGATTAATCCCAACTTTGCCCTAGCCTATGTCAACCGGGGTAATGCTCGCGATGACTTAGGAGACCCGCAGGGGGCAATCGCCGACTACAATATTGCGCTACGGATTAATCCCAACTTTGCAGTTACCTACTACGAGCGAGGTGTTACCCGCTACAGATTAGGAGACAAGCAGGGGGCAATTGCTGATTATACGGAAGCCATTCACTTCAATTCCAACTATGTCAGTGCCTACAACAATCGGGGTCACATCCGCTACAACTTAGGAGATAAGCAGGGGGCAATTGCTGATTACAACTCTGCCCTGCGGATTAATCCCAACTATGCCCACGCCTACTACAACCGGGGTATTGCCCGTTCCGACTTGGGAGACAAGCAGGGGGCGATCGCTGATTTGCAAAAAGCAGTTGACCTGTATCGACAACAAGGAAATACAGCTTATTACCAAAAAGCGCTGGAGTTGATTAAGAAGCTTCAGCAGTAGGCAGGTGGGGAGATGGGTAGATGATTCTTGCTGTCTGTGTCGTAGATAGCATCTTCTTCGCTGTAGCCTTTCAATAATTGCTCAACAGCAAGACGATGCCATGCTTTGTCATCTTCATTGAATTTCAAACGATTTCATCATTGTCTCTGCCGTTTCGATAAACTCATCATAATTATTTTTTTCTGCTGTGTAAGTAATGACATATGCCTTATCACCTTTTAAAGTAAAAACTTGCAAATTTTGTAAAGTTTTTTCTCCATGTTTTACAGTAAACAATAATACTTTTCCTCGTCTCTTGGCAAGAAAAGAGTCACTTGACTTGATTTGATTTACTTTTAATAGATTGTTATTTTCCTTCATTAACTCATTGCTAAATTCCTCTAATGTTCCTGAAAAATCTTCAACGCTTATAATCACCTTTTCTTGAAAATTATCTGTATCACTTTGTTTGGGAGATACAAATGTAGCCACTTCTCCTGCAATAGGATTGGTGAAATCAGGGATTTTCCAGCTTTGAGGATATTTTATTTTTATCCCAAAGTTAGGATCTTCATATGGTAGAAAACTTTCTGGAGTAGGAGGTTTAAAAATATAAATTGTAGCAACGCTTGTAGCAAGTACTGCTGCAATTCCCGATACAATGAAAATTTTTTTGGGTACTCCTGGTGGCGGGGTTGGTGGTTTAGTTGTAGAAACTTTATTGTCAGGCTGCTTCTGCGTTTGATTACTAACTGAAGTATCAGGTAATAGTGTTTTTAAAGCTTGCAAAACTTCATCTGCTGACTGGTAACGCTGACGATAGTCATAACGGATCATTTTGTCTATAATATTAGCTAGCTTAGGACTAACTTGTGCTTGATTTTGCCAAATAATTTCTCCTGTTTTGGAGTCTGTTGGGAATCCTCGGCGTCTTGGATCGGGATTCATCCCTGTCAAAGCTTGAATACAAATAACTCCAACTGCATAGATGTCACTGCTTAATGTTGGTTGACCATTGGCTTGTTCGCTTGGCACATAACCAGGAGTACCAATAGCAACAGTAAACTGAGTTTGTCCTTGAGCATTAGCTATTTGAGTGGTGACTTGCTTGACTGCACCAAAGTCAATCAGCACAATCTTGCCATCTGACTCACGTCGCATAATATTCGAGGGTTTTAAATCTCGATGAATGACCCGTTTTTGATGAACAAAGGCTAAGACTTCTAAAATCTCTCTTAAAAGCTTAATCACCTCAGCTTCACTGAGTTGTCTTTTGGAAAAAACTTCTTGGTTGAGATCTTGACCTTTAATGTATTCCTGAACGATATAAAATTCTTGATTTTGTTCACAATGTGCTAAAAGTCTTGGGATTTGGTCATGATTTCCTAATATTTCCAGTATTTCTGCTTCCTGGTCAAAAAAACGTTTCGCGTAGTGTAGAGTGTAGGAGTCATCAGACTGAGGTTTCAATTGCTTGACCACGCACTGAGGATTTCCCGGTCGTTGCGTATCTTCAGCTAAGAAAGTGACACCAAACCCCCCTTTTCCTATCTGTCGGATAATGCGGTAGCGTCCACATATTGTTTGACCGAGCATTGAAGTCACCGTGTGTTCAAGAATTTGTCACTGTATCGGGACCATCCCAAATGTTCGCTCTTGATGCCAAATGCAGTTCACACGCATTGGGATGGTTCCACTGTATATAGCTTATTCTGTCAGTAGACTCAAGCCCTATCTATCAGGCTGCAAGTGGGAGGATGAGAACCGTGCCAAGCACTCCTTGTGGTTGACTTTTTAGTCACATCTCTATATGATCCAAGCCGTGCTCCAAAAGCTGATGCTTGAAAGGAGATTGATATAAGACTAAATACTCAACTTAGGCAATCCAAAACTCAAAATTCACCATCACCAAATCCATGCCAGACAGTCATTAGAGCTACGCAATACATCCTCATTTAAATGCACAATAGCTTAACTGCAATTTGAAGGTGCTTATTACATTCTTTAAAGTTATGTAGCCTTTTAATTACGGACGATCAGCCACTGCGGTAAACTAAGCCATGATTATGATTCTTTCAAACCAGAAAAACTCTCTCAAAGGAGCTTTATTTCAATGTCTCATACCGTAAAAATCTACGATACCTGCATCGGCTGTACACAATGCGTTCGTGCTTGCCCGACTGACGTACTAGAGATGGTTCCCTGGGATGGCTGCAAAGCTGCTCAAGTCGCTTCTTCTCCCCGCACAGAAGATTGTGTGGGCTGTAAGCGCTGTGAAACGGCTTGTCCTACTGACTTTTTAAGCATCCGCGTTTATTTAGGAGCTGAAACGACTCGCAGTATGGGTCTGGCTTACTAAATTTTCCCTTTGGAACGCAATTCATTATCTCGATAGCAAGCACTTATTAGTAGTGAAGGCTGGGCATTACGTACCATTTACAACAATGGTGAGTCATGTCCAGCCTGCAATTTTCAGTTATCAGTTATCAGTTACCAGTTACCAGTGATCAATTGTTCACTGGTAACTGGTAACTGTTCACTGTTCCCTGTATACAACAAAGTCATTTTTTTGCCAAAATGCTACCTTTGTGCTATTGACTATACTGTGTGTATTACTCCTATACAAGAGTGGTGTGATCAAATGTGCGGAATCGTTGGGTATATTGGCACTCAAGCGGCAACAGAAATTTTGCTATCTGGGCTGGAAAAACTAGAGTATCGGGGATACGATTCTGCGGGAATCGCCACGATATGGGAAGGTGAGGTGAATTGTGTGCGGGCAAAAGGTAAACTTTATAATCTGCGTTCTAAGCTAGAACAAGTAGAAACACCCTCTCAAATTGGTATTGGTCACACTCGCTGGGCAACTCATGGTAAGCCAGAAGTGTATAATGCCCATCCCCATATGGATGGGGCTATGCGAATCGCGGTGGTGGTGAATGGGATTATTGAAAATTACAGTGAGTTGCGCGAGGAACTGAAACACAAAGGATACCAGTTTCTCTCAGAGACTGATGTTGAGGTTATCCCACACCTGATTGCTGAGTTTTTCAAACATCCCCCTTCTGTTTCTCCCTTCTGTCCTTCTCTCTTGCTTGAGGCTGTTCGGGATACTGTTCATAAACTTAGGGGGGCGTTTGCGATCGCACTCATCAGTGCTGACTACCCCGACGAACTCATTGTCGTCCGACAACAAGCACCTATGGTGATTGGTTTTGGGCAAGGGGAATTCTTCTGCGCTTCCGACACACCAGCCATTATTTCTCATACCCGTGCGGTTTTACCTCTAGACAATAAGGAATTGGCACGTCTGACACCTCTGGGCGTTGAGGTTTACAACTTTGCAGGTGAAAGGTTGAGAAAACAGCCCCGTCTGCTTAACTTGAATCCCATGATGGTGGAAAAGCAGGGATTCAAGCACTTCATGCTTAAGGAAATTTACGAACAACCAGGGGTTGTACGGGCTTGTTTGGATGCTTACTTCAACGCTGATTGGAATGTTGGTGATTCTACAAATTCTCCAGTTAAGCTTGGTTTACCAGAAGAAATTTACGCTAACTTAGAACAAATCCAAATTGTTGCTTGTGGTACAAGTTGGCACGCAGCATTAGTTGGTAAATATTTAATAGAACAACTAGCGGGAATTCCTACGCAAGTGCATTATGCTTCCGAATATCGTTATGCACCTTCACCCCTGACACCAAATACTCTGACGATTGGTGTTACACAGTCTGGTGAAACTGCTGATACGTTAGCAGCTTTGGCGATGGAAAAAGAACGTCGTCAGGATAAAGAACCAAAATATCAAGCACGATTATTAGGAATTACCAATCGCCCAGAAAGTACTCTGGGTCATATGGTATCTCAAATTATTAATACTCTCGCGGGAATTGAAATTGGAGTCGCGGCAACGAAAACTTTTATTGCTCAATTGATGGCGTTTTATGCATTAGCATTAGATTTGGCATATCTTCGCAACAGCATTTCTTCTATAAAATTGCAAGAGATTATTGACGGGTTGCGGCAAATCCCAGGTGAAATTGAAGCAACTTTGGAAAAACAAGAGGATTCTATTGGACAATTAGCTCATGAGTTTGCAGAAACTCAAGATTTTATCTTTTTGGGAAGAGGAATTAACTTCCCAATTGCTTTAGAAGGAGCTTTGAAATTAAAGGAAATTAGTTATATTCATGCAGAGGGATATCCGGCTGGAGAAATGAAGCACGGACCAATTGCTTTGTTGGATGCGAAAGTGCCAGTTGTGGCGATCGCTATGCCTGGAAGTGTTTACGAAAAAGTCATTTCTAACGCCCAAGAAGCCAAAGCGCGTGATTCTCGCCTAATTGGTGTCACTCCTTTAAGTCAGGGAGAAGCAGCGGAAATATTTAACGACTTTATCCCAGTTTCCAAAGTTGATGAATTGCTTTCTCCAATTCTTACAGTTATTCCCCTGCAATTGTTGGCTTATCACATTGCAGCACTTCGCGGTTTGGATGTTGATCAGCCTAGGAATTTAGCGAAGTCTGTGACGGTTGAATAATATTATTTCAGCTAAAAAAATTATTGTGGAGGAATAATTCGGTTAAACAATAGACCTCTTGCAAAAGTCCAAAAGTTGGGGATGTCATTCTGAACGAAACGTAGTGCAGTGTTCGCCTTGGCGTGGCGAAGCCTCAGAATCTCGCGAGATGTTTCGCTCCGCTCAACATGACATTTTAAGTATTTATGCAAGAGGTCTAATAAATAATTCGATTCAACAATATATAAAGCGGTTGAACAATAACCTCTGAACTCGACTTTATCCATTTAGGCAGCATAGCCCAAGGTATCGGTTAAACGTTCCTACAAAGCACGAGGGATTTTTACCATATCGGTATCGGGGTGCGACATTGAAAAAGTACAATCATGTCACTCAAAAAGTGTCGCGCCTGCATCATACCTAAATTGCCTATTTTGTAAAGTTGTATTACAAAATTCCTTCAAAACTGTATAAGTTAGTTTTGCTTGCACCTATATAAATTATTGGCTGTATTTTTTTAAAATTTTTCTTCTATCTAAAGATTGATTTTTACTATATTTACTCTCTTTAAGTAGATTTTCGGAACCAATTATGTAAAAATGACTTACGTTACTACCTAAAAAACCTACACCTAAAAATAATTAACGGTGTTATTAGAACACCTGTTCAGTAACACAACAGAAGGTTATGGATTTTTTTGAGTAAATCTGCAAAATGAGAACTTATGCATCTGACTGCATATCAATAAAGAAAATACACTTATTACTATAAGTAGAGCAACCAAACAGAAATCATCAATGAGGAGTGTAGGCGAATGGCTAAAGAACTGATGAAGGATATAGTAGTGCTGGTACCTGGAATTACGGGCAGCGTGCTGCAAAAAGATGGTAAAGATATCTGGAATCCACCATATCAAGTATTGTTGAGCGCTATTGGTGAGACACTTAGGGTACATTCGGGGTTAAAAGATTTGACTCTACAAGAAGATGACATTGAAAGAGATTATTTAGACGATGGTATTAAAGCAACAGGTTTAGTTCAGCGTGCAAGTTTGGTTCCTGGATTTTTTAAACTTATTGACGGTTACTCCTATATTCGCGATCAACTAACCGAAAACTTTGCTGTCACTCCTGGCAAGGTAGACGAGGATAAACCCGCGAACTATTTCGAGTTTGCTTATGACTGGCGACGGGATAATCGGGTAGCAGCTAGGTTATTAAAGAAGCTGATTGACAAAAAATTACGTATATGGCGAGAAAGGATGAATCCTCACGCAAAAGTAATTCTCATTGCTCATAGTATGGGAGGGTTAGTTTCCCGTTATTATGTGGAACATGAAGGAGGTTGTAAAGATTGCAAGCTTTTGGTGACTTTAGGCACTCCGTATCGTGGTTCTGTAAAAATACTGGATTATCTGGCAAATGGCTACCTAAAAAATAGCTGGCTAATAGATCGACTAGCTGCTTTGACGCATTGGAGGGAAGTCTTGCGATCCTTTACCTCAGTGTATCAATTGCTGCCAACGTATCCAGTAGTGAACATTGATGGCAATTGGCAACGGATAGCGGAAATTGATGGTATACCTGGTGTGGTAAAAGAGCGAGCAATAGAGGGGCGAAAGTTTCTGAAATGTATTGAGTTACCCAAGAATGCAGGTGCCTATACCTTTACGCCAATAATCGGTATAGGGCAAAAAGACACATTCCAATCTGCAACCTTCTCCAATGGCCTTTTAAAAGCCAGCAATAAACTACCAAATCAAGAAAATGAAGAATCCCTTCTTCATCCTAGTTACGCAACTGGTGATGACACCGTACCGCTATTATCTGCAATACCAAAGGAACTTTCTCAGACATCACAGGTATCTTTTATTGAGCTTCATGGTTCGTTGCAAAGTAGTGATCACTTGTGGGAGAATTCGCTGAAGCCTTGCTTAATCGCATCGCAAAATCCTCTACATCTAGAAGAATACTTTAACAATCCTCAAACCATTGAGTCTGCGCCACAAAAGTCCGGTATTAGTCTCAGTGTTGATGACTTGTACCTCCGTGATGAAGAAGTCACATTGGGTGCGGAAATTATTAATGTTAAGTCTGATATTTTGGAAGAAACTGGAAACTTTGGTGGGTTACGCGCAATTATTACACCAGTAAACGTAAACGGAGAACAAAAAACCGTAGTAGAATATTTTGACCAAAAACACGATACTCAATATAAGAAGATTCTAGAACCTAATAAACTACTGCCTGGATTGTACCGTTTGGAAGTGGATGCAAAAGATGTACACGAGTCTGCACCAAATGCTTTACATAGTTTATTTCAAGTGATGGAATAAGGCAAATTGCACTTTTATAGTATCCGTTCAATAAATCGGGACGGACTACCAGATCGGGAACGATTTTACGCTATCTGAGGCTTGTCACTGAGCGATTTACCCCAGATTATTGAGCGCTTACCTTTTATAGTAGTTGGAGAATGTAATGGGACAATTGTTGTGGAAGAAAAGTAAAGAGGAAGAACGTATAGATTTAGCTAAGTACGTCATTTTTTATAAATACTCAAAAGCGGTTAAGGAGTTTATTAACAAAGCTAATGCATCTAACCATGTACTTGCTAATAGTAATGATTATCAAACTATTGAAAAACGCCCCAAGTTAGTAGAAAACATTTATAACGCTTTATGTGACAGCAAGTTGAGCTATAACTTACATAAAGGTTCTTTATTATCTAATAACGACGAACAAGAAATCAGAACACCAGAAGAAATTCTTCATGGAAAGGAAGGAACTTGCCTGGATTTGGCAATTCTGTTTTGTGCCATTTGTTGGAAGTATGATTTATTACCAATTTTAATTTTACTGGATGGTCATGCTTTAGCAGCCGTATCTCTCACTCATCGACTACGTGATTGGAAAAAGAGCGATCGCAGAAGGAAAAATGATTTTTGGAAGAACTCTGGAAAACTGCCAGATCCTGTTTCAGATTTAGATGCCGCTCGAAATTTTTGGGGCACAATGAATCCATACTACTTAGCTGTTGAATGTACAGGGTTTGCCTTTAGTACAACTCTTAAAGACAGTAATTTTACCAGAAAAAATGGTTTTTTGTCATTTGATCACGCGATTGAATATGGTAGTAATCAACTAGAAGATAAGCAGGAGAATAAAAAGTTTATATGTGCTCTTGATATTCCGATAGCTTACTACTTTTGGCGGTTTAAATTATGCCGTGAGCGGTTAGAACCTGCTAACCTTAAAACTTTAACAAATAATAGCAAAAACCTGCTTAAGGATATTTACGTTTCTTTAGGGTTGGTAGAACGTAAATCTGATGCAAAACGCCGGGCTAATCAAGATTTAGTCAATCCCGAAAAGTCGAATTTCAATCAACCTGATAAAGAAGAAATCGTAAAAAAGTTTGTTAATGATGAATTTTTTACCCAAGTTTTGCAGCAAAAAAACAGTAGCAAAAGTAAAGGAAAGCGACTAGTAATTGTTGGCGATCCAGGAGGTGGAAAAACTACTTTTTTACAAAAGATTGCTGATTGGGTTATAGAACAGGAGGAAGGCTTACCGATTTGGATTTCTCTGGCAGATGTTAAAAATAATTCAGTGGAAGAACAAGGTTTCAATGATCCAGGTTGGCTGTATCGGTATTTATCACAAAAATGGCTGACAGATGCATTTCAGGCTCCACAAAAAACGTCTGAAACATTGCAGGATCTTTTTTATGAAGAAGTTATTGAAAGTGGTCAGTTATGGTTAATGTTAGATGGGGCTGACGAAATGGCAGTCAGTTATTCCTTGAAAAAAATCGGAGAACAGCTAGATAAAACATGGACTGATAAAATAACAGTAGTGCTGAGTTGTCGTTTAAATCTGTGGGAATTACAAAAAGACTTTCTCATTAAAGAAAATAAAAAGGATGGTAAAAATTTTGATGTTTACCGCACTCTAGATTTTCATTACCCTGAACAAGTACATCAATTTATTAAAAATTGGTTTGGGGAAGACAATCCAGACGGAAAGAAGTTACAAGATAAATTAAAAGAAGATAGTCGGGAACGTTTGCGAGACTTGGTCACAAATCCTTTACGGTTAACACTATTGTGTCATATTTGGAGTGAAAATTCACAGAGATTGCCCAATACAAAGGCTGATTTCTATCAATTCCTTGTAGACAATTACAATCAACTGAAAAAGGACGTTTATTCAAAATTTCAGATTCCAGAAGGAATAAGAAAGGAACTGAATCCGAAGTTGGGAGAACTGGCAAGACACGCTATTGATGATGTGAATTGTCGATTTCGACTGAGAGAAAGTTTTATTAAAAAATATCTCCACCATGATCCAAATGACGAAAAATCCTCCTTATTCTTGTGGGCGTTAAAGTTAGGATGGCTGTTGGATATAGGCTATCCTACAGAAGGAGAAAACAATTCATACGAAAAAGTATACGCATTTTTCCATCCGTCGTTTCAGGAATATTTCGCGGCGACAGTAGATAAGACTTACGACTTTTTTCTACCCAGTGAACACAAAAATAGACCTGTAAAAGATGAGAGCTATCGAATTTTTGAACCGCAGTGGAGAGAGGTGATTTTGCTGTGGTTGGGGCGCATTGATGTAGATAATAAGCAAAAGGAAGATTTTATTCAAAGATTAGTAAACTTTGAAGACGGGTGCGGGAAATTTTATCAGTATCGAGCTTATTTTCTTGCTGCGGCTGGAATTGCAGAGATTATACAATGTGATGAGCAGCTAGTGGATAAGATTGTAAACCAGATTGTAACGTGGGAATTTGGTGATTTCGATTCTAAAAAAAGAGATTGGGTCAAATTTCCTAATGACTTTGCAAATGAAGCTAGTAGAACACTGCAACAAACTCAGAGAACCAAAGCAATTGATGCCTTAGTGCAACTGCTGTCCAACAATGATCTCGATGACTCCACCCGTAGGCAAGCGGTAGAAAGCTTGGGGAAAATTGGCACTGGCAATCAAAAAGCAATTGATGCCTTAGTGCAACTGCTGTCCAACAATGATCTCTATGACTACATCCGTTGGCAAGCGGCAGAAAGCTTGGGGAAAATTGGCACTGGCAATCAAAAAGCAATTAATGATCTCTATGACTACATCCGTTGGCAAGCGGCAGAAAGCTTGGGGAAAATTGGCACTGGCAATCAAAAAGCAATTAATGATCTCTATGACTACATCCGTTGGCAAGCGGCAGAAAGCTTGGGGAAAATTGGCACTGGCAATCAAAAAGCAATTAATGATCTCTATGACTACATCCGTTGGCAAGCGGCAGAAAGCTTGGGGAAAATTGGCACTGGCAATCAAAAAGCAATTAATGATCTCTATGACTACATCCGTTGGCAAGCGGCAGAAAGCTTGGGGAAAATTGGCACTGGCAATCAAAAAGCAATTAATGATCTCTATGACTACATCCGTTGGCAAGCGGCAGAAAGCTTGGGGAAAATTGGCACTGGCAATCAAAAAGCAATTAATGATCTCTATGACTACATCCGTTGGCAAGCGGCAGAAAGCTTGGGGAAAATTGGCACTGGCAATCAAAAAGCAATTAATGATCTCTATGACTACATCCGTTGGCAAGCGGCAGAAAGCTTGGGGAAAATTGGCACTGGCAATCAAAAAGCAATTAATGATCTCTATGACTACATCCGTTGGCAAGCGGCAGAAAGCTTGGGGAAAATTGGCACTGGCAATCAAAAAGCAATTAATGATCTCTATGACTACATCCGTTGGCAAGCGGCAGAAAGCTTGGGGAAAATTGGCACTGGCAATCAAAAAGCAATTGATGCCTTAGTGCAACTGCTGTCCAAGAATGATCTCTATGACTCCACCCGTAGGCAAGCGGCAGAAAGCTTGGGGAAAATTGACCCAGGCAATCAAAAAGCAATTGATGCCTTAGTGCAACTGCTGTCCAAGAATGATCTCCATGACTTCACCCGTTGGCAAGCGGCAGAAAGCTTGGAGAAAATTAACCCAGGCAATCAAAAAGCAATTGATACCTTAGTGCAACTGCTGTCCAAGAATGATCTCCATGACTCCACCCTTCGGCAAGCGGCAGAAAGCTTGGGGAAAATTGGCACTGACAATCAAAAAGCAATTGATGCCTTAGTGCAACTGCTGTCCAAGAATGATCTCGATTACTACATCCGTTGGCAAGCGGCAGAAAGCTTGGAGAAAATTGACCCAGGCAATCAAAAAGCAATTGATGCCTTAGTGCAACTGCTGTACAACAATCATTTCCATTACTCCGCCCTTCAGCAAGCGGCAGAAAGCTTGGGGAAAATTGATACTGGCAATCAAAAAGCAATCGATGCCTTAGTGCAACTGCTGTCCAACAATGATCTGGATAACGACACCCGTAGGCAAGCGGCATATAGCTTGGGGGAAATTGGCACTGGCAATCAAAAAGCAATCGATGCCTTAGTGCAACTGCTGTCCAACAATGATCTGGATTACGACACCCTTCGGCGAGCGGCAGAAAGCTTGGGGAAAATTGATACTGGCAATCAAAAAGCAATCGATGCCTTAGTGCAACTGCTGTCCAACAATGATCTGAATTACGACGCCCGTTGGCAAGCGGCACAAAGCTTGGAGAAAATTGACCCAGGCAATAAATCTGCGCTAGACGTGGTTGCAGCTTCAAAAGGCTACTTCAATAACTCTCAGGAATTTAGTAATGAGTATTTCTTTGATGTAATTTGGCACTGTTCTGAAAAGATACTCTACCCTGAATTCTACCAAGCTTGGCATAGAGACTCCCGTACTAACCCCATAACACAAATCCTTAAATCTTTGAAAAGAGGATTGACAAAATTACGGATGTATGTTGCAAAGTCAATCTGATTTGCATTGATGGCAGCAAATTCATTGCTTCTTTTTTAGAACAGGAGTGAGATGTTCTCCGTACCCTATCAGCCGGATAGCGCTACACCCAAATTGATAAGCAAACTCAATTGATTCCCCAGCCCCCAAAGCACTGTAAAAGCCTACAGCAAATTCAATACTAGCTTTGTCCCCAATCGCCCTATTCATACCAATAACATAGGGAATATGTTTGACAATTGCCAAAGCTTGAATTTCCGAATAACAAGCATTGAGCAACACGCACTCAACATGATCCGCAAATAACTTAAATAGTTCAGCCAGTGCTTCCCCTTCTACGAGTTGCACATTTCCAGTTTGATCTTCCAACACCAAACCATCATCCCCTGAACCATGACCAGAAAAATGTACAATTCGCGGTTTAAAGTCTAATAAAGCTTGGGAAACATCGCGAATGCGTACAGCCCAGCGTTGCTTCAAATCAAATTGTTCCCGTTTTTTCGCTCGTTGCAATCCTGCATCAATTTCTCTTACCTCTTCATCCAATCTCAAAGAAGAAGTCGTTTTGGGATTAGCTGCTAAAATCAAAATAGTTTTGACAATATAATAATTAGAACTTTGTAATGCCGTTTGTACCATATTTTCTAAATTGACAATTCTGCTATCCTGTTCTGCTAGCAGTAATTTCATTTCTTGTGGTGGTAAGCTTTTTAACTGATTGTAAGTCTCAAAATACTTTGCGCTGAGTTCGGACTTATCAGTATTTGGTGCAGTTTTGGCTCGTAGTAAAAAGTTATTTTCACCTTTAACTTCCATCCCCACAATTCGCAGTCCTGCTTGCGGATTATCCTCCGCTAACTGCTTAAGAGAAATCGCAATAGCGCGGGGATCAACACCGTGATTGTGATAAAGATCAAGGGTGTCGAAAATTGGTTTGATAAAGTCGCCAAACTCTCCATCCGCAAACACTTCCTGCCTATTATCCGGTTTACGCACGGGATCGGGGTTGTCTTTTGTAGGCAGTCTCATGTACACATACTCACATTTAACACCAGTAAATTTAGTTTTATTAGTAATACCCCAATCTTCAATATATGCCCCAGTAAGAGTAGAGCCAGTCAAATCGGTTCCGTCTAACTGTGTTTTTACCAGCTTTGCTCTCGATAAATCAGCATCCTGCAAATTGGCTTCGCCCAGATCAGCACTTATAAAACTGGCGTCTGCTAAATTTGCCCCCTTGAGGTTCACCTCTCGTAAATCAAAATTGTTAAATTTCTTTTCTTGTCCCTGTCCTGTAATTAAGACTTGCTGTAGTTTAGCGTTTTTTAAATACGTTGTTCCAGCGCGAACGCGGTCAAGCATTTTGACTTTTTGGAAGCAAGTACGGGTGAGTTTGGCTTTGCAGAAGTTTGTACTTTTAAGAGTGGCTTGGCTGAAGTTGGCATCTGTTAAATCAGCATTGTGAAAGCTTGTACCTTTAAAAGCTGCGATGGCGATCGCAAAGTTGCGTATCGAAGCATATTTTTCTTCTCCCTGTTGCGATCGCCAAGCAATGTAAGTACCAACTAAGAAAAAGACAACAGCAAAGACAACAGCAAAGGCGACAACATACCATCCTGTGGGAAAAGCGACAGTAGACGCACCAACAATAGGGAAAGCAATGGCAAAGACAAAGACTCCAGCGACAGCGAAGCCTCTTGCAATGGCAAAAGCAACAGCGACAGCGACAGCAAACCCTGCTGCGATTGTAAACGTTCCGGCAATGGCAAATACTCCTGCGAAAGCAATGGCATATTTTGCAGCCACAACAACAGCAACAGCGATCGCTACAGTTCCAGCAACAGCAATAGCAAACGCTCCGGCAATAGTTCCTATATTTGCTTCTATTCCAAAACGAATAATAACTCTAACAAATACAATCAGTACAATTAAGCTTGTCCACCCAACGACTTGGTTTCCTAAGGTGGAACTGTCGAGTATCAACGACACTAGAGTACCAGCACTAGCTGAGAAAAATCCTACTACTCCCCCCAATAACCACGAAACAACTACAAGTAAAATAGCCCAACGTCTTTGCAGCCCCGCTTGTGCGTGACAAAAGTTTGTCCCTGTGAGGATTGCATCTGTAAAATCTGTACTGCGAATATCTGCGTAGCTAAAGTCAGCACCTGTAAGGTCTAGATTTTTAAAAGAGGGTCCTCTGAGATTTTGACCGGAAAAGTTCTGCTGCATAACTGCGTTAGTAGGGAGCTTACACTGTTATTTTCTACCGCTTTTGGCATTTCTTACGCATATTGGGCACCCTAAACTCTCACAGAGCTTCGCAACAGTACTTATTCGGGCGGCGTCCAATACGGTTCGCAATAAGCTTCTCTCTCCCTGCCTGCCCTGCTTGCCTGGCTCAGATAACTTTCCTTAACCGAACCGTATTGAGCGGCGATCGCTCAACTAATTCACCTGATTTGTTAGCAATCAGTCAAAACCCTTGTGGATTAATGGCTTTTCGCAAATTGTCAAACTTTTTTATTGCTTTTTGAAATCACAATCCTAAAAACTTCTCACTTATTGTCTATAGCGGTTCGCAGTTTCGTCCAATACACACCTAACCCCCAACCCCTTCCCTACCAAGGAAGGGGAGTAAGACTCAAAGCCTCTCTCCTTGCAGGAGAGAGGTTTGGAGAGAGGTCAAAAATGTACTGCACCCAACCGAGAACCGCTATAACTTTATTTTTACAGCAATTGCTAAACTTCTACGATATATATATAGTTTCAGAGTCTGAAATTGTCCAACTTTTTTATTTGTCTACATTTGAAAAGTGAGGGTTTAAGTCCCCTGAAAAAATCACCAGGGAACGCATTCCTCCCAACTGAATTTTGTGTTCTGTGTTCTTGTCTTCACTCTGGAGTTTCCAAAGTTTTATTAATCTCGTTTAGTAAGTTCTCCATTGATATGGAGCGAGGTAAGATTTGGGAGGCAAGAGTATTTATTAAAGTTTCTATTGACTCCAATTGGGGAATGTGAGTTTGCTCATCTTCAACCTGATCAGAATTTAACCGCTGATCAAGGAGCAAAACTGGCGGTAAGTCGAAAGGCAACTGTTGCAACGCTTTGAGGGCTGAGTGCACCTCTTTGTTGATGCTACACTCTCCCAGGCAAATGAGCAGTAGATCAACACTTTGATGGCGAATTTGCTGTAGCAGTTCTGCCCAAGATCGACTCATGGAGGCTTTGAAGCCACCTGTTTGCAGGTACTGAACCAAAGCTTGAAACCACTCAGAACCACGAGAGATAATCCAAGGACACGGAGTATTTTCCCCAGCAATCGGGCTATTCAATGAGAAGTTTTTTGGTGTACGACAACCCTTAATCTGCTTGTGAGTTGTATCTGGTAAATCTGGCAGTATCCCTAAATCCACCACTAAGATGTTGGGTGGGCAGTAGCATGTATCAGATGCAATTTGCAGAGCTGATAATAAAGCATCTGTTTTGCCGCCGTTATGATTTTTATCTGTGCCCAATGGCGTTAAGCAAGGAAACACAGAAAGCCCAGGCATCACAGAAGCAGCCTGCGTGGTTGACACATTACAGGTGACAAGCGGTAGATTCGCTAAACGGGGGTGTGATGAGAGTTGTTGCAACAAAGCTTCGGCTGCTGGCATTTCTGTATCCAGCAAAATTACATCAAACTGCCAAACCCGAGTTAGCAATTCTGCCTGATCCAAATCATCCACTTCTATAACCCGATGCTGTTGAAGTAACGATTGCGAAGTCGAAGATTCACTATCAGGATGAACCAACTTCAAAATTTTTAATGGTGTTTTGTTAGCGAAGATTTCTTCATCATCTGATTTTTGCTGCTTTTGTTCTGGTGGAGTACACAGACTTTCTATCAGCGGTGTTAAGACTTGATGCTGCACTGGCAAACTCAAGAAACCATCTGCTTGGTTGGCAAATGCTTGCTCTTTTTCAGCTCCTGTTGCTGTCACAATGGTAGGAATATGAGATGTTGCGACATCGGACTTGAGTAAAGTCAGTACATCCCAACCTGACAGCAAGGGGAGCAACGGATTGAGGAAGATAGCTTTGGGTTGCAAGCGTCGAGCTTTTTCTACAGCCTCACATCCTGATCGGGCAATCACAACTCGATAACCCAAACCTGTTAGTTGTTCGGTCAAATCCTCAATATAGCGAGCAACTGCTTCCACAACTAAGACGAGGGATTTAGAAGAAGTCAACTGATGGGTTGTAGACGCCTGAACGGCGGCTTCCCGTAAAGCCCAAGGTGAGTTTCCGTAGACGCCTGTGGAGCGGTTAGACAAATCGAATGACGGCTTTGCTTGTGTAGGCGACTGCGTTTGCGATAAGCCCGCTTGCTGACGCTTTGCGTATCGCGTTGACGTACCTTGTCTGTTGGAGTTACCCGGAACCTGCCCTGGCGCAAAAGCCGTGCCTTTGGCATAAGTCATACCCGTTTGCGCGATTCGTGCCGCAGGCATAAGGCTTGTCGTCGAGTGGGGTTGGGTTGGGTTAATGGGTTGTAGACGTTCTGTAGGCGTCTTCCCGTAAGATCCAAGGTGGTTTGCCGTAGACGCCCCTACAGCATCTTCTTTGGTTAATCGGGCAGATTGATGATGCGGCGCAAAAGAAATTGTTCCCATCTCCTCATCTGCCAATCTCCCTGACTCTTTGGGAGGACTGGGTGGAAGAAGTAGTGTAAACTGGCTACCTTTACCCTCACGCGACAAGAAGCTAACATCACCACCGTGAAGACGAGCTAAGGCTCTGGTTAAGACAAGCCCCAAACCTGTTCCTTCATGCTGACGGATCAGAGGATTTTCGAGTTGTTGGAATTTTTGAAAGATTAAATGCTGCTGATGTTCTGGAATACCAATACCTGTATCCCAGACTGTAAAGGCAATCCAACCTTCCCAACGGCTAACCCCAAGTCCAATTTCACCAGCTGTTTCAGTAAACTTAAAGGCATTGGAAAGCAGGTGCACCAGCATCTGGCGCAAGCGCAACTCATCCGCCACAATTTGCTCTAAGCCTGGTTCCATTGAGAGAGTGAATTGGTGTTCTTGTGGAGGCGTACTTTGAGCGAGTGAGTTTGAGGAAGCTTTGTTAGTTTGGCTATGAATAGCTTTTGCCTCAGATACAGCACGCTCACAAATTTTTTGAATATTGGCGTTGGTGAGCGTAAGCTCCATTTGTCCCGTTTCCATACGGGTTAAATCCAAAATATCATTAACCACACTCATCAGGTGGCGTCCACTTTGGTGAATCAGTCCTGCATAACGGGCTTGACGCTCGTTTAATTCTCCCAACTGCTGATCCACTAGCAACCGCGATAATCCTAAAACGGCAGTCAGAGGAGTTTTGAGTTCATGACTAATACAAGCTAAAAACTCATCTTTCAATCGGTTGAGTTGAATTAAATCGGCATTTTTCGCCGCCAGTTCTTTGGAAAGCTGCTGCTGCTCTGTGACGTCAGTGGCTAGCATCAGCCACAACTCATTATTGAGTGCTGAGTTTTTGGTAGCCAAAGGTGTTTTTGAATCCGTACTCAGGACTTTCAATTCAGGACTATCTAGAGGGATTTTGGCAAACTGCCAAACCCGCTCCTGACCATTTTGCACTTCTACTATGCAGGTACAAGTCCCTTGTTGGCTATCTAGAAAGCAGCGATTTGATGCCGGATTTTCAACTATTGGCTGCGGCTGTTGGTTATGAGTATGAGTGTCAGGAGCCGCCCCCAGTGTTGAGCGAGGTAACACATCTTTTTCTGGGATGACTTCGCTTAATCGCGACGAAGAATTTTCTTGACAAAAATGCTGATTATTGCTCAAAAAAGAAGAAATTTTGGCTGCTGTTTGAGTCGCGTACTGTAATTTCTTGGAGGAGACTTTTGCCAAAATCGTTTCTACTTGTCGTCTGACTCCTTCTGGATCTTTTAATGCTCCCAATTGCTGCCACCAAGCTGGATTTTGCGTCACGACTTCGCCGTTGCTTGTTTGTAGCGCTAAAGGCCAAGGCAGGCGTTCTAATAACTGCACAAGTGGCTTACATTCTCGTTTTTGCTCGCTTGTATGAGTTTTATCAGTGGTTGCCCTAACTCCAGCGACTTTGGTGATGTCATCACCAACAGTATCCACAGATGACTTTTGAGGTGCTTTCTTTGAATTTGTCCGCTTAGTCCCCTTATGAGTATCAATTTGGAGTTTTTGTGTTGTCAACAGTTTCAACAAGCGTAAGCTATCCACAAGCCCCAAAAATTTGCCATTTGAGTCAACCAGTGCCCAATCTACATTCGTGTTTTCTTGAATCTGCTGGGAACCAAGAAACGAACTCAATTGCTCTATACGCAAAGATGCTGGTATTGTTTGTATAGGTTTAATTAACCCTTGACCGAGTGTGGAAAGGGGTTGCTGTAAATCTAAATAGTTAGAATCACCTTTGCCTTGACCTGCTGTCAACAATTGTGGTAGCAAACGGGCAGAGTAAACCAAGCCTAACAAGCATTTTTGCTTATCTAAAACTGCTAGGCGATGGCACTGCTGTTGTTGAAAAATTTCCAGCACAGTTGCCAGAGTAGCTGTTTCTACGCAGCTAGGCACGGTTGCTATAAAGTCAGAAAGCGGGTATCGTAGCATTGACATATGGCAATGAGGTCGCTCTTGTTAGGGGTTGGGCTTCCGGCACCACCAGCTAATTGCCAAAGAAGCTTTGGGTGTTTAAGTTTCAAGCTATATCTTCTAAGAAAACTGAGTAAAGCAATAGTGAGCAAAAATTGAACGGCTTAGAGATGAGCTACTTTGAAGTGACAATTTTTTGCCAGCAAGAGTGCTCAACACAGTGATGGCATTTTTATTTGCCGCTTGACAGTTTGGAGGTGAGTTTACCCTGCACTCAACAGCCAATTTTTGGAAAAAGCTCTCCTAATAAATGGGGAAGTCGTATGCGTTGGCCAGAGCAAGGCTTTGGCAATTGCTCCTGTAGTAAGTGCGATCCTGCGGAAGGGAGCCGCGCTGCGATACGCGTAACGTCAAGCAAGGGGGCTGATCGCACCTCTTGGGGGACACGTAGCGTGTTTTAAGGAGACTACTCAGGAGCCAGCGTTAACAACGAGTGCAAATTTTAGTCGATCAGCGGCTCTCCTCCTGTAGCACCGCACTTCTTTTGAAAGGTAAATTCTCATCCGAACTGCTTGCTGTCTTGTTGCCCTAGGGTATTGTAGGCGTCCACACTGGTATCTTCAAGCGTGTTGAAACTCATCATCGATAGCTACAGCTACACTAATTATCACCCCAAAAATTCGCTATTGAACCTTTAGGAATTATAATGATTTGGAATGCGACAATCGTTTATCTTTGTTTAAGTATCTTATTAATGAGCAAAGTCAATAAATCTATAATTAGGTAGATATCAATAGTGCATAAATACTACACATAAACAACACGGGAGCGTGCCACCCCCAAAATTAAGACCGGGGTAAAGACGTAGTGAGGGTAGTAGATATGCACATCCTCATTTGACTCAGCGCTTCCTGTACCATGTGCCAAGTTCTATAACTTAGTAGTAGCAACTAACCGTTCATGAGCAAGCACGTGACTTAACACAGTCAGTCCTTTTCGTCAACTGGCAGATTTGCTTTGTACCTTGATATTTACTAAGAAAGTATTTTATTCGGTTATGAGCTAAAGGAGTTTTGAAGTGTAAAAGTTAGAATGACGATTTTCACGCTTGAGCGTGGCTTCACTTTAATAAGAAGCTTCAAAGTTTTTAACAATAGAATCAGTAACTATGATTGATCAACACAAATGTTATTTTCATAATGATTTTCCAGGTAGATATCAAACCATTTTGGAGGACTCAAGTTGATTCAACTAATGAACAACGGTTTTTTGGGCGGATCAGCGACATCACTAATGTGATTTTTACCCAACTTTTTTAATTTTTTGTGAGAGCTACCACGCAAAGGAACGTTCAGTATATACTCAAATTGCTGCCCACAAATATAAATAAAAGATTAAGCTTTAATTGTTCCGATGCTGTTAAATGACACAAGAAGTGAATTCCACCAGTTTTTTAACCAATGACGAGAGCCGAAGAGCAGGTATTATTGCAAGAACTCAAATCAGACTACCGCCATATCCTTATAAATTACTTTACCACTACAGACAAAACACTGAAACACTACATTGATAAATTTATAAATGCAGTCTTTTATGCTAATATTCCTGTGCCTCAAGTCATAGAAATTCATATGGAACTGATTGACGAATTTTCAAAACAGCTAAAATTAGAAGGAAGGAGTGATGAAGCATTACTTGATTACCGTATAACATTGATTGATATACTGGCTCATTTGTGTGAACTATACCGTTGTTCAATTTCTCAATAGCATAACTTAATCAAAGGTTCAACAGTTTTTCTTGGTAGAAATCGCTCTTTAAATTCCATCACAATTAATAAAAGGATATTGTGGTTTTATCTGTACTTCTAGCCTGTACCTAATATGAATCAACCACGAAGAACCTATGTTCTCAAGCTTTATGTGGCAGGGAATACTGCGAACTCAGTACGGGCATTAAATACACTCAAAAATATTTTGGAACAAGAGTTTCAAGGTGTTTATGCTTTAAAAGTTATTGATGTGCTGAAAAGCCCGCAGCTGGCGGAAGAAGATAAAATATTAGCCACGCCAACATTATCCAAGATTTTGCCTCCACCAGTTCGGAGAATTATTGGAGACCTTTCAGACAGAGAAAGAGTGTTGATTGGATTAGATTTACTTTATGAAGAATTGAGCGAGGACGAGCAAGAACCGTTGGAATAGTAAGTTCTACTACAAAAATAATCAGCAATAGTTACTAATCATTAATATAAAAACTGGGTTTCCTTCCTATTTGTAAACGTCAACATGAGTCATAAAGAAAATTTAGAGCAAACCAAAACACCGACACGAGGTGTAGAAAAAATCCGGACAATGATAGAGGGCTTTGACGATATTAGTCATGGTGGCTTACCTGTAGGAAGAACGACTTTAGTTAGCGGAACCTCTGGAACTGGCAAAACTTTATTTTCTCTGCAATTTCTTTATAACGGTATCACCTACTTTGATGAATCAGGAGTCTTTGTTACATTTGAAGAATCTCCTGGTGATATTATTAAAAATGCTGGTATTTTTGGTTGGGACTTGCAACATCATATCAATGAAGGAAAATTATTTATACTGGATGCTTCTCCAGATCCTGAGGGACAAGATGTTGTTGGCAATTTCGATCTTTCTGCGCTGATTGAGCGCTTACAATACGCGATTCGTAAGTATAGAGCGAAACGCGTTTCTATTGACTCAATTACAGCAGTTTTTCAGCAATATGAAGCTGTAGGAGTTGTGCGGCGAGAAATATTTCGTCTCGTTGCTCGTCTGAAACAATTAAGTGTAACTACAATTATAACCACAGAACGCATAGATGAATACGGGCCTGTTGCCTGTTTTGGCGTAGAAGAATTTGTTTCCGATAATGTGGCGATTGTACGTAATGTTTTAGAAGGAGAACGTCGCCGTCGCACAATGGAAATACTAAAACTGCGTGGTACAACACACATGAAGGGTGAATATCCTTTTACAATTACCAATGCAGGAATTAATATTTTCCCATTGGGAGCTATGCGCTTAACTCAACGGTCTTCAAACGTCAGAGTATCCTCTGGTGTTAAAGCCTTAGACCAAATGTGCGGCGGTGGTTTCTTTAGGGATTCGATTATTTTAGCAACAGGAGCAACGGGTACTGGAAAAACTCTTTTGGTGAGCAAGTTTCTGCAAAATGGCTGTGTTCACAGTGAACGGGTGATATTATTTGCCTATGAAGAATCACGCGCACAACTGTCTCGCAATGCTTACTCATGGGGAATAGATTTTGAGGAATTAGAACGTCAAGGTTTGTTAAAAATAATTTGTACGTATCCGGAATCAACCGGTTTAGAAGACCACCTGCAAATTATTAAATCAGAAATTGCTGAATTTAAACCTTCTCGTATTGCCATTGACTCTCTTTCTGCACTAGCACGAGGGGTAAGTAATAATGCGTTCCGGCAATTTGTGATTGGTGTGACGGGTTATGCCAAGCAAGAAGAAATTACAGGCTTTTTTACCAACACAACCGAGCAATTTATGGGTTCGCACTCTATTACAGACTCTCATATTTCTACGATTACAGACACAATTTTGATGTTACAGTATGTGGAAATTCGGGGAGAAATGGCGCGGGCAATCAATGTCTTTAAAATGCGTGGTTCGTGGCATGACAAGGGTATTCGCGAGTACAATATTACGGCTGACGGTCCGGAAATTAAAAATTCGTTCCGCAACTATGAACGAATTGTCAGCGGTGCTCCTACGCGCGTTACTATCGATGAGAAGGCGGAACTGTCTCGCATTGTCAAAGGATTTCAAGACACACAGAGTTCCGATCCCTAAACTTGGCATCGTGATATATTCTGTGGCGACAAAACAGTTTCAGCCGCTTAATTTTCGTGTGAGGGGATGCGGTGAACAAACAGCAAATTTTTAGTAGTTTCTTACCTGGTGTAACAGCAGCAGTATTAGCGACTCAGTCTGCTTGGGCTAATCCTGTACCAGCCCGGGGAGTGAAAGTTATGACTTCTTCGGATGGCTTGACTTCTACTTTCGAGAGAACTCCAACTGCTCTCGATATTAAAAAGGCGCAACTGCCTCATACTGCTAGTAGCAGTTTTCTAGCCGCAGCAGTACCAACTGTTGATGTTATGGGAGGTGGTTTAATATCTTCTATAACTCGTAGCGGTGTCGAGGTAATATTGACAGGAAAAACTGGTGTACCAGTAGCAAAGGTAGCACATAAGCTTCAAAGTATGCTTATGAGTTTTAAATCTACCCCAAATCAAAGCCAGTTGATAAATAAAATTCCTCAGTCTGGGACAAGCATACAAAAACAAAACAACGACAAAATTGTTGCCGAGGAATCAAAAAATACATTTTCTGCTTATAACGAGATCTCAACACCTACTTCCACTGTTGAACAAAAAACGCCTTCTTCGGGGCAAGTCCCTACAGAAAAGAAAAGTTCTGCTCAGTTACCAAACAAGTCACAAACCCCAGTTCGTGGGACAGTAGAAGTCGCAAAGCTGTTGGAGCAGATGAACTCATGCCCACAACAAGCCAGCAATGGTAAAAGTCAGGTCGGTCGTTCTGCTTCCGTGCTTCTAAAATCGTCTACCTGCTCCCAACAAAATACCAAAAAAAATCTGGTAGCTCAGGCAAGTTCTTCTAAGTCACAAGGAACAACTCCTGGGCGAATAACTCAGGCGGGTTCCTCCAGGCGATCGCAAACCACTCCTGCGCAAACAACTCCTGCGCAAACCACTCCTGCGCAAACAACTCCTGCGCCAGCAGATTCGGTCCAGCTCCTTAATAATCTCAAAGCCAACCCGAATCCTTTACAGTTTCCTACAAAATCAGAAGAAGTTAGGATTCAGGGAACTCAACCAATTACTTTGACACAGGCTCTGGAGATAGCACGGCAAAACAATCAAGATCTACAGATATCGTTACTAACTGTAGAGCGCAATCGAGCTAGCGTAAGGCAGGCGCAAGCCGCGTTGTTGCCTACTGCCGGTCTGACTGCAGGTCTGAGTCGTACTGGACCTGCTTTCTTGAATCAACAACAAGCTAATTCCACAGGCACAGCACTCGAAAATGTACCCTCTACTACAAATTTCCAAGGCAGTGCTTCTGTACAGTACGATCTCTACACCTCTGGACAAACAACAGCCCGCATTCGACAAGCTGAGGAACAGCTACGTTTTTATGAATTGGATGTTGAGCGTCAATCTGAGGAAATCCGCCTGAATGTCACTTCTCAATACTACGATCTGCAGGCAGCAGATGAACAGGTGCGCATTGCCCAGTCTGCCGTGAGAAATGGTCAGGCTAGTTTGCGAGATGCACAAGCTTTGGAAGCCGCTGGTGTGAGTACTCGATTCGATGTTCTACGTGCTCAGGTCAATTTAGCAAATTTTCAACAACAGCTGACAACTGGTATCTCACAGCAGCAAATTGCTCGCCGTAAATTAGCCCAAACATTAAGTTTGCCGCAGTCAGTTGATATTAGTTCGGCTGAGCGAGTCAAAATAGCCGGTTTGTGGAATCGTCCGCTGGCTGAAACTCTTGTCTTAGCTTTTAAAAACCGTCCAGAACTGCAACAGTATTTGGCGCAACGGAACATTAACGAACAACAGCGACGCCTAGCGCTCGGTCAGTTAGGTCCTCAAGTGAGCTTGGTCGGTAGGTACAATCTGGGAGATACGTTTGACGATCAAAGAAACGGTACCGATAATTATTCCCTAGGAGTTAACGCTACTTTGACTTTGTACGATGGTGGAGCAGCAAAAGCAACCGCATCTCAATACAAGACCGGCATTCGGATTGCTGAAAATCAATTTGCCCTCCAGCGTAACCAAATTCGCTATGACGTAGAAAGTTATTTTTCTCAACTGCAATCTAACTTGCAGAATGTTCAAACGGCTAATACTGCTCTTGAACAAGCTAGAGAGTCTCTACGTCTAGCACGTTTGCGATTCCAAGCAGGTGTCGGCACTCAAACTGAAGTTATTGACTCAGAAAATGCCTTGACACAAGCTGAAGGTCAACGAGTCACAGCAATTTTGAATTACAATCGTGCTCTAGCTGGTTTACAACGAGCAGTCACCTCTAGAGCAGCACGCTAGGTTACTCAATAGTCATTAGGAGCCAGTGAGCCTTTGGAAGGTAAAGGGGAAAGGTTAAAGAGAAAAACTTTTCCCCTTTTCTCTGCCCTTTTACATTTTTTGGTGAATTGTTGATTTGAGCGATCAAAATTGTCATATCCTAGCATAAAGGAAAACTTCAAACACTGAAAACACAATCTGATGACGAAAGTTACGGCAAAAGAAATTGCACTGTTTCGCTCTCAAGTTGCAGATGACTTTATCGCTATGGAAGCACTGGATATTATAGAAGAATGTGATGGAGATTTGGAAGATGCTGCTATAACTTTAGCGATTCGAGCCGGACAACAACCAGAAATAGCAAATTCAGAATGGTTAGATGCTTTAGCTCGAAAATGGCGTGCCGTTATTTGTCAAGAAGAATTTCGGGATGATTTGGTTAACGGCTCAGTTAAAGGGATGATGGAACATCTCAAAACAATGCCGACGTTTCCTAAGATGTTAGCAACGCCTGTTTTAATATATGTATTGAAGAAAAGTGTAAACAATTTTTGCGAGCCTCTTGACTTAGTACAGTAATATTTTCATCCTTATTAGATTTGAGTTTTAACATCAATGAATTATCTTATTGCCGTTTTAGCTGACCGCATCCAAGCAGAAGCTGCTTATCTGGCTTTAGAAAAAGAAGCGATAAAATCTACAATTTTGGGTAAAGGTTATAAAACTGCTGATGAATTTGGCTTGATTGACCCCAACGAGCAAGCAAAGAAGCAAACTCAGTTCATGGCTATTTGGCTAGTACCGTTTGGATTTTTCGCAGGTATTACTTTTAGCCTCCTCACTGGCTTGGACACTTTTGCTTGGGCGGGTGAAATTGGCAATCACATTATTGGTGGACTGCTGGGCGCTGTTGCAGGTGCTATGGGTAGTGCGTTTGCTGGTGGTGGAGTTGGTTTATTGGTTGGAAGCGGTGACGCTTTACCTTACCGCAATCGCTTAAATGCTGGCAAATACTTGGTTGTCGTTCAAGGTTCTGAAATTCTTACCCGTCAAGCAACTCGTGTTTTACGTCAGTTTGAACCAGAAAATATTCAAGGTTACGCCGCACCCAGGGAATAGTAATCAGTTAACAGTGAACAGTAATCAGTTAACAGTGAACAGTGAAAACTGGTAACTGTAATTAATAACTGCTAAGTTGTAACTAGATAACTGATAACTGATAACTGATAACTGATAACTGTTTAAAATGTTGCCACGGGAAGAACTTTTAAAAGGTGTTGAAAATCGAGATAGTATAGCTCGTGTGATTGACCAGGCGGAACTTGCCATCAAAACTTGGGAAGTGGTTTTCACTGATTTTCTGTCTCCTCCAGAGTTAGCAGAAATTCAACAGGTATTTAGCCGTCTCGTGGAAGTGCAGTTGGTAGTTTGGGGTGGATATCCCCAAGCTGAACGCAAAAGAGTGGCGATCGCCCGTTCCGAAATCCCTTTGGATCAATCTCAAGTCGCACTCACCGCTTTAGACGTAGCTGGAAATTTCTTGTTTGATACCGCTACTCACCGCGACTTTTTGGGCGCAATGTTGGGAACTGGGATTGTCCGCGAAAAGACGGGGGACATTATTGTACTAGGCGAACGTGGCGCACAGGTAATTGTCGTACCGGAGTTAGCAGAGTTTTTGGAAATGAATCTTAAGCAGGTGCGATCGGTTCCCGTGAAAACTCAGCCTATAGATTTGAGTGAGTTGAAGGTGCGCGAACCAAAGAAAAAAGAACTAACTACTGTGGAAGCTTCTTTAAGGTTGGATGCGATCGCCTCTGCTGGTTTTGGAATGTCCCGTAGCAAAATGGTTGAGTTAATTGACAGCGGAGATGTTCGCGTCAACTGGAAGGAAATAACTCAAGCCAGTTCTCAACTAAAAACAGGCGATTTAATCGCCATTCGTAGTAAAGGACGTTTAGAAGTTGGGGAAATTGCTGTTACTAAAAAAGACCGCTACCGCGTACAGTTAACAAGATATATGTAGGCAGAGGCGCTATAGCGCCTCTACTGTTAAACAGTTTTTGCCTTAAACTGTTTTGCCAAAAGACTCAACAAAATTTTACGTGGAACAAGGCTGGATAATTTACTAATAAAGTGAGTACTAAAGCCACCAATAACAACAGTTGGATCTCCTCTTTCCAAAGCTTTCAAAGATTCGCGTACGACTTCTTGTGCAGTCGATATTTTATTTGTTCTAGCTGCAAGTGCAGGAGGAAACTTAGCTTTGGCCAAGAAGTCTGTCTCAACTGGTCCTGGGCAAGTCACTAATACACGGACACCGTAGTCACGATTTTCTGCCCAAAGTGCCTGACTAAAACTGACAATAAACGCTTTACTGCCAGCATAAACAGAAAGATAAGGCATTGGTTGAAACGCGGTCAGGGAAGATACATTAATAATGCTTCCAGAACGACGTTGCCGCATCTCTTGCAAGAATTTATGAGTTAAATCTACTAATGCCAAGATATTCAATTGTACAATCTTAACTTGTCGTTCTTCGTCCTTCTCGGCAAAGTCGCCATACTCAGCAAAACCAGCATTGTTGATTAACAAGTCAATCGTTAATCCCTTTGATTTTACAGCATCAAACACATCATTAGTAGCGCCTGTTTCTGTAAGATCTTTAACAACAATATCTACTTTAACTTTGTATTTTTCTTGCAGTTGTTTGGCTAGTTGGTTTAATTTTCCTTCCGAACGAGCAACTAAAACAAGATTTGTATTATATGCAGCTAATTCCTCAGCAAAGACTTTACCAATACCATCAGAGGCACCAGTAATTAAAGCAGTTGACATTCTCGGTACTATGAAAAGTTTTTAACTATTGTACAAATTGTAACAATTTTATTGATAGACCCTTTTTGATTTCAACTAACTTAAAATTAATAGATCAAGCTGTTTCATTTCATCTACGTTGGGGCATAGATGATTTTTTTCATAATTTGCTCTTGCATCTGGTGGCAAGGAAACCTCAGAATAATTCTCGAATGAACCCGTGGATAACAAGTCAACAGTCCTATTGTGTTCACGTTTCCAGTAGAATAAAAATTTATTTTATACACAAAAAGTGAACGAAATACAGAACTTGCCTGCGAGTTAGCAACTTTAGGAAATTAATATTGACCATTCTGCTAAATCTATGCTATCTTATGAAAGCTTCGGACGTATAGCTCAGTTGGTTAGAGCGCTACGTTGACATCGTAGAGGTCACTGGTTCGAATCCAGTTACGTCCATTAGATCTTGTACAGTGACTAATTATCTGTCATTGGTAACAGGTTAGCGTCATCGCAACTATTTAATTGTAGTCGAGACACATTGATGTCGTTGCAACATTGGAAACATTGCGCGAACAGGAACCTTGGTTATTTGAAGAGTCTGTCCGTGAAGAAAAAACGAAGCAGCTAATGTTATTACCTGTGTGCGAGCATGAACAGCTTTTAGAACTGGCAGAGTTTGACATACAGATGGCGCTAAAAGCACTTTGTTAAGGACAAACTGTGATTCCCTTTTGGAGCGATGCCTGCGGCGGGCTACGCTAACGCATTCACGAGCTTTTGCACCAAAACCTCAAACGCTTTTGTGAGTAAAACTTAAAGTGAATTCTTTGTGAGTGCCCAAGGGGCGCGATTAGACGCGCGCAACGAATGAAACAAACACGATTTCCCTGTTAAGCGTTCGGGTGTTAAGCGTTCCCTGTGTTTTTTGAGAGTAGGAAATGGATTCAAATGAAACCGCTCCCACGGTGCTATAACTGCACCAATCCCTGGTAAATGAGCTAATCCACCGGTAGTTGTGCAAAAATCTTTGAACAAATACTCAATGCAAGTCCTTTGATCAACCAAAAAGCCTACGGCAGTGACTCACTACCAAGGCATAAAGTTCCTGTTGCTAAGAGATTGTTATCTAGGCAACAAATTGATCTTTGATAACTGTTGACTGTTGACTGTTTCAACTGGAGAATTTGGTTTTAATAAAACGGGTGCGATCGCTGAACACAATCTCTTTATAAAGTTAAGCTTAATTCAATTTGTTTATGAAGTTAAGTTCAATTTGTTTATGAAGTTAAAGTTAATTCAATTTGTTTATGAAGTTAAGCTTAATTCAACTGAACTGTAGTTCTACGGATAGATGCGGGACTATCTGCGGAGCGATTTTTTCGCACTGGCTCACGCCATATGCCTCAACGCGCTTAACCCCTTCGGGGAGAACCTATGCCTCTGTCGGGAAACCCTCATCAAGCACTGGTCTCACCGCGCACGGCAGTGGCTCCCCTAAGTAATATTTTTTTACGAAAGTAGTGATATGAATCGCTTACCCCCTCGTCAAAATCGAGTCTAATTGTAGAGACCTAAAAGTCAAAGGATATAACCAGGGAATAATGTTTACGGAACTTTTTTTGGTAATCATAAAGTTTCTTGGCTCAATTCCGGAATCATTCCAACTCAACTTGTAGTTGTGTATCAGTTGGATTTGATTGAACACCAAACCTCAGCTAAATTTATATTTCTCATAAAATTCCGAAAAACTACTATGAACGACTTTCTGGCAATTCAATTTAAATTCAACACTCGTAGCTTGCTAAAGTTTGGTTTGCTTTCGTTAGCGCTATTGCTCCCAGTTGGAACTTATACTCAGGCAAATGCAAACTCAGTTCCAAAGGAAAAAGTTGAGGTGATATCGATTCCACGTGAGGAAGCATACTTTATAGAGAAGAAACAACCAACTTCTTCTGGTAGTCAGACTGATTCACAAGATGGAAACAATTCAGGCAATGGCACTACGCCACATGTTCCCAAGCGCCAGGAAAATTTACAGGGTTTAGCAGGAACAACGAATCCTGTTTACAAGAAGAAACAATCTCAACTAGCGTATCCCAAACAATAACTAGGGTAGTTGTTAAAAGCATATCTTCAAAAAGTACATCGCATTAAGGTTAGATATAGTTCCGGTAATCTCGAATCAGCAATCATCAATAAATGAATGCTATATCCACTCTGTCTTTCAAAGGTACGAGATTTTATAGTGGATCGCATTCAGTTTGGCAAGACATAATCCGCAGCCAAGTTAATCCAGTGATTTGTCGGTTAACGTATGGCATTTGTTTCTTGCAACATTTTGATGAGTTGAAACTAATAGCAGCTTGCGGGAAGTGCAATAAATACGCAAGAATATCAGACTTAGTAAAGTCACCAAAGCGATCATTAAAACTGTTCCATACGCCTTAGTATGCCACCATAGTCGCGTCACCATAGCTGTACTGAGTCGTATCGGCTCCCACAAGGGAGGAGTTAACTTGTTTGAATCATGAATGGTAACAACTAAGGACGTTGCTCTATTAACCATTGCCATTTTCATTACTCCTTCAACAGCCAAAGCGAGTTACTCAACTTTATGAAAAATTGTACGGCAAGCCTATACATTTAGTGTACATTATAGGCAATATCTCATAGCTGGCTGAAAAAAGCAAGATAAACATGCTCGTTGCAACATGTTGATGCTCCCCACCCTCAGTTATCACCTGAGGGTGGGGAGCATCAATTTCTTATACACCTTATATCCCAATACGGTTCGGATAAGCAATTTGAGTTTACAAACGCTCGTTGGGAAAACGTTAAAGGGCAAGGGTTAAACTTTGTGGGAAGCACCCTTCGGGAACGCCCGTCGCCTCTGTCGGGAAAGCCGTCATTCGCGCGCTTATTCACCTTTCCCCCTTACCCTTTACCCCTTAACCGAAGCGTATTGGCAGGGATGCGAATATAAACCTATTTTCTAAATTAGAACCTCAAACCCACTCCACCTTGTAACGAGAAAGCTGTACCACCATCACGGACAGCATCAAAAGCTATGACAGCGTTACCAAAAATCACAGTATTGCTATTTGGGACAACGTAATCAATTCCTGGTTGCAGGGCAAACCCGATTTTATTACCAACAGGGGAAGGTGTATCACCGCCAGCCAGAACAACTCCAGCTCCTATGTAAGCATCGGTTTGCCAGTTGAGGGGGTAGTCGTAGGAAACTGTTGGGACAAGAGCGACATTTGAACCAATGAAAGCCTGAGCGCGAAAAGAAACAGGAACTTTAAGAAGCTTGTAGCGAGCAGCAATCACTCCTCCAACTCGGGCACCATCTGCAAAACCAACCGCAGGACCTACACCGACATAGCTACCATATGCCACTTGAGCTTGTGCTGGTTGGGTGAATTGAGCAAAACTTAAAAGTGAACTAGCTAAAACAACTGATACGAAGTACTTGATCAGACGCTTCATTTCCTCGCTCCTAACAAAATTCCTAAGCTAAATTATTGTAAGTTTTATGGCTTTAGTATGATTAATTTACGGACAACGAGGATGAATACCTCCTTGAGTGCAAATGTAAGCTATTTGCTTGGGATCTAAATTTTTGACTTTACTGAAATCGACTCCCTCCACAACTGCAGATTGCACCCCTAACGCTGGGGTTTGCACAAATTGCTCTGTTTGATTTTGTTTGCTAGAGGTAAGAATTGCTCCTTGAAAATCAGCTCCTGCCAGATTCGCCCCTTGTAAATCTGCAAAGCTCAAGTCAGCATTTCGCAAGTTGGCATTTTCCATATTTGCTGAGCGCAAAATTGCCTTAGTCAGGCGAGTGGCATTCAGGTTAGCATCTTTGAGATTGGCATGATCAAAATAAGCTCCTGTAAGGTCTGCTCCTTGCCAATCGGTTTTGGTTAAGTTGCCGAATGAGAATTGTGTTCCTACTGCAATAACGCGACCTAGACGAGCAGCATACAGATCCGCGTCTTTGAGTTGTGCATCGCTCAAGTCGGCTCCAGTCAGACTCACATTTTCCAAAACGGCACCCTCCAAATCGGCTCCCTCTAGCTGAGCGCTACTGAGGTTAGCAGCAGTTAAGCGTGCGTTGGATAAGTTAGCTTTATTGAGAATAGCGCGGCTCAAATCAGTCCGGACCATCAGGACACGACTGAGGTTAGCTTCAGTAAGATTTGCTTGCCTCATCCGTGCTTGGCTTAAATCAGCAATCCAATCATCGTAGGTATCCCATCGACCATCCTCGCCCACTCCCCGGAAGCGACTCCCCTTAAAACTGCCAAAGGATAGGTTCGCGGATTTGAACTTAATTCCCCATAAATCTTTTTTATCTAATACCAAGTTGAAGTAGCTCTGCTCAGAACCGTTTTGACTTAGGGAGACATTGCTGAGATCCAAGCCATTGGTTTGACCGTTGTAAACAGCTAAAATCTTACTAATTGCATATTGGTTTGCTTGTAACTGCTTTTCTAGCACTTCTGGTGGTAAAGCTTTGCTACCTTTTACAGGCTCTAACTCCCCAGTCAGAAACTGATTCATGCGTTTTAAATTGGGGATGGCATTAGATCCAACGTTTACCAAAGCTTGCTGAATCGTTTGAAGTAAAATCGGGTCAGTTTCCTTAGACAGCAAATCAACTAGGTATTGGGTTGATTGTGCGTCATTAAGAGTACCCATAGCTAAAATTGCTTTCTGGCGTTGGTTGTTTGTAGCAGTAGAATTAGGATTTAAGTCTTTGATTAGTGCCAGAAACTGCTGATTATTGCTCTGTTCGGTAACTCGCTGATTTCGCAGTATTTGAACGTAAATTTGAGTACCAACTAAAATCGCTAAGGCCGCACTCATGCAAAGGAATGCGACTCCTACCACTGTATAATTTGGATTTTGCGGTATTCCCTGCTGTTGGTTGGATTGCTGGCGAGGCAATTCTTGTGTGATCACAATTGATGCGATCGCATCTTCTTCGTCTTTTTCGCTCTCAAATGACTGACTTCCCTGACCATCGCCTTGGGACTGCACTGTCAAAGGTGTACTGTCATCTACAGTATAAGTGCCTGCAAGTGTGTTGTGCAGTGCGCGACGGTCTTGCTGCCAAGGCAAACCTTTGGCTTCTAACACAAGCATGATAACCGCCAAGCTAGCAAAACCGCCTAAGCTGGGAAATAAAAAGCTGTTGCGCCAGAGAAAATAAGCGACGGACATAGGCAAACCCCAACGACCAAGTCCTTCTCGCACCAAAACGGCTTTGAAACCGGGTGGCTTACCTTCAGCGTTGACAACTTTTATTCCAAATCGATGTTTCGCCGGTGTGGCACCAGTTTTCGCTAGTAAATACAACTGAGCGCCTGAAACTGTCAGGGGTGCGAGCAAGGCTATTGTCCATAACAAGTTTGTGGGTGATGCTACGTTCCTAGTACCATAGCTGATAGGCAAAGCTAATGGAGAGGCGATCGCACGTTCTGTTTGTACTAACAAAGGGTTGAGTGGCACTCGATCCAAATCGCTTCTAGAATTGGCATACGCACCTATCCCAAAGGGCACCAATCCACTGGCAACAACCAGTGTAATTTCTACAGCCCAAGCAGCAATGCGCCTAGTCGCTAAGGGCAATGAATTGGTTTTTGTCGGTTCTTTGCTTCGACTAGATTGATCACTTGTCTTCACACTTGGGGTTGCCATTGGATAATTCCCTTTAATTTTATTGATACGCCACTAGGCGTGCACGTTTAAAAATAAACTACTGCTGATTAACAGAGTTATTGGATACTAAGAATTTGTATCCTACGTACACCAAGATTGCCAACAGTGCCAGACTGATCACAGCAGCGACGAGTTTAAGTACTGCTTGTAGTATGGCTAAGCCCAATAACAAACCTACACCAGAAAATACAAGCTTTTGCACTCCTGAGAGATTGTTGAAAAAGGTTACAAATCGCACAAAATTATAGTACAAACTTGGAAAACCAGACTGAGAGGACTTTACTAATTTTTGTGACTGTGGAACTATCACTCTGGAGGTATTCATTTCTGCCTCTACCTTTTGGAGGCGACTTTTTAAGTCTTCTTCTGGAGGATTCATTTGTTTCTACTTTAGCTTAAACACTTAATGAACAACGAACCAGCCAAATCTCTTTGTTGGCGGTTGTCTTAGTGATTTTAGTGAATATTTTTGTTCTAAAGACTGCTCTTGGTAGTCAAAAATCAAGTTTTTAACGTCAGCTTTACTTATAAATTCTCATTTTTCTTAATATTTAACCATATAATTATTTTTCCCAAAAGAAAACTTTATACAGTTCACTTAGAAACAAAGACAGATTGTTATCGTCACTTAATTTTAAAATATTATGTATCAAATTTTTCTTGATCAAAAGTCGGGAGCATAACAAGAAATATGAAGATGCCTGAGCGATTTCAAATTGTTCCCGCAGCACTAACGATGAGCTTAGTTTTCACCAATGCTCATTTGGCTGAGGCGCAAGTTGTGCAAATTACTTCTAGTTTGCAGCCAGATCCGCTGATTGTGAATGGTACGTCCGGCGGAGCAGTTTCAAGTAAGTGTGGTAACATTGCGACTAAACCCAATCAAGTGATACAGGTCAAAGAATCACTACCCTATCTGCGGTTAACAGTTGAAACTGGGGGACAACCAACTCTATTAATTCATGGTCCAGGAGGACACTTTTGTGTGTTGGCAGATAAGTACTCTGGGGGCAAGCCCGAAATCTCTGGTTATTGGCAGGCGGGAAATTACTCTTTATATGTAGGAGAATTATCTAGAGGACAGTATAACTATACTCTATCAATTTCGCAACAAAAGATACCTAAAAAATAACCAAGAGTTCAGAATCGTAAGTAGCCTTACTCTGGCTAATATATCTTGACCTAAATCGTTGGTACCAAACGGATGTTCCCAACTAGGAGGACGGGAGGATAGGGCAAAGTCAATAAAGAAACTTTTTGACACGAAGCCTCTTTGACTTCGAGCATTGGTGCAAGAGCAGTACGTTGTACTTCTTGGCTAATGCCATTTCCACGGAGAATAATTGAAGCACGTGACTGAAGAAAATCTCGTACTGCTGGACAACCAAGGGATGGCATCAGTTCTGCCAATACAGGAAGAAATGCTACATTCAATTTGTCTAGAGATGGTCTCAAAGTTTGATTCAAGTCTGGAACGTTAGTAAAATTTTTCACTCCAAGCTTTTGCCAAGTTTGAAAATCAGCTTGCTGGATTTGCTTTCCGGCTTCTATCTGTCCTCGAAAAAAAACTGCAACTGTATCGGGTTGGAGATTATAAGTTATTGCCTGCTGCTGTATTTTTGTTATTAGTTCTTGTTCTCGTTGACGATCTTCAATAGGGCGTTTCTGATTCCATTTCCAGCGAGCAACATCATGAGCAATCATCAACCTCTGCTGCATGAGTTGAAGCAATTTGTTAATTTGTACCTGTTGGCGTGCAGCTACATTATTTACGAAACTGAGTTGTGGTTGTGGATTTTGAGAGAGCAAATGATATTTTAAGTACCCAGTAACTAGTGCACTGCTGAAGAACAGTCCAAGGAAAATCAGAGTTGTTTGCAACAGGACACCCTTTCGGGAATGATTTGCTGTCATCGCTGGTACCAGAAATTGATGATGAACTACCCTGTTGTCCTATCCTCGGTTGAGAGCGGAGTTTCCGCAATCTCTTTCGAGGTGGACTGAAATTTTTGACTCGGTAGTTGGAATGTGAAGTACCCCATCTTGCCTATGCCTGACGACACGCTGCGCGTTCGCCGCAAGGTGCGCCATTTCCATTATTTTAGCTGCAAGCCATCATAGAAATTCATAGCAAAATCAAATCTTGTCATTTGGGAGACAAGTATCGAAAACTTCTGTCTGTTGAGGAATTGACGAGCAAGAATTTTGAGTTAAATTTTGTTAAGATTGGATTCAATATAATTACTTCTGCCTTATCTATCTATTCCCTACCTTGGAGACACCTCATGCTGCGACTGGAACATATCAGTAAAATTTACCCCACAGGCGAAGTTCTCAAGGATGTCAACTGGGAAGTCAAAGCTGGCGATCGCATTGGTTTAGTCGGTGTCAATGGTGCCGGAAAATCCACCCAACTCAAAATTATCACAGGGGAAACTGAACCCACGTCTGGCGAAATCATTCGTCCTGCCAGCTTACACATAGCTTATCTCAATCAAGAGTTTGAAGTCGAACCAACTCGCACTGTTAGAGAAGAATTTTGGACGGTATTTAAAGAAGCTAATGCTGTGCAGCTGTCTTTAGCCCAGGTGATGCGAGAGATGGAAAGCGCGACTCCAGAGGAACTGGATAAACTGATTAATAAGTTAGATCGCTTACAACGGCAGTTTGAAGCATTAGATGGCTACATCTTGGACACACGGATTGGGAAGATTTTACCAGAGATGGGGTTTGGGCTAGAAGATGGCGATCGCCTTGTGAGTGCTTTTAGTGGCGGTTGGCAAATGCGAATGGGTTTGGGCAAAATTCTGTTGCAAGAACCTGACTTATTACTATTAGACGAGCCAACAAACCATTTAGATTTAGAAACCATTGAGTGGTTAGAAAATTATCTCAAGGGGCTGAATACCCCAATGGTGATAGTTTCCCATGACCGTGAGTTCCTTGACCGATTGTGTACCCAAATTGTGGAAACAGAACGCGGTGTTTCCTCCAGCTATCTTGGCAATTACTCAGCATATCTACAACAAAAAGCTGAAAATCAAACAGCGCAACTTTCGGCTTACGAACGCCAGCAAAAAGAATTAGATAAGCAACAAGCTTTTGTTGATAGGTTCCGCGCAAGTGCGACTCGCAGTACCCAGGCAAAAAGCCGAGAAAAACAACTGGAAAAAATTGAACGCATCGAAGCACCGACAGATGATTTAAGAACGCTGCACTTCCGTTTTCCTCCTGCACCCCGTAGTGGACGTGAGGTGGTGAATATCAAGAATTTAACTCACATCTATGATGATAAGATTTTGTTTTTGGGTGGAAATCTTTTCATAGAAAAGGGCGATCGCATTGCCTTTATTGCTCCTAATGGTGCAGGCAAATCCACTTTGTTACGCCTGATCATGGGTGTTGAACAACCCACAGAAGGAGCAGTGACATTGGGTGAACACAATGTTCTCCCTGGATACTTTGAACAAAACCAAGCTGAAGCTTTGGATTTGAAAAAAACTGTTATGGAAACTATCCATGACGAAGTTCCTGATTGGAAAAATGAAGAAGTTCGCACCGTCTTAGGAAGATTTCTGTTCAGCGGTGATACTGTGTTCAAAGCAGTGGCGGCATTAAGTGGAGGAGAAAAAGCACGTCTTGCCTTAGCAAAAATGTTGTTACAACCAGCCAATTTATTAATACTGGATGAGCCTACCAACCATTTAGACATTCCAGCAAAAGAAATGTTGGAAGAAGCTATTCAAAACTATGATGGCACAGTACTTGTTGTTTCTCATGACCGTTATTTCATTTCCAAGGTAGCAAACAAAATTGTGGAAATCAGGGAAGGAGATTTCCGCGTCTACTTAGGAGATTACCACTATTACTTAGATAAAATAGCAGAGGAAAAAGAAGAAGCAAAATTAGCAGCAATTGCTGCTGAAAAAGCTGCCAAAAAAGCTGCTAAAGCAGCAAAAAGTGGCACAAAAAAGAAATGATATGTATGTTTAGCACTCCAAAGTCATTCATGAGAATTTCTATTTGTGTCTGAGATTTGTGTAGTTTGTGATCGCCTGCAATTAGCTGGGCGTTTGCCCGAATCGTGCGGCGAACAGCGTAGCAATCGTCCTAGTTGCACAAAAAGTTTTCATTCGCTTTGCGACCAGGGCGATCAGACGCAAAGCGACACCCTGCTTTAAGCGCCTCTCTTAAAAATTCCGCAATTCAAATAGGATTACTGTAGATAGTCCAGCAATCCAAATATCACAATAAATTACCAAAGATAAACAAAGTTTAAGAATTGTCTAAAAGCCCACAGTTATGCAAAAAAAGTAGGTCATAAGCAGAAATTCACTTGCGGCTGCTAATAGCAATGGTATCATTCGAGTATTACAAAAAGTAAAGGGCAGTTTTACTATGACCAAGGCACCTATTGCTCCCGTGGTGCTAGTCATTTTAGACGGATGGGGCTACTGCGAGGAGAGTCATGGAAACGCTATTGCTGTTGCAAACACTCCGGTGATGGATAGCTTATGGGCGGCTTATCCCCACACCCTCATCCGAACATCAGGGAAAGCGGTGGGGTTACCAGAAGGTCAAATGGGCAACTCGGAAGTTGGTCATTTGAACATAGGCGCTGGTAGAATTGTCCCCCAAGAATTAGTACGGATCTCAGACGCAGTAGAGGACGGTTCCATTCTCAGAAATCCAGCACTTGTGAACATTTGCCAGGAAGTGTATCGTCGAAATGGCAAGTTGCATCTGGTTGGGCTAACTTCTGAGGGTGGAGTGCATTCGCACATCACTCATCTATTCGGACTACTTGACTTAGCAAAGATTCAGGGAATATCCCAAGTTTGCATACACGCCATTACTGATGGGCGTGACACCACTCCCACTGAAGGGGTGAAAGCATTGGGGCTTCTTCAAGACTATATCGACCGTATAGGCGTCGGGCGCATAGTCACAGTTAGCGGTCGCTATTATGCGATGGATCGCGATCGCCGTTGGGATCGAGTTAAACGCGCTTACGACGTGATGACGCAGGATGGACCAGGAAATGGTCTAAAGGCTGTGGAAGTCCTACAAGCATCGTATGCAGAACGTTTGACGGACGAATTCGTGCTCCCAGTCAGAATAGCACCTGGAGCTATCGAACCAGGAGACGGAGTCATCTTTTTTAACTTCCGCCCCGACAGATCAAGACAACTAAGCCAAGCTTTAGTCAATCCAGAATTTAACGGTTTTGAAAGACAGCAAATCACCCCACTGTCTTTTGTTACCTTTACACAGTATGACCCAGAATTACGAGTTGGGGTTGCTTTTGAACCGCAAAATTTGAGTAATATTCTTGGGGAAGTCATTTCCAAGCATGATTTAAAGCAGCTTCGGACAGCAGAAACAGAAAAATACGCTCACGTCACTTACTTCTTCAATGGGGGTCTAGAAGAACCTTTTGAAGGAGAAGACCGACTATTGATAAGCTCTCCGATGGTGCCAACTTATGATAGTGCTCCTGCAATGTCAGCAGAAGCAGTGACAGACGTGGCGATCGCAGCAATTGAAAAGCGCGTATACTCGCTTGTTGTCATCAACTATGCCAACCCAGACATGGTAGGACACACAGGTAACATCCAAGCGACTGTTAAAGCCGTTGAGACAGTTGACCAGTGTTTGGGTCGCCTACTCTCCGGTATTGGTAAAGTCGGCGGGACAACAATTATAACTGCTGACCACGGCAACGCCGAGCATATGCTAGATAGTAACGGGAATCCCTGGACAGCGCACACGACTAACTTAGTTCCCCTGATTTTAGTGGAAGGTGAAAAAGCCAAAATTCCAGGACATGGTACAGATGTCGCCTTGCGGAGTGATGGTAAGCTATCCGACATTGCACCGACAATTTTGGATATTCTACAACTACCTCAACCAATAGAAATGACAGGGCGATCGCTACTGCAAAACGCCGAGTATGACGTGCAACTTTCTCGCACTCCTGTACAACTGGCGATGTAAACTACCTACACTGACCCTGACAGTGTAGGCTTTCAGTAGCCCGTTAGAGTCTGTACTGAGATTAAGTTGAGTCGATGGGGAGTAGTCGGGTAAGGTTCGAGCGTCACCGCTCTCCCCTCCCCTAAGAACGCAGCATGAGACTTTCGCACTCACTGCGCTCAAGCCTTACTTCAAGCGAGTTGACTTGGATTTTGTGTGTACCTGCTTATGACACGCTTTGTGTAGATGCTGAAGGTTTTTTACGTCATCAAGTCCACCTTGAGCAACAGGTACGATGTGATGGGTTTCTATTTCCTCTCCATTGAATAATGGTTCACCACAGGTACATTTCCAGTCTTGGTTTTGAGCGATTTTATAATTCCGAGAGTTTTTCTCCCAGTAGCTCTTACCATATTTTTGGTGGCGTTTTTCCCAATATTCTTTGAGTGAGGGGTCATCCGGTGATGCTTCCCCCTTGACCTTTACATGGCGTTCGATGGGCGTGTACGCTATCGGGTATAGGATTAAATCCTTTTGTTTGCCTCGGCGGTCGCTAGTAGATGTAGCGAACGTCCATTTCTTGCGATTTCTGGTCTGAAAGTAACGTTTCCGTACCCATTTTGTGTTCTTGTTGGGATGGCGACGTTTAGCCCAACGCCAGAGGTATTGCCATATTCTACTTTTGACATATTCAAAGGTTTCTTTACTAACCACACCTCTGTAATAATTAGCAAAACCTCGGAGAATTGGGTTCAGTCTTTTGATGACTACCTCTTGTTCACATCCGTTCATTGCTTTTATTTCTTGACCGATTCGTTTACAAAAGTCTAAGACTTTCTTTTTCGAGGGTTTGATAAGCAGTTTGCCATTATAATGGCGGTGATTGAAGCCGAGGAAGTCAAAACCATCTGCCATTGACGTTATGAACGTTTTCTCCGTACTGAGATTCAAACCTCTTTCTGACAGCCATTGCTGAATCTGGATTTGGGCATTTTCGAGGCTTCCTTTGTCTCTAGCTGTGACTATAAAATCATCAGCGTACCTAACCACTCCAAGTTTTGGATTGGTGGATTTTATAAAGGTTTCTAATCCATGCAATCCGATATTGGCTAGGAGCGGGGAGCAAACCCCTCCTTGTGGTGTACCCGTTTCTGTCGGGCTGTATATCCCTTCAAAGATAAATCCAGCTTTTAACCATCCTTTGATTAGGTTTTTGTTTGGGAAATTACCTAGTTGTCTAAGGATAGATTCATGGGCAATATTGTCGAAGAATCCTTGAATATCAGCTTCTAAAACCCAGTTATTTCTAGCATTTGGACTTGCATTTAATCTTATCCAATTTTGTGCTATGGCATCATGACAGCTTCTACCGCACCTGAATCCATAGGAGTTTGGTTCAAATACGGCTTCCCATTCGGGTTCTAGTGAATTGACTATTATTGCCTGTTCGATTCTGTCGCGCACGGTTGGGATTCCGAGCGGTCGTTTCTTACCGTTGGCTTTGGGGATCATTACCCGTTTTGTAGGATCTTGATTTCCTCCACTCCAGTTGTTTACCAGCTTCACTCGCTGCTTTGGGGTATTGATTATTTCTTTGTCAATTCCTGCCGTTGCTTTACCCTTATTGGTCTGAGTGATTTTCCGAACAGAGAGTAATAGGTTGGCGTAGCTTCTTTGCATTAACTTTTGGAGGTTTCTCAACTTCCGCCAGTTACCAAGTTTTCTCGCGAGAAAGATTCTTTGACGCAGATTCCTAACCGCTTTGTTGATTTTTCGCCAGTTGATTTGGCTCCAATCTTCTAGTGGTTTTCTTAGTCCGTTTGTTGTACCGAGGTACGACATCTAACTTGTCCTTGAATTAAGTTTCTTTGTGAGTTTCTCTTTCTCATAAGACCCAGAGTAAGTCTGCTATTCCTTTCGGTCAGGGGCAAAGTTTGAACCCCTATCTCGTTCATTACAAACGGGCTTTTGCTTTTTACTCCATCCTTTACCCTCCAGAGGATTCTGCTTTCCTTGCGGTTAGCTTACTATTGGTATCGACATCCTATAGACTCTATGGGGTTTACCTTGTTGTTTCGCTTAGTGTATATTCTCCTTTAGATGTTGACTTTCCTGCGGTGGGAGTTATATTCACACGATTTATAGAGCATAAAACCATAAATCTACCCACTTACCTTTTGGTTGGAACCTGTCAGCCTGATTTGGCTCCCTGTGCGATGACGCAGTTTAAACATCAATTTACTTTTGTTCATCTTGGGAGAACTCCCTCTTGCTCCTTACCACTTTGGGCTAGTAGTTAAGGTTACGTTTGTGGTCTGCATTCCGCCTGTTTCGTTACCTACTTGGGCGTGACCGGACTCCGGAAAGTCTTTTACATTAGGGTAGAGAGTGTGAATTCTCTAGGAGAGTCGGCTCTCCGTTCTAAACGACCTTTCAAGTCGCGCTTGTCCACCGCACCTCTAAGTTAGATCCGAGCGTGCGCATTTGTGTGCACTCGGCTCCCGATGTTCTAGGGTTTTTCCCTTGGCTCATGTGGATATAATCGTGACAGCTTTCATGTACCGCTAGAAGGTTTTTAGTTTTCCAATTGTTATGATTGCCGTCGATGTGGTGTAAGTGTGCTCGTTCTTCACGCTCGCATCTTTAACCCACAATGACCCTTCGGGTATCTCTATAGCCCTGCCTTGCCCGCACTCGCGTTCGGAGACGCTACTTTGTAAGTCCCAAAGGGACACGCTTACGCGTATCTCCTGCACAGACGCTCTTGCAACGCTCGATTCGTGCGCTTTGCGCTTACGCAGTCGCCTAGGTCGGGAGAACGCCAGGTGCTACAACGGGGCGGCAGCTTTTCGGGGGAAGCTTCCCCCGAAAACGTGCCTTGGGAACCCCCCTTCGGGTATGCGCAAAGCGCACGCCTTACGGCGTTCGCGCAGCGTGCGCTTTGCGCTTACGCCAGATGCCTACGGAGGGAAACCCTCCTGCAGCACTGGTCTCACCGCAACGCACTGGCTCCCCTCCTGTAGCGCTGGTCTCACCACATGTATGGTTTTGCCGTTTTAAGGCAATAGAACGGTTTCCCCGTCGTAGAGTTTACTGTTGCGTTTGGTCCAGTAAGTGGGCGTTGCATAATTGAAAGCTATGCGTTTAGTTAGGTATGGGCGAGAAGGTCGCAACGTCTATTACAGATTGGCTGACACTCATATTGTTAACCTGTATCAGTCTGTAGAAGAACATTTACAAGCTTGACAGCAAGTTTAGTCCTAATACTCACATCTTGCACCAAGAAAAGTTGATTGAATATTCACACTCACCTGCGTTGCCTCAAGCCTTTATTATTACGAAAAAAGACAATAAAAATCGTGTCACTTTCTTGCGCTGCTTTTAACTAAGTCCGGGCTTATACGGAAAGGTGCAAGATCTGAGAATATTTCTTTAAGAGAAGGCGAAACACCTATCAGAAGACGACTTAGGGTAGGATTTGTTACCATGTTTTTTGTGATATCCTCCTTTTTTCTATCCTCTGGGTGTATACATGATAATCAGTACACTCAGTAATGCTAAACAAACTCCCAGTATATCGTAGCGGTCTGGAGTCACTCCATCAACCTTCCAACCCCAAAGCATTGCCATTACAATAAACACGCCGCCGTAAGCAGCATATACTCTACCAAAGTTCGCAGGCTGGAGAGTCGCGAGCATACCGTATAAAGCTAACCCAATAGCTCCTGCAATGCCCCACCAGACAGGTTTTCCTTCTTTTAACCATTGCCATACGAGATAGCCGCCACCAATCTCAAACAAGCCAGCCCAGATGAAGTAAAGTAAGGACTTGAGTACTTCTTTCAATTGAGAACACCCTAGCGAACCAGTGAAGATTGTTTACAGATTATACATTGTCTCAAATTTGTGTTTTGGCAAGAGTATAGGAACACACAACAATTGTGACTTATTCTATCTTTTGGAAATGACATCCTGGTCAGATTTTCTGACATTATGAATTGGGAGATTTCCGCAAAGCTATCGCCGACTTTAACCAGATAATCAAAATTGATCCAACCTCACCAGATGGCTACTACCATCTCGGACTTGCCAATTTTAAACACGGAAATGATAAGCAAGCTGTTGCAAACTTTAACTCCGCCTTGAATAGAAATCCCAATTTAGCTGATGCCTATGGTAACCGGGGACTTGCCCAATATGCTTTGGGAGATAACAAGAACGCTGTAGCTGATTTGAAACAGGCTGCAAATTTGTTTCAACAGCAAGGAAATATCCAAGGATATCAGCAAACACAAAACCTTCTTCAGCAGATTCAGCCTAAGCAATCCAAAATCTATTTTTCATCAGCTAATTGACAGGGTGAGCAAAGTTTGCTCACCCTAATTTTTAACGAAATGAAGTGCAAAGGGAAACAAAGTTGTGGTGCCCATTGTCAAACTAGATTATTTCAGGAAAAAAGTCACTTGCTCTTTTGACAGTGAATCAAATAACCTGAGCGCTCATACACGTTTTTCAAGGAAACCCATGAACAGAAAACTTATACTGAATTTGCTTTCTAGTTCCTCCATTTTTGTATCTCTGATGTCTACACTGGGAGTTATCAATCCCGCCCACGCTGCTGGTATGACTCAGAAATTAACGCATACCAACGATGGTCGTACCTGCATAACACATCCCCACGCTAGTTACAAAACTCCTGTATGCATTAAAGATTCTGAAAGAAATCCAAATGCCCCGCCTGTGCGTTCAACAACTATTACTACAAACAAATCAGATCACAACGTCGCCATGCTGAACTTTACTGAAGAGGAAAGTAATGCTGCGATGCGGTTATTTACCTGTGACTGCCCGTATTGTATAAATTCTTTACGTCAGCTGCGCGGTACTGGAAATTTGGTGTATTAGAGCGTTTGCTGCTATTAGCTTAAACCGCAAAAAGCACTACACTCTATCCACTGGGTGAGTGTTGGGATGAATCAAGGTTAAGCTAAACGGTATTGGGGAGAGAACTTCTTCATCTCCCTCATTTTGTCTACTTTTACTTTCCTGTTGCTTTCTCAATCGCTTTTTCAGCTTTTTGAATCAAATTCGGCTGCGGATTTTGCTGCTCGTAAGCCTTCTCATTCCTTTCGTAAGCTTTCTCAACAGTTTCTAGGTTTTCAGAGTCTTTTACTGCTTGCTCATATTCCTGTTCTCTATCTTCTTCCTGAACACCAACACCAGGGTCATATTCGTAAGCACGGCCAATCTTTTCTTCAGGTGTGAGTTTCTGTCCTGGAAATGCTGGTTTTTCTGATGTAAATCCTATTGCATAGCTAGGTTCAACAAAAAAAAATACACTTGATAAGCTAATTAAAGCCATCAACCCTACAACTACAATACTCTGGCGCAAGGCTTTATTAAAAATAGCTAAAATGAATTGCATGGCAATACTCTCCTTCTCTCGTTTTATTTGTTTAGGTTTGGCAGGAATGGAAATCACAGGAATATTACGTGGTTTAGTATAACTTTGCCTCCTGCTTTGAGGGTACATTAACAATTCTATGTTCAAAGTGTCGCATGTTCGCACTAAGCTATGCCTTGTGAGCATGCGACTTTGTACTCCTAGCGGGAGCGCTTTGGGCTTATGCTATCAAAAAACATCAAATTTAAAAGATTCCCCGTCCTATCAACTAAGTTTTTCTACGTGGGTACTCGTTTTCTATCTGTCTGTTATCGAACTTTTGCTTGTACAACCATTCGTGACTAATGTCAATACTCCGACTTTGCATTGTTTGCTCAAATAAATCTGTTGGCAGTGCTTCTTCAACAGGTGAAACACCGGGTTTTTTCAACTTACCATCTAGTAATAATTGAGCAATACTACCCGTGCCACAGCCCGAAGCTACTGCGGTATTTTCATGCACTAAAGTAGAGCAAAAAGTTGCTATCTTATCATCTTTTTGACCTGTAATTTCTGAGCGAACTGTAACTCCAATACCACTGAAAGGATTGGTCACATCGGTCATAAAATGACTAACATGAGCCAAAAATTCAATAGCGCTTTTCTGTTGCATCAGTTGCTTAGGAAAAATGTGGGCAGCTATCCAAGTTAGGTGATTATAAAAATCGGGAACTGAACCAAATTTTGTAATGACTGTTTTCACTGAGGGAAAAGCATGAGGTAGTGTAAAAGTTTCTGGCATATCAAACCAGTACACTCCGCTACGACCATATGGAGGTGGAAAGTCAAGATTTTCACGCTGGCTGTAGGGTTTGACTGTCTGCCATTTTCCATCTATCCAAGCTTCAATTGGTTGTTGTAAACCTAAAAAGGTTGTTCGCATGACGGTGACACCAGCCCCGCCAGAACCAGATACTAAATAACTCAAATGAATCTTTTCTGGTGTATCGAATTGCTCAACACCCTGACGTACCATGCTGTTAGAAATGCCAGGGAAGATACCAGTGTTAACTATCGCTGTGACACCTGCAGATACGGCTGCATCGTTGTAGATGAGAGCCTTACTGGTATAAGAACGGTGGTCACTGACATCTACGTAATTGACACCATGTTCAATACAGATTTTGAGAACATTGGCATCTCGGTAGTGAAAAGGACCAGCACAGTGAACTACCAAATCGGTAGAGGCGATCGCCTTCTTCAGTTTCTCAACATCGGCCAAGTCTAACACCAAATGTTGCACTCTTGAGTCGCCCGTTCTATTACCTGGTGTGCGTCCTGTGATTGTCACTTCTGCTTGTGTATGGGTGAGAAGGTCTTTGGCAACGCTACCACCGATCCGCCCTCTCCCTCCAAGAATTAAAACTCGCTTAGTCATCGCTCCAGCATTGACAACAGCATTCTTATTACATCAGTTTTCAGTTGTACTTGTCATCGCTAATGAGTATGACGTTTACCTGTTTACAAAGGAAGATGCCTTTTGACACTCTCCGGGCTAAAAGCCACAGCGCTTAAATGCTTACGACAATCTGATCATTCGTGACCAAGAACAGTTCTAACGGTAGATTTTATCGAAGATTTTGCATCTTTTAACGTTTGTGTCAATGGTTCTTTAGTATGCAAAAACATTTTCGCACAATTGCGTCCTGGTTACCCAGAGATAGAGCAACAACAATAACTGGTTATTCATTCACAACAGCACTTTTGCAAGCTATCTCCTATGGTTGAAACAGATGTGAACAAGCGATCTGCGCGGAGCGCAGCAGCGTCTCGTAGAGAAGCTATCGCTCAAGCCTTGCTATAATCTCAACAACCTGTTCAAATAATTGGAAGTCTACTATGGCTCAAGTTTTAGTAGAAGATATAGACCCGATGATTCTTGGAAAGATTGAAATCCTTGCGAAACAGCATGGTCGCTCTTTGCAAGAAGAATTAAAACATATACTACAGCAAGCTGCGGAAAATGAGGCATATCATACGGGCGGTGATATGGCGAAGGCAAGAGAAGCAGTAGCACGAGCTCAGGCTAGGTACACAGGCAGAACTTTCAGCGATAGTGCAGAACTGATCCGTGAGGATCGCCAACGATGAGCCGCTATGTTCTGGATGCTAGCGTTGCTATCAAATGGTTTGTGCCTGAAATTTATTCCAATGCAGCTAGGCAGTTGCTGGCAAGTGCTCACAACTTTTTAGTCCCAGATTTCTTCTTTGCAGAAGTAGGAAATGTTTTGTGGAAACGGGTACGTCGTGATGATGATAGCCCTGATAACGCACGACAGACTCTAGCAGACTTGAACACGGTTCCTATAGAGGTGTATTTATCTCAGCCATTGATGCCTTTTGCTTTAAATATTGCGATACAGACGGATGCGGCAGTTTATGACAGCCTTTATCTAGCTCTAGCTATCACGCAAGGATGCCAAATGGTAACAGCCGACCAAAAATTTTACAACGCACTCAAGAATAGTACTTTTGCAAGCTCTCTCCTGTGGGTGGAAGATATTTAAACAAGCTAAAATGACTACAAAATATTAACAGAATAAAACTAGTGTAATATAACCCTGGATATACAAAATTCTCTTTTGGTTATAAAACGTAAAAATCGTAACCTTTTTGAGAGTGTAAAACAAAATCCAATCCCCAAAAACAGGGGATTTTTGTTTAAAATGAGGTCATTATTCTAATGAATAAAACTGATTTAGCTTTTACCCCAGCACTAGAACAAGCACAGTTAATCCGACGCCGAGAGGTATCGCCGTTGGAGTTGGTGGAAGTCTATTTAGAACGCATCTCTAGGTTGAATCCTCAGTTGGGAAGTTATTTTACGGTGATGGCAGAACAAGCGATCGCAGATGCCAAAGCCAAAACAGAAATCCTTTCTAATACCTCAGAACTACCACCGTTTTTTGGAGTGCCGATTTCTATTAAAGACCTCAACCCTGTTGCAGGTGTCCCTTGTACTTACGGAAATCCCGCGTTACTAGATAATATCGCTGACCATGATAGTGGGGTAGTAGTCAAGATTAAGCAAGCTGGGTTTATTCTTCTGGGCAAAACAGCAACATCAGAAATTGGTTCAACTCCTTACACAGAACCTACGGGTTTTCCCCCAGCCAGAAATCCGTGGAATTTAGACTACACCCCAGGCGGTTCCAGTGGTGGTGCAGCCGCAGCGGTAGCAGCAGGATTATGTGCGATCGCTCAAGGTTCTGATGGTGGTGGTTCAATTCGTGGTCCTGCAGCTTGTTGTGGTTTAGTGGGAATCAAGCCATCAAGAGGAAGGGTGACTCATGCACCGGTGGGCGATAGCCTTAGTGGTATTGCGACAAATGGTCCAATAGCACGTACTGTTGCTGATGCGGCTGCTCTTTTAGATGTCATGTCTGGATATGTCACAGGCGATCCATATTGGTTACCCAACCCAGAACCCTCGTTTCTTGCTTATACAAAAGAAAAACCTGGTCGTTTGCGAATTGCTTATGCAACAAGTACCCCTCCTATAGGGAAAGCTGATGCTAACTGTGAGCAAGGCGTTCTGCAAACAGTGCAATTATTACAAGAACTTGGTCACACAGTTGAGCAGACGAGCATAGATCTTAGTCGATTAGTTGAACCATTTCAATTTGTTTGGCAAACAAGCGTCGCTGGGTCGGGAATACCTGCTGAGGCTTTACAGCCATTGAATCGTTGGTTGTTGGCTAGAACAGGTTCTGCGGGTGAGTACTTGCGAGCAGTTTCCCAAATGCAGGCGGTAGCACGACAAATTGTCGCACTTTTCGACACGATTGATGTGCTTGTGTTGCCAGTTTACTTACATTCACCTATCCGCGTGGGAGAGTGGGCAAACTTGAGTCCAGAAGAGACATTCCAAAAGATTGTTGATTGGGTTGCACCTTGTCCACCAGCGAATGCAACTGGACAACCGGCGATCGCTCTTCCTGTAGGTTTTGATGAACTCGGTTTACCGATAAGCGTACAATTAGTGGGACGCCCCGCAGCCGAAGCCACTCTCATTAGCTTAGCAGCGCAACTGGAAGCTGCTAAACCTTGGATTCAGCATCGTCCAGCTTTAGGATGAATAATTTTCCTAAATCATTATGCAGGCAAGCATTGAACAAATTTCACAAATTGCCGTATTTGTAGGTTTAGAGCCTTCAGATAAATTGAGTTTGCAGCCTCACACCCAAGTGCGACGTTATCTTAAGGGAGAAATTATCCTGCATGAAGGCGATGCTCTACCAGATGTATTGTTTGCTTTAGTGAGTGGGTCAATTCAAATGACAAAAACAGCAGGAACGGGGAAAGAAACGATTCTTCGCACCCTTTGTGCTGGGGAAATTTTTGCTGCTCCTGCACTGTTGGGAAATGGTATTGCGCCTGCAACTGTCACAGCTTTGAGTGATTGTGAGATTCTGACTGTACAACGAGATGCTCTACTCAAAGCTATTCAAGAAAACCCTGATATTGCTCTACGGATGCTGATGGTTTTTAATTCGAGAATTCAGCAATTGCATGAAACAGTTCATGGATTAGTTTCTGAAAGAGCCATTGTCAGGTTGGCAAGAATAATTCAATATTTTGCTGAGCATGATGGTACAGAATCAACTCCGCAAGGAGAAGTTTTGAAAATCCAATTGCCTTACTATCGAATTGCACGTAGTATTGGCATTACTTATGAAGAGTGCGTACGCTTTATGAAAAGTCTTAAGTCAGTGATTGCTTACAGTCGGGGTGGAAAGATAACGATACTGGATGCAAAAAAACTAGAAGAAGTTGCGGCGTTGCATAATAGTAGTAATTCATACCTTGATTCAGCAACGCCGAAAATCCTTTGAGGCTTTTGGTGTCGCAAAGTATTCTAGTTTTTCTCAAGAGAAATCGTTACTGAATCGGATGTTGTCTTTCTCAATGCCATCGAGTACAACTTGGAGTCCACCCATACGAATCATCCACTCAAGACGATGGTCACGGTACTCACGTTTGAACAAACCTTGCTCAACGAAATGCGAAAATTGCTCCAATCCGGCAACAGAGTCGTTTGCTTCCTGCAACGTTTGAGCGACGCTTGGACGCACACTAACGCGCTTGAACCAATCAGCAAGTGGGGAGTTTGCTTCTGGTCCAATCCCGAATATGAATGACGACGAGTTAATGTAGGGAACGACACACAGATCGCTCCAACCAAAACGGTCGCCGTTGAACCATTCGCAATCGCCTAGCTGCTTCGTCAGCCATTCACGGCACTTCGCAGCCTGTTGTTTGGCATTCCCAACGATCGTTTCGGCAAGCGAACCCTTCGCCCGACCAAAGAAGTTGATTTCCATCACCCCCCAGTTGATCGGCTCGTAGTAGGTGTCCATGACCTCTTCAATCATGCGGACACGAGCTCGGTCTGCTGGATTGGGAGGCAGCAGCGGTGGCTCGGACCATTTGTCTTCGATGTACTCAAGGATGATTGTAGAGTCGAAGATCTTGGCATCGCCGTCAATGAGGACCGGCATCTGGGCGCGAGGATTGGCTTCCAGAAACTCACTGCCCCCAAACGCGCCCCCACTCACGTCAGGCGTCTTGATCTCAAACTCAACTCCCTTTTCGCGCAAGGCGATTTTGTTCTTCTGTGCATACGGAGATAGGGGGTGTTCGTAGAGGATGATCATTGGTCAAATTCTCAGAGCTACAGTGAGCGGAAGCCACCCTCATTAGTTTAGCAGCTTCCAGTTGTGCTGCTAAACCTTGCATTCAGCATCGTCCAGCTTTAGGATGAGCGAATAAAATTCATCAACACCGCTCTTACACCATTGGTTCAGCAAGGTAAATATCGATACGGTAGACCACACAAACTTTACCACTAGTATCAGCCGCCTGCTCGTGTAGCTTTTGCAATTGAGCGACAAGCGGTTGTCGTTCCTCTGGTGAAAGTGGGACAAAGCCTTGGCTTTGGGCAAGACCAATCAATCCTTGTAAATCTAACCATTGCTGATACGGAACATTTGTTTGGCGGACTTTTTGGAAATAGGGACTCTCCAGAAGTGCGCTGATCATCGACTCACGACTTGGTAATCCAGGAATATTGTTTGAGCTTTGGAAAACTAAGCGGTCAAATTCTTTAGTGAAGGAGTCGTCTTCATCCCAGATACCCCAAACCAGACCAAGACGTCCAGATGACTTTAAGATGCGGTGAAACTCGTAAAGCGTTGGCGAAGGGTTAAACCAGTGGAAAGATTGAAAACAAGTCACTAAGTCAACCGATGCATCAGGGAAACCTGTCACTTCTGCTGTCCCAGAGCGAAATTCTACCATTGGATGTCCAGTTGCCGCCAGTCTCATTTCTGGATTTGGCTCAATGGCAATGACTTTTATCTCGCGTTCGCCTAACAACCGCGAAGCGATACCTGTCCCGGCTCCAATATCGGCTGCAACGAGCTGTGACGGCTGGTCAAATCCTTCTAAGATGATATTAATTGCCTCTGCTGGATAGCTTGGTCGATACAAAGCATAGTCTGTTGCTCTACCGGAGAACAAACTCGTGGGGTTCATTTGGTACATAGGCTTGCATCGGTTTTTGTTTAGTCTTCTGTGATTGAATGCGACTAGAGCGATGCTCCAAAGGAGACGTCTCAAGGGGGCGAGCGCCTACTTGTACCTATTATGTCACTCATCATCTAAATATTAATCCTGTGGAACTGTAGGACAATCAAATGGAATTATCTTTCTCCCGCTTCTGTTGAGCTTTCAACATTCGCTCTTTCAACTGAATATTTCTTTGTGCAATGTTTTGTCTGTCCTGATACCATTGACTGACATTCTTGACTGAAGTGTGAGCTTCCACAGATGCTGATTGGCTCTGTTCAATACGTGTTTTTTCTGCAATTTTGTCTGCTAGGCGACATTGCAGCACTACAGATGATAACTCAAAGAATGCTCCAGGACGATTGTCATTTCCCATATCTGACAACGCCCGTCCTACACCTTCTAGACAAATATTCATAATCACAATGTCTGAATTTTTTTTGTTGAGTCTCTGGCGGAGGCTTTGAAGTTCTTGTTTATTATCATTTAGCTGGCTCTGTACTTGTTCAAGATTTTGTTGGGTTTTTTTCAACTCAATTTTGGCATTACCTAAATTTTGCTGTAACGTCCATCCGTGTATTGTCAAGAAGCTCACGATACCAATCGTACAAAAATTTAGCCGAAAAGAGTTATGCATAATAGAAAGACTCTCGTTCAGACAGAAATTATTTTCTGACTCTTTTTGCATATATTACAAGGTATTTTCCTACAAATCTTAAAAAATCAATATCGCCTCGATGGAAATTGAGTAAATCAAACTAGTAATTAACCGTATTTTTTATAGTTTCGATTAGCTTAAAAAAAAACTACTGACAACTACTTAAGTGTTGAGATTGTTACATTTGATTTGATAAAATTTTTTTATATAAATTAAAATTTACTTACGTATCTGATAAAAGTTGCTATGAAATTGACGATACAAGTTAGTTATTAAACTAACCATACAATAATGAACTTTTATAAAGTCTGCCAAACTGGCAACATTAGTATCTTAGATTTGTTATTCATTAATGTACCAGGCTCATCTTATTTATCTCTACCTAATGAACATCACAAAGCTTTTCATTCAAGTTACTGTGATAAAGAGAATAGGATTAACCACCCATGATATACCTCATTTTCACAAAAATTGTTAGGAAAAGCAGCAACTCTGAAAAGTTTGATAAAATGTCTTGATGTCCTTTCTCAAACTTTTCTGTAGTTATAAATCTTACCAAAGAGGTAGAAGAGTATAAAGTCTAAACGAGAAGTAAAAGAGAGAGTAGATAAATAAAAAAATATATTTTTTATTTATTTTTTGACTTCATTTTTTCTTTTAGTCTCTAAATGTAGAAGCGTTACAGTTATTTTTTAAAATCACCATTACAACATGATTGGTCAGTTACTAGCAGGACGTTACAAAGTCCTTGAAGTATTGGGCGAGGGGGGATTTGGGCAAACTTACATTGCTGAGGACGTTCACCTCCCTGGGAACCCTAAATGCGTCCTAAAACATCTCAAAACTTCTAGTACCGACCCTGATATTTTAGAAACTGTCAGAAGGCTTTTTCAAAAAGAAGCTGAAACTTTGCAACAGTTGGGCAACCACGACCAAATACCCAGACTTTTAGCTTATTTTGAAGAGAAGCAAGAATTTTACTTGGCACAAGAATTTATCAGTGGACATCCTGTGAGTATGGAGTTTCCTCCAGGAAGAATATGGACGGAACCCCATATTCTTGAAATGCTAAATTCGGTACTGGGTATTTTAGAATTTGTTCATAGCCACGGAGTCATTCATCGTGATATCAAACCAGATAATATTATTAGACGTGCTTCAGACAACAAATTAGTTCTGATAGACTTTGGAGCAATTAAACAACTGCAAAGTCAAACAGCAGTTGGGACAAGACAAAACCACATCACTCTGATCACCGGAACTCGGGGATATATGCCCTCTGAGCAAATCAGACGTTTACCACGTCCTAGTAGTGATATTTATGCACTGGGGATGATGGGAATTCAAGGATTGACAGGGGTGCATCCACACCAACTCCAAGATGATCCCAATACTGGAGAAATACTGTGGCAACATCTGGCAACTGTCAGTCCGGGGTTAGCTGCTATTCTTACTAAGATGACGCGCTATCACTTTAAAGATCGTTACCAGACTGCGACTGAGGTGCTGCTAGCGCTACGGGAATCAGCGACAAACTCTGACAAATTGCCGACAGAAGAAGCTTGTTTTACCACAAACATCCTTCATGAACTCTCTTTAGAGTGGGAGGAAAACGGACAAGTCAAAAATCGCAAAATCCTTGAAAAACAACAAAGTAAAAACCCCAGTCGAGGAGTCCGCATCGGTCGAGATCCCCAAGTATGCGACATTGTTATATCAGATCCAACAGTATCTGCTTTACATATTGAAATCTTCTTTCATCAGCAAAAGCAGAAATTTTACTTGCGGAATTTGCGCCAGATGAATCCTCCTATTGTTGATGGACAGTTACTTTTAGCAGGCGAAATGCCTCTTTGTGTTGGTAGTAATATACGGTTGGGGCAACAAAATTTTCAGGTAAGTGACATTGTTTGCAACGAGTATCCGGGTGGGTACGTACCTATAGAATACTCAATTGTTCCGATCGCACTGCAACAACCTATTAACCAGACGATGCGAATTCCAAAAGTCAAGAAGGCTGAAGAAAATTCACAAGAAGTTTTGTTGACTCCAGAGTCAGTATTATCATCTTCAGCGATCAAAGTACCAAAATTACTTGGGATGAGTGTAGCAGCTTGTATCAGCGCTGTTGGTGGCTTTAGCTTTTTGAACTCTAACAACATGATCGGAACTCATGCACAACAGAATTTCATCTCACAGCAACCACAACTGTGTCGTGTTGTTTCTCCCCCCGGTGGCAGATTTGTAGCTAAATTACGCCCTGAACCTCAAACAGAGGTTGGCGCTGTCAAACAACTGAATCTAGGCGTAATGGTCTTATTTGTTCAGGTGCGCGGTGATTTTGTAGAAGTTAAACTGCCTGATGGAACTCAAGGCTGGCTTTTTAGGGATGAAGTACAACCTTGTACTGCATCACAAATAACCCATTAAGAATGAAAAATGAAGGATAGGACACATAGATGTCCAAAGTAATAAAATATTTTATACTTCATTTTTCCTGTTTTCGCCTTCAGTTCAAACTTTAAATTACCATTTGTATAGATGTCAGTAGTAAGATGTCAAGAAACAATAGATTGTAATCAACGTCTTCAAAATTCGTCCGTATGACCACTCACAACTGTTGAAAAAATTATTAAAACCGGAATTGTTTTGTTAATCAATGTAACTTTTATTACTGGACAGAAAAAATTATGTCACTGGATCAGGTAAATGCTTTTTACGAGGTTTTGATGTCGGATCAAGCCATTTATGAGCAGTATCACCAGAAGTGCTGCGTTAAAGGCTTATTTGGTATTTGGGATTGGGATAAAACCAAAATTGTTCATTTTGCTTCTACTCTGGGCTATACATTTACTGAACACGACTTAGATGAAGCATGGTTTGGTGGCGATCCTGGTATTTCTGAGAGTTCCTTAAATTTATCAGAATACCAGCGTTATATGGTATAACTCCCGGGTTACCAAATTCAAAATATGTAGTTTGATATGGTTTATCTGAAAGCTTTTAGCAATTCGTGATTTTACTAGCTATTGTGTCTGAAACCTTTGTTCGCGCTAGCGGCGGTTATTGAGAAATAACCGCCATTAGCATGTTGACAAGCAAGTACCGCGCTAAGTCAATGTTTGCCATAACCCGAACCGTGAGAGGAGCGCTCTTATACCCTTTCACAAAAATCCTGATACATTTGACTCTCCTACTTCCCCTACTTCTCCTACTTCGCCATATGTATCAACTTTAAAGTGAAACGGTATTAGTAGGGTTTCTAACGCCCTCCGGTCTTCCCGGGAGGATTGGAGGTATTAGGGTAATCGTACAGGACAATGCCTCAATCCACAACTTATGACGGGAGAACCTCTGTCTATGGAACGATTTGACTTCGCAGGCAGATGAAGTAAAAATAGGATGCTAAATAAAAATGGAGCTTGTATTCAATGAAATTGAATAATGTGATAAAACGGCTTTCCACTGTAGGACGCTTTCTGGCTACAACTGTGTTTTGTGTGTCGGCGATCGCCTTCGTTTGGCAAGGTGCGTTTTTCTCGAACACCGCAGCAATGGCTAATCCTGCTACAAACTTAATCGCAACAGCAGACCAGGTTAAAGACAAAACCAGTGAAGATGCTGGACGAGCCAAAGGTTTCATTGAAGATACGAAAGATAAGGTTAAGGAAACTGCAAACAAAAATGCTGAGCGAGTTGATCAAGCAACCGATAATGGTAGTATTCTTGAGCGCAAAGCAAAGACAGATGCGAAGACAATTGAGAAAAGAGCAGATGAAGATGCAGCTCGGACTAAAGAAGCTGTAGACAACACAAAGAATGTAATTGAACGCACTGTTGATAGCATTAAGGATGCTTTTAACTAGAGAATAGATAAACGTTGCGATAGTAAGCAGACATAACACAACGCACCTAAGCATAAGATAGGTTATACGTTCAGATTTCGGGAAAACTGAACGTATAAACCAGAAAAAGCCGATCCAGAGCGCTAAAAAATCAGGCACGTGTAACCATCATCTTAACCAGAGAACTTAAAACCTCTCTCCTCACATCTTGCACCTGGAAATATGAATGTCAAAACCACAACTACGTGCGAGGGGAGCTAAGCGTTCAATATCAAGTAAAAGAAGAGACACGACTATTTGGGTAAAAATTGATTCTAAGGCAGTTTGTGCAGCCTGACCCCAATCAGGTGGTGATCCAGACTGAATATGAAGATAAGTCCAATGAGCAATGAGGTAGGCAGTCAGAGAAAGAATCAGCCAGCGATACATGCCAAGGAGAGAACCCTGTCCAAAACGGTGCAAACCAAAACGTTCGCGAAGCGTGACCCTTTGGGTCATTGCTTTGCGGTTTTAAACCATCCCTCAATTTGCCAACGACGCTTACCCCACCACTTGAGAGTAGAAGCTTTAATGGGACGAGTAGACAAGACAAAACGTTTTTCAAGCTTGCCCTTATCGCGCTTTAAGTAATACCAAGATACGGTAACGGGAAACTTTAAACCAACCAAACGGACTTGTTGTCCCTGTTTGTGTAAATGTCTTAAAACTCTTCCATCAACTAATTTACGGTTAATAGCCACACCTGTAACCGCATGATATTTCAACTTGCGTACACCATGAAGAAATTCCACGCTCCCAAAAGCCGTATCAACCAAAATATTCACCCGAAAGCGTTCAGTTAAAGATTTAGGTAAACGCTTAACTAACCTGAGTCCTAGTTGAGCGGGTGAAGGTGTACCCTTACCTCTCCAAACACGGAAGTTCCAAGGTATGCGCCACTTTCCGACAACTAAATAAACTACTACTATATGCAGACCACGTTTACCGTTATAAACTCTTATTAAATCCTCAAAGTTTTTAAATTTACCCCGTTTTTCAAGAGTCGTTAGGTCAATGATAACCTGTAAAAATGGTTTACGTCCTTTCCCTTCTGCTGAAAAAACCTTTAAGCTCGTCTCTAATACATGGTTACGAACAATACGAATCATATCCCTTGTTGACCAAGGATTGATATTTAAAAACCGACTCAATGCACTCGGAGATTTGGTTTGAGAGTGTTCAGGTAAGGGATGCCCTTGCGCTTCCAAAAATCATCCCAGCATTGCATCAAGATTATCTTTTTGGTATTGCGTCGGCATTAACTCTTTGAGATTGTATACTAGCTTTTGGGCGTAGGTAAGCATTGTTCTTGCTATAAAAAATTCGATATTTCACGCCCTTTCTCTCATATTTTCTGCTATCAAAGCAAATTCCGTTTTTGAAATTAAAGTTAGCGCTGGCGCTCCGCGCTCGCCGTAGGCGATCGCACTACAGGATGACGCAAATAGTCATCCCTACATCTTGTATTTTTGGAAGCTTTTTATGTAAAATTACGGCTACTTTAAGTTTCTTTATCACTCTTATGTACTTAAATTATTGATTCATCTTCTGTTATATTTTTGTACTCCTTATTTGCCTTTTACGGGTTTGTTCGGTTAGGTGCAAGATGTGAGTCTCGGTTATGCCTCATTGAAATTCATCAATGGTAGCTGGAGAAGAGGAATTTTCGTGCTTGGCAAGATTACGCTCATACCAATTCATTAATGGAGTTGAAGTGATTCCGTGCACAATCACGGAAACAACAATAGTGGTGTAAGTTATCCAACTTATTTGCTCACCTATTTCACCTTTTAGACCTTTGCCAAAGGCATATGAAAGATAATATAAAGAGCCAACACCACGAATACCAAACCAACCGAATAACAAACGAGTTCCTGAATACCAAGTTCGACGACGGTACGCTTTTCGGGAATTTCCAGCAATTGTGCTAATCCAGGCTCCTACAGGTCGGATGACTAGGAATAATAAGACTATCACTAATAAAGATTGGCTAGCATAATTTAGCATTGGCTTGACTAATAAAATCGTCCCCAATATTAAAATTGTCCCAACTTCTAAAAGTTTTTCCAATCTCTCTATAAATTCTAACTGTGCCAGTGGTTTTTCGGAATTTCCATAACTCCGTTGGAATACTAGCCCTGCAATAAATACAGCAAGGAATCCATACCCGTTAACAATTTCTGTTAGAGAGTAAGTTAGCAAAATTGTACCAAGGGCTATAAAATCTTCCATAATTTCATCAACACGATGCTTATTTTGGATTTTTTTCTCAATCCAAACAACTGCTTTGGCAACGATAAAGCCCATTACAACACCAGCAGCAATAGCCCAAATTATATCAACTGCAACCCACTGTTTCAGCCAGTTATTCCAGTTGTTATCTTTTAAAGCATGAATTCCAAAATAAACAAAAGGAAAAGCTAAGGCATCATTTAGACCGCCTTCGGACGTTAAACCAAAGCGCAATTCATCTTTATCATTCGTATCACTCAGTTGAACTTCTGAAGCTAAGACTGGATCAGTTGGTGCAAGAATCGCTCCCAATAAGATAGCCTCTCCCCAATCCATCCCTAAAAAGAGTTTACCTACAACTGCCAACCCAAAAATTGAAATTGGCATCAAAAAAACAATAAGTCGCGTCGTAATATTCCAAGCTCTAAATTTGAGCGGACGTACAATTTTTAAACCACAGCTAAAGACAGATATAATCACGACAAATTCTGCCAGCCGTTCTAACACCTCAGCGTTAAATACTCCAGCACGGCGTAATTGAATCAGTCCAAAACCATAAGGACCTAATAAAATACCTACTATTAGGTAGATGATGGCGAAGGAAAGAGGTAAACGCGAAATCCATCCGGATAATAAGGTGACAAATAATAGCAATGACCCAATGACAAGTAAATCAATAATATAGCTATCAACCATAAAAAATATTTTTTTAAGAAAAGAACGCACCAAGAGTTTACTTGTGATTTCTTTGGGTCTACATCACCATTAGATAGATTTATTTAAGACAACTTACATAACTTTTCTCTAATGATTCGCGTAGTCGCCTACACCGATTCTGCTGGTATAGGGGCACGGCAATGCCGTACCCCTTCCGAGCTGCATATATTCTATGCAGGTGAGAATCGCGCTTATTTACAACCACAGATGCACAATGATGTTGGAGCGCTAATTACTGAAAATCTTGATTTGTGGGATGAGCAGTGTCTAGCTTTCTATGTGATTCGCGTGCCGTGAGTGGAGAGTGCCCAACACGCTTATATTACCGTACCCTAGGGAAAACCCTCCGGGGGTCTAAGCCTGTGAAACCGTTCGGCTGAGCTGACGGTCGAAGCCCGCTTTCGAGCACTGACTCCCCTACGTAGAATTCGCCAATAGTATCAGATAAATTAACGAACCCAGTACTCGGTGTCCGTCTTGGTCAACTTGGTTGGGAAGTTAGATGGCGTAACTTTACGTCTAAAAATCATTCTCTGGCTACGTCGCTGTCCATAACCAACCAACAACAATATAATTATCAGCGCAACAAGCGGTGTTATTGTTGTTGTTGGCTCGGGTACCTTCTTAACTTCCTGTCCCGGTGGAAAATTCACCGGGGGAGTGGGTGGTACTTCTATGATTTGATTGTTACCACCAGAACCACCGCCTGAAGGAGGAATAGATCCACCACCAGAACTACCGCCTGAAGGAGGAATAGATCCACCACCAGAACTACCGCCTGAAGGAGGAATAGATCCACCACCAGAACTACCGCCTGAAGGAGGAACAGATCCACCACCAGAGGAAGGTGGAGTGCTAAGTAGGGGTGTACCTGTTGGTGTACCTGATCCCCGACCGGAAGAACTACCTCCACCACCAAAAGCGAGAAGAAGTAAGAGCAAGCCAAGACCACCTAGAGGCCAGGTGGGAAATGAGCTCCCTGATGATCCTTGTTGCAACACGACATCTTCTGCAAGGTTGGAGGGAACATCAATCCCTATTCCTTCTGGCTGCAATGATACTGGAGTTGTCCCAAAAAAGGTATCTCCAGGAAGAGTTTCCCCAATCAGCGAATCACCGCCTGGAATGCCAAGATTTGGACGTCCGAATTCTGCAGCTTCTGGTGAATATGGCATCGAAAGGTCTTTGAGAATTGTCTCTTTGAGAGACTCTTGATCACCAGAGTTCAACACACGCATCGAATTGGAAAGTTTTTGGGAGTAAAACTTGGTCAGTTCTGGTCCTAAACCCAAAGATTGAATCTGCTGCTGTGCATTGGGAATTTTTGCCACCTCTTCAAGCAACAGACGCCCATAAGCGTATTTAAAATCTAGCAACCCATTACGTGGATCGAGTGAGTTTCCACCACCACTAGGTGCCCAATAGAAGTTTTTGGTCACTTGTCCCAAACCTTCTTGGGGAGTTTGACTGACTGTTTGTCCAAACAGATAGCGATACCCGTCCACGATATTAGGGTTGTCGTTCTGCCAGAATGAGGCGTAGGGTATCTGAGAAATACCCGGATCGTTTCCGTAAAGGGAAGCAAAATTACGGTAGTTTTGTTCCCCACCAGCAGCTCGCATTAGCAACTGCTCGTAGCTTGGCCCACCATTTGACTGAACTAATTTCTGGAAGACTGCTCCTGCTTTGTTACAAGAGGCACCAAATCCTACACTACATCCAGCAATACCTCGCATTTGGGTCAAATCTCTGCCCGATAGCTGGTATTGAAGGTAGTTTTGCTCCAGCCCTGGTTGAATACCATAGCGTCCAAGCACGAGCTGGGCTGAAGCGGATTGACATGTGGTTAGTATTGCTGTAATTGATGATACTGCAATTGCAATTTTTTTGGCTGTTGACTTCAAGGGATTTACCTCCAGTAAAAAAATGTGAGGTCATGGGAGTATAAACTGTAAAGGACAGTTAAATTCAAAAATTTTTGATTTTTTTCTTTTTTGATTTTTGAATTTTTTATGAACCCACCCTGTCCGTAACAAATGTAACTTAACTAATATCTTGCACCTATCAGTAGAAAAGCGTAGAAGTAAAAAAAATGTAAGGGTAAGTTACATGATTTTTCTTGGCAATTCTTAGCTCAATATAGGAAAGATTTTTGGTTTAATACTCACTGACTAAACATTATCAATTTTTCTTGGTGCAAGATGTGAGCGCCCCATGAGGGGGAAATCAAAACTGAAGGTAACAAGTCAAAAGGTAAGAATTCAGAAGTCGTGACCTCAGTCGTCATAATCCTTGTCAAATCAAGAATTTCAACGATAGATATTTTGTGGAAAGCCTTTAACTAGCGATATAAAACCGTCCGGGTATGCGCAAAGCGCACGCGGCTTGGGCGAACGCCAGTCGCCTGTGGAGGAGCCAGTGCGGACGCCACATGCCTAGGTCGGGAGAACGCCAGGTCCTACAACGGGGGGAACCCCCGGAACGGACTGGCTCCCCTCCTGCAGCAGTGGCTCGTCTTGGGGTCTCACGCCACATGCTACAAGTCGGCACAGCCGACGTTGGAAACCCTTCCGCAGCGCTGGTCTCACCGCTAGCAATATATGAAAGAAACACCATCCCCTTCTTCGGTGTTAAGCGTTAAGCGTGTTTATTGAAAATTAAGAGGCTGGGGGGGAACCTAAATTCTGAGGCGAGTTGATGTTAATCGTGATTGCTGTACCCTTAAGGTCTCCTCCTGTGACGGTGTTGTATATGATAAAACCTCGATTTGGTTGGTCAAAAAGATATCCACGTGCTGAGGGTGGAATTTTCCCTTGTTTCACTAAAGAAATGAAAGATTCAAAATACCTTTGTATACTCTGACGGTTCCCCTGATTTGTCTTCGTATGATTGTTAACCAGGAGCAAAAACAAGTCCACAGTGCGAGTGTCTTGCCCCTCAATTAAATTGCTGTTATTCAAGAAAGAACTGGCTATTAGCTTTCCGTTAACTTGCTGAACTTTAAAAAGGGTGTAATAAAGATCCTGTTTCTGGTTATCTCTGACGTAGCACACCCAAGAACCGTCTAACTTCGGTGTAAAACCTTGTTGTGCCAGGTAGGAAAGCGGAGAACGATTTTGCTCACCTGTTGGTGGAGGTAGCAAATTATCTACTGCATCGAAAGAGCAAACCTTCTGGGTTGTTCCCGACTGGGGAGTAGTCGGAGTCTTCTGGATTGTTCCCGGCAGGGGATTAGTCGGAGTTTTCGGGGTTGTTCCCGGCAGGGGAGTAGTCGGAGTTTTTTGGATTGTTCCCGGCAGGGGAGTAGTCGGAGTTTTCGGAGTTGTTCCCGGCAGGGGAGTAGTCGGAGTTTTCGGAGTTGTTCCCGGCAGGGGAGTAGTCGGAGTTTTCGGGGTTGTTCCCGGCAGGGGAGAAGTTGGAGGCTTCTGCATTGTTCCCGGTTGGAGAATAGTAGGACTCTCCTGCGCTACTGCAAAAGAAGATACAGCAGCATATGTAGGAAGCAAAATAGCAAATGCGCCAAGCAAACGAACAATGATATTCATAAAGTGTTGGCGAGTGATTAGCAATGGATACCGTTAGCGAAGTTAATAAAAACCATATTCAATGGGTCAATAGTGAAGGAGTTTCAGTGGTGGAATTTTAATGTACGCTACGCTCAAAACTTTCATCAAGGGGGTATTTCAGGAACTAACAATGTCTGCCAAATCTTCATCTATGTGTAAGTAAAATTACACTATTTGAATGAAAGTTCTAGCTTATTTGAAAGGAAATCAGTTAATTTTGTTTCAAGGAAAGTACTTACTAGACAAAAATTTACTTAGTACGTACTTTCTTCTTGTTGTGTAGCTAGTTAAATCTCGAAGAGACATAGTAATATACACTACTGGATTCATGGAGATACTATCCTTCATGAAGATATGTGGAAGGTACTGGCTTGGGTATACTCATAGCTCTAGTTAAGTAATTTCAACCACCAATGTTGTTAAATGTTGATTAGTTAACTGTTGCACACGAATGCTAGCTATTGAAGGCTTCCACGATCAGCGGCGAGGAGACATATCCCCTTGTGGGTATGGGGCAAAATGGTTCGCAACTAGAATTCATAATTCAAATTTAAAAATCAATTTTAAATTATCAATAATGAATTTTGAATTTAAGCCGTATCCTTGTGTGAATGCGGCACTTCAGCCCCCAATTTCCTGTGATGTGATTAACTAGGAACACAAACAAAATAATTTATACCGACAATGATGCACCGTTGATTTTTATTTTAAAAAAGCCAGAATTGTTATATTGTGCGATCGCTAGTTATAAAAGTCAATCATCAAACTACTGTTGTTTGTTTATTGTTCTAAGAGTTTTCTGTAGCTATACAAATTTAAAATCAGACAATATAAGTTGGGTAAGTTTTATGATATTATTGTGCGCTCATATGATTAACAAAGTATGAACAATAGGTAAATTATAAGGTTAAAATTAAGTATTCAAAGGCACAATCTGACATGGCGCTATGGAGTAGCACTAAAGCATCCCAAAAATTTAAGCTTTCTTTACAAACAGCTTATAGAATTCATGAAAACTTGGTCAGACCAAAACTCATCTGGATGGCTCTATTTCTTTGTTCTATCAGCCTTCAAGTGGGAAGATGAGAACCCCTACGATGAGCGCGAGGGGATGAAAGACGACTGACGCCTCTATTATGCTGTATACCAAGACGTATTTCCACCAGAGCCTCACTTAAGTAAGGTCGGTACAATTAAACCACAGAGGTCTGCTTATCTAGCAACTTACTGCATATGCTTGCTGAACTGAAACCTATAACTAGATGACAGGGTGCCTTTCGCGGCTAAAGCCGCGCAGGTATAGCTCTTTACAAAAAGCCACAGGCTTCAAGCCTGTAGCTTTTTTTTAAACTTTCAACTTCACACCCCTGATTGAATAGTCCAACAACTCCATTGGGTGCATGATAGAAATCTGTTTCCCCTCCAACTGTAAATGCTTGCGAATTTGCAAAGTACAACCCGGATTGGCAGAAGTAATTAAATCAGCACCAGTATTCAATAGATTTTGCACTTTTTGTCTACCCAACTCCTCGGCCACCTCTGGTTGAAGTAGATTGTAAATTCCCGCACTACCACAACATATAGCTGCATCAACTGGTTCGCGCAACTTCACGCCTGGAATTTCTCGCAACAACTGACGCGGTTGCAAGCTAATCTTTTGTCCGTGCAACAAATGACATGCATCTTGATAAACCAAACTCAAGGGTTGATTTGTAAGTGGTGATAATTTTGCTGTTAAACCAACACTAACCAAAAACTCTTGCGCATCTCTAACCTTCGCCGCGAATGCTTTCGCTTTTTCGCGATACTCTGGATCATCTCCTAAAATATGACCGTACTCTTTTAATGTATGACCGCAACCAGCAGCATTGATAATTACAAAATCTACACCAGTATTTGCAAAACTATCAATCATCTGCCTTGCTAAAGCTTTGGCTTGTTCTGTTTGTCCTTGATGTTCGGGAAGCGCCGCACAACATCCTTGAGTTTTGGGAATCACAACTTCACAGCCATTCGCCGTTAAAACCCTTACAGTCGCTTCATTGACTGGCGAGAAAAATAACCTTTGCACACATCCCAAAATCACCCCAACTCGATAACGTTTCTTACCCTGTGCTGGAATAATATCTGGCAAATTATCTTGAAAAGATTTCAAAGTAACTTCTGGCAGAATTGATTCCATCGCGGCTAAGCGAGGAGACACAAGCTTCAACAACTGAGTTCCACGCACCAATTTGTGCAAACCCAACTTTTGATAAAAAAACAATGGAACCAGCAGAACCCTTAAAACATCAGGATTAGGAAACAGAGAAAATATCAGTTGACGAAACAACTTATCTGGCAAACTACGCGGGTAATTCCGTTCAACTTGGTGACGAGTTGCAGAAATCAATTTGTCATATTGCACACCAGAAGGACAAGTCGTCACACAAGCAAGACACCCCAAACAACTATCAAAATGTTCTACTGTTGCCTTATTCAGAGGAATCTCACCCTCATTGATCCCATCCATAAGATAGATGCGTCCCCGTGGAGAATCCATCTCCTTCCCAATCACCCGATAACTAGGACAAGTCGAGAGACAAAACCCACAATGAACACAAGTATCAATCAACTTTGGATTTGGCGGATGATTTCCATCAAAACCAGTCAAATTCTCCAAACTAGCCTTCTTACTCTCAGAACCTTGAGAAACCTGCATATTATCTCTTCTTCTCCCCTCTTTCTTTGCGTCCTTTGCGTCTTTGCGGTTTATTTATCCTAAATCCCACCCACAAAACGACCCGGACTTAAAATACATTCCTTATCAAACTGCTGTTTTATCCGACGCATCAACTCCTCAGCATTACCAGTGTAGCCCCATACATCCAACTGTTGCTTAACCTCCACAGGTGCTTCCAAAATAGTCAGGAAACCGCGATTGGTTTGACAAAGACTTCGTATCCCCAACAGCTGATCAATCTGGTTGTCACTCTCAAACCGCAACACCCCCAAACCACTAGCGATGTGAATCCAACCCACATCTGCTTGAGTCAAAACTTCAACAGCAGAAGTCGGTAACACTCCTATTTTGCAAGTTATTGCCGACTCATTAACAGAAGAATCTATTTGTTCTCGCAATATGCGCCATAAATCAGCTTCATCCGCCGCTGAATATATCGTTCCTTTTAACCCAAGTTGTTCCCCGACTTCCAAAAGTCGGTTTGACTGTTCCTTGACACTCTCAGCTATACTTTGAAAGCGAGCAACTAATCCCAATCCTTCACCTAATCCCAAGCCAGACACCAGTTTTGTTGATAGCAAATCAGCTTGGGTTGGTGTCAACGCAGAACCTCTGAGGACGCCAGCACTTTGAGATATAGCCTTTGGATCACCAGTCAGCACCACCGTCTGGGATATCTCGTGCATAGGATAAACACGAAACGTCACTTGACTAATGACCCCTAATGTGCCAAAGGACCCAGTAAACAACTTCATCAAGTCGTATCCAGCAACATTTTTCACCACTCTCCCGCCAGCTTTGGCGATTTGTCCATCAGCACGTACAAAGGTAATTCCCAAGAGTTGGTCTCGTACAGTACCATAGCGTTGCCGTAAGGAACCTGTATCAGCGGTAGCAACAATACCGCCAATGGTTGCTGTATCTTGTGTTATGGGGTCAACAGCGAGAAATTGCCCAGAGTTTGCCAACATTTCTTGGAGATGAGAAAACTTCATTCCCGCTTCGACTGTCACCGTTAAATCACCAACGGCGTGTTCAATGAGTTGATTCAGGCGTTCTGTGCTGACTACAACGTCAACATCTTTGACTAACCCACCCCAGTTCAGTTTACTACCACTACCGCATGGCAAAACGCGCCACTTGTTACGGTGTGCTTCTGTGATGACTTGCGCTAGCTGTTCTGTGGTGTGAGGGTAGACGATACAACCGGGAGGAGTTGGGGAAGCGTTGACGCGTTTGCGCAGCGCCCCCTTAGGGGCTAGCGGCTTCTCGTCAGAGATCGCCTGTAATATAGATTTTTGCTGAGTGACTGGTACATCTTCCCAACAGACAGCATTTTCTGTGCCGACAATAGATGTAAAACAAGAGGCTAGCGCTTTCATTTGTTTGTTTTAGACTCTTAATATATCAATACGGTTCATGAAAAAAGCACATTTTTATCAGCTTTGGTCAAAGCCTTGCTGTATAGCGCATTGGTGATTTAATTGAGTCAGTGGTACTTATTGAGATTGTTCTGGCTGTTACAGCATATTGCGCTACAGTGGTAAACAATCATAAATCTTCAGTCTACAGCTTAGGGATGTCCCAAAACAACTCCTGTCAAACTCAGATAGTCGTTCTTTTAAAGGTCAAAACCTTGCAGGGGCAAACTTTAGTTATGTAGATATTCGAGAGACGGATTTTAGGGGCGCGAATCTGAACTAAGACGCTAGATGTTAATATGATCAAACGAGTTGTAATTGTAGGTGCAGGCCCGAGTGGAGTTCTTCTAGCTCACTATTTGCTACGTCGGGATGAACAGTATAATGTTGAGATCTATGAGCGTCGCAGTGATCCACAAACAGTTCCATTTTCCTCCGCTAGAACCTTTCCTCTTGTCCTCAATCAACGCGGAATGACGGCACTGAGCAAAGTTGAAGGGATTCTCGCAGCCATTAAGGCAGTAAGCTTAGAAAGTACTGGCTCACTCGTTCACCAAAAAAAAGGCAAAACGCAGTTCCTTCCAAGGAAAAAACCGATTCTGATTCTGGATCGCAGGCGATTGGTGGTCACACTGTTAAAAATGTTGACTCAACAGTATAGTAGCGATCTGCGCAAAGCGCAGCAGCGAAGCTATCGCCTCAAAATTCATTTTGACCATCAATGTAAGCAAGTTGATTTTGAAGCAAAAACAGTCACCTTTGAAAATACAGCAGTCAATTCTATAGGAGAAGTTACTGTTGGTTATGACTTATTAATTGGTGCAGATGGAGCGCGATCGCGAGTTAGAGAGCAGTTTCTCTCAACTAACCAATTCGAGTTAGAAAAAAAATACGTTCCCTCTGCTTACAAATCCATTTTTCTACCTGCTGAGAGTGCAGCATCATTGAAAGCAGGTTATATCCATACTTGGAGAAGTAGCGATGGAATTTTTGCTACCTTGGTGCATGATATAGATGGCTTGATAAATGGAACTGTTAACTTTCCTCGCGAGAACAACCCCATCGTCAATTTTTCTACAAAAGAACAAGTATGGCAATTCTTTCGTGAATACTTACCAGAAATTGCTGAGCTTTTACCAGAGTCGGAAGTCGAAGCATTTCTCAATCGTCCCATTTCAACTATTTTGACGATTCGTTGTAATCGCTACCATCATGGTGATAGCGTTTTACTAATTGGTGATGCTGCTCATGCTACCTCTCCTTCTTTGGGTCAAGGCTGTAATGCTTCCCTTGAAGATGTTGCTTTCTTTGATCAGTTATTAGATGAATATCCTAATGATATTGGGGAGGTACTCAAGCAATTTACCCTACGTCGAAAACCAGATGCTCATGCACTAGTTGAGCTAAGTGATTACACCTTTCCATTATCCAGTAAATTGCTGTTTTTAGAGTTATTTATAAGACTGCGAACTGCTCAATTTATGCATCAACTCTTTCCCAGATACTTTTCCCCCTCATTGTTACAACTTCTCTCTGAAACAACCATTCCCTACTCAGAAATTTTGAATTCCCACAAAGGTTGGATTTCTAAAGTAAAACAAGCGAACGAAAAGTTTTTAGAAAGACAACGATCACCGCAACACGTACGTTTAAATTGAGTTTTCCCAATCTGCTCGTGCATGATGATATTCTTTATCGCATAGATTTCTACAATTGAATGAATTACCATGACGAATGACAAACATTCTGTATCTTTAGATGATGCACGACGAATACTAGCGGCTGGAGAAGCGAAGGCGAATGCAATCGGACAACCAATGAATCTTGCAGTCGTTGATGCTGGCGGGAATCTTGTTGCTCACATTCGTATGGATGGTGCGTGGATCGGAAGTATCGATATCTCGATCAACAAAGCATTTACTGCTCGTGCGTTTAATCTCTCTACCAAATCCCTTGCCCAAAGTGCTCAACCAGGAGAACAGTATTATGGTATTCACGTCTCAAACGGAGGACGAATCATGATCTTTGCCGGGGGTATACCACTTCAACGCGATGGGCAGATAGTTGGTGCAGTCGGAGTAAGTGGTGGTAGCGGTGAACAGGATCAAGCTGTAGCTGAGGCAGCTGTGGCAGCTTTTTAATACCATTAACACTAAACGTCTCCAAAATAAAAGCAGCGCCCATTTGGCAATGGGACTAACAAGATAAATAGTTTTCTGCTCTCACTCAAAAAAGTGGGGGTTTTTCTATGGTTTTGGATCAAACAACAATCCCGAAATAAACATTAACGGCAATTTAACACGATTATGTACCCTGCTATAGTTAAAATATAGCTACTCCCAAGGTCAGCAATGACCATCAAACCCCAAAAGATTTTGATTTTGGCAGCAAACCTTAACAGACGTAAGCGCCAAGCAGATGAGCGAACCTATCGAAGTTTTTATCTCCTACTCTCATAAAGAGCGACGATTGCGAGGCATACTCGACGACCATCTCTCTAACCTAAAGCAACAGGGCATAATTAACGCATGGTATGATGGAGATATTGAGGCAGGAGCAGAGTGGGATGCTCAGATTAAGACTCATTTGGAATCGGCTCACGTCATCTTGCTGTTGATCAGTAGCTCCTTTATGGCGTCAAAGTTTTGCTACGAAAAAGAAATGCTAGAAGCGATGCGGCGGCATGAGGCTGAAGAAGCACGAGTGATTCCTATCATTCTTAGACCTGTGGACTGGAAAGGTGCCCCCTTTAGTAAGCTGCAAGCGCTCCCGAAAGACGGTAAGCCGATTACCCGTTGGAGCAACAAGGATGACGCGTTTTTGGATGTGGTTCAGGGTATTCGTCGAGCCGTTGAGAGTCTAAAAAAGTAAACGGTCAACTGCCGCCTGATGCCACCGAGACAGTTGACCAGAACAAACAAGTGCCACTCGCTAAGCTAAGCGGCGTGCCGCTACTACCAACAAACTATTTGCTGCGCCTTAACGAACTCGAAGCACTGAAAGGAAAAGTGCTAGCCCAGACAAATCAACAAGTGGTTGTCACTGGCAGATCGAGACAGGTTGGTGTGCAAGGAATGGGCGGAATTGGCAAAACAGTCTTAGCTACAGCCCTGGCACGGGATGAAGAAGTCAGAAAAGCTTTTTCTGATGGGGTGTTTTGGATAACAGTTGGACAAACGCCCCAGATTTTAACTTGGCAATCCTATCTTGCCCAGGCGTTGGGCGATAAGCAAACGGCTTTTACCGAGATTGGATTGGCGAAAGCACGGTTGCAGGAGTTGTTTGCAGATAAAGCTTGCTTACTGATTTTGGATGATATTTGGCGTTTGGATGATGCTAAGGCGTTTGATGTGTTAGAAGAACGCTGTCAAATGTTAGTTACCACCCGTGATGCAGCGATAGTTACGGGGTTGGAAGGAAAAGAACATCCGCTTGGGGTTTTAGATGAACCACAGGCGTTAGCACTTTTGGCAAATTGGGTAAATCAACGAGAGGAGTTTCCGACGACAGCAAAAGAGGTAGCACGAGAATGTGGGTATTTGCCATTGGCACTGTCCCTAACTGGTGCAATGGTAAGGGACGGTACATCTTGGGAAGATTTGTTAGACGCACTAAAAGAAGCTGAGTTAGAGTCTATTGAGCATGATTATGGCAGCATCTTGAAATCAATTAAAATTAGCATTGATGCACTGCCACCACAAGAAGCACAAAACTATTTGGAACTAGCAGTTTTCCCAGATGATACACCTGTACCGGAAGCCGTTATTGTCAAAATTTGGACGCATAGCAACAGATTAAAGGAACGTAATGCTCGTCAAATCCTGACTAATCTAGAGCGCAAAGCCTTACTCCGTACTACAGGAAAATCTCCTGAACGTCAAGTAGAACTGCATGACTTGCAATACCTTTACTTGCGGGGTGCAGTGTCAAATTTGTCAGAATTACACAGTCGCCTATTGAATGCTTACAGCGAAAAATACCCCTCAGGGTGGCATAGTTTACCAAATGACGGCTATATCTGGCAAAATTTAGCCTATCACTTGCAGGCTGGGGGAAGGGAAACGGAATTACAACAACTGCTGTGTGATTTTCGCTGGTTGCAGGCGAAGTTGGAGAATATCAATATTAATGCTTTGCTAGCAGATTATGATTTTTTGCCTAAAGATGAGAATTTACAGTTAATTCAAGGTGCATTGCAACTGTCGGGACATATTTTAAATCAAGATAAACAGCAATTGCCGGGGCAATTATTAGGGCGGTTGCTGGGTTTTAAAAACACAGAAATTCAAAGATTGTTAACCCAAGCGCAGCAATGCAAAACTCGTTGTTTACTTCCGCAAATAGCAAGCTTGACTCCTCCTGGCGGGCCTTTAGTACGTACTTTGGCAGGTCATAGTAACTCGGTAATTGCACTCACCCTGACTGCTGATGGCAAGTACGTGATTTCTGCTTCCGCTGACAACACCCTCAAAGTCTGGGATTGGCAAACAGGACAAGAATTGCGTACCCTAGCAGGTCATAGTGACAGGGTAAATGCAGTTGCCCTCACCCCAGATGGCAAGTACGTGATTTCTGCTTGCTATGACAACACCCTCAAAGTCTGGAATTGGCAAACAGGACAAGAATTGCGTACCCTAGCAGGTCATAGTGACAGGGTAAGTGCAGTTGCCCTCACCCCAGATTGCAAGTACGTGATTTCTGCTTCCTTTGACAACACCCTCAAAGTCTGGAATTGGCAAACCGGAGAACAATTGCGTACCCTAGCAGGTCATAGTTACTGGGTAAATGCACTCACCCTGACTGCTGATGGCAAGTACGTGATTTCTGCTTCCCGTGACAACACCCTCAAAGTCTGGGATTGGCAAACAGGACAACAACTGCGTACCCTAGAAGGTCATAGTGATTGGGTAAATGCACTCACCCTGACTGCTGATGGCAAGTATGTGATTTCTGCTTCCTCTGACTACACCCTCAAAGTCTGGAATTGGCAAACCGGAGAACAATTGCGTACCCTAGCAGGTCATAGTAACTCGGTAAATGCAGTTGCCCTAACCCCAGATGGCAAGTACGTGATTTCTGCTTCCTCTGACTACACCCTCAAAGTCTGGGATTTGCAAACAGGAGAACAATTGCTTACCCTAGAAGGTCATAGTGACTGGGTAAGTGCAGTTGCCCTCACCCCAGATGGCAAGTACGTGATTTTTGTTTCCTTTGACTACACCCTCAAAGTCTGGGATTTGCAAACAGGAGAACAACTGTGTACTCTAGCAGGTCATAGTAACTCGGTAAGTGCACTCACCCTGACTGCTGATGGCAAGTACGTGATTTATGCTTTCCATGACAAGACCCTCAAAGTCTCGAATTGGCAAACTGGGGAAGTAATTGCAAGTTTCGCAGGGGAAAGTCCAATCTATCGCTGTGCTGTTGCGCCCGATGGAGTGAGAGTTGTTGCTTGGGATGAATCAGGAGGGATGCATTTTTTGCGATTGCAAGGCACAAAAGAGTAATATCAGGTTCGGTTAATTGCTTATAAATCCTTGGTGAACCCCACCCCGGTTTTGTCTAACGCCAAAACCTCCCCTCCCCTTACTAAGGGGAGGGGATTGAGGGGTGGGGTTCAGACATTGCCCAAATCATAACTAATTAACCGAACCTGGTATAATTCATAATTCAGGGTTTGGGAATGTGCATCTTAAGAGTATAAAAACTTTTGATTGCAACTTGGTATCAGGAGGCGGAGCCTCCCAACCCTCGTTCCCAGGCTGAGCCTGGGAACGAGATGTCGAGGCAGAGCCTCGTTGTTGATACTGCTGCAAGATCTGAGTATAAAAACTTTTATAGATTAACCGTTTGTCTACCATTCTCAGGTGTGTAATAACCGTTACTATCTCCAGCTTTCGCGTTTTCCAAAACTTCCTTACCTGTAATCAATCTTGCGCCACGCTTGCGGGTGAAATAGTTCCAGCCCCACTGAATCATGACTACCAGCTTGTTGTCAAACTCAATTAAGAAGTAGATGTGAATAAACAGCCAAAATAGCCACGCCAAGAAGCCTGTAAATTTGAAAAACCCTAAGTCTACAACGGCAGAGTTTTGTCCAATAACCGCTAAACTACCCCAATCAAAATAACGAAATTGTGGTAAGGTTTTACCTTTGAGCCGTTGTTTGATCAGTGAGGCAACGTACTGTCCTTCTTGCATCGCTACGGGTGCAACACCAGGTAGGGGTTTGCCGTTTTGATGAGCAAAATTTGCTAAGTCTCCAATGACAAATATATTGGAGTGTTCTTTAAGACTCAAATCAGGTTCAACAATAACTCGTCCAGCGCGATCGCACTCAACACCTGTACTTTCTGCGAGCATTTTTCCCAGAGGCGAAGCTTTCACACCTGCTGCCCATAATACTGTCTTGGCATGAATCTGCGTCACCTCTTCACCTTGTTTGAGGCTGACAACATCGCCTTCTATGTTCGTAACCATTGTTTTTGGTTGTACGGTGACACCCAAGCGGGTTAGTGATGTTTCTGCTTGTTTTGATAACTGTGGTGCAAACGGTGGGAGAACCCGATCCAAACCTTCTAGGAGTAAAACTTGCGCTTCGGAAGTGTCGATATTGCGGAAGTCCTCTTTCATCGTGTGATAAGCTAGTTCTGCGATCGCACCTGCTAATTCCACACCAGTAGGACCACCACCAACAATCACAAAAGTTAACCAAGCACGACGTTTTTCAGGATCAGTTTCCTTTTCTGCAGCTTCAAACGCCATGAAGATGCGGTGACGCATTTCTATCGCATCTTCCACAGTTTTTAAACCGGGAGCAAATTCTTCCCACTGATCCTTGCCAAAATAGGAATGCTTTGCACCCGTCGCCAGGATTAAAGAATCATAATGTATTGCTTCCCCACCCATAAAGACTTTTTGTGCTTGAGGATCGATATTATTCACCTCTGCCAACAGCACTTTCGTATTTTTGCTCTTATTCAGTACAGAACGCAGGGGAGAGGAAATATCAGCGGGAGATATCGCACCAGTAGCGACTTGGTATAAAAGCGGTTGAAATAAGTGAAAATTACGTTTATCAATGAGAGTCACATGAACATCAGCACGCGAGAGTGCTTTGGCTGCATATAATCCTCCGAATCCACCACCGACAATGACTACGTGATGGGGTGGCTGATTTTCTACTGTGTTCACCATAAGATTTATTTCCTTTTATTTCTTTACTGTTATTTTTATTAACCAATCTTAAGCATTTGCGTCAGAGTAGCTCTGCTCATTTTTAACATATGAAGAAATGTAAATCGAGCATAACATACATTTACAATGTAAGATTTATTATTTTTAGGACTTACCCATTGACTAAAGTCTGATTATGTGCGTTGAGTTATACCTGTTTACTGAACGGAAGTTTGCGATTAAGAGCTTACCTTCGTATCTTCTTTTTTATAGCGGTCAGATTCATCAAATTATGCAGTTAGAGTATATATGGGAAAAAATGCCAGCAGATGGCTTACAGATTTGATGTCTGGGGCTTTCACACACAAAGCGCCTATTTGTAAAGTGCGTAAGTCCTAACTTTTTCTTTTTTATATGGTTGTGGTAAATGCAAACCCTGGCTGTATGGGCTAGCGTCTAGCAGCATGGCTAAAGTTCAATTCTTCAGCAACGGCGATAAAGTACCGTAGATGTCGGAGTTCTATCATGACTGGAACTACTATATCTTTGACATATATAGCAATCCTATATGAGTTGTGAGAATTTATCGATTAGCAACAAGACGCCAAGGACGCCAAGAAACAGAGGAGAAAATCTTACGTAAGCGCAAAGCGCACGCCAAAGGCGAACGCGCAGCGTGCCCGCAGGGCTTATGATTTAGGACTGCTATAGTTTAGTCTGAAAAAAGATATCTCTGATCTAGAAGGGGCAATATTATGAATCGAATAAATAAGGTAGTGCTGGTTGGTGGTACCCACGGAAATGAATTCACAGGTGCATACTTAATTAAAAAGTTTGAGCAATATCCCCATCTCATTCAGCGAGATAGCTTTGAAACTTTAACCTTTTTTGGCAACCCCAAAGCTTTTGAGGTAGCAAGGCGTTACATTGATAAGGACTTGAATCGTTGCTTCAAAATTCAAGATCTGGAAAATCCGACGCTTTCCACTTATGAAGAAATCAGGGCAAAAGACATCAACGAAATGCTGGGAGGCAAAGGCAAATCTCCGGTAGATATCATTTTGGATTTGCACTCAACAACTTCAAATATGGGACTAAGCATCTTGTTAGACAACTTTCTCCATCCGTTCAATCTACAATTAGCTGCCCATCTCAGTTTAACTCATCCAGAAGTGAAGGTTTGTTGGGCACCACTAATTGAAAGTCGCTGCCTCCAATCAATCAGTGAATTCGGTTTTGCTATTGAAGTTGGTGCTGTAGCTCAGGCAGTCTTGAATGCAGAGTTATTTCAGAAAACAGAAAAACTTGTTGAGACAATTTTGGACTATTTAGAAGCATATAATCAAGGTTCAATTTCACAGACCAATAGCACGCTCACACTTTATGAATATGTGAAGGATATCGACTATCCCAGAAATGATTTGGGAGAAATTCAAGCAATGATTCACCCACAACTTCAGTTTCGGGATTATGAACCTCTTAATCCTGGCGATCCAATGTTTTTAACCTTTGATGGTAAAGAGATTGTTTATGAAGGAGAATCAACTGTGTATCCAATATTCATCAATGAAGCTGCTTACTACGAGAAAGGAATTGCTATGGGTTTAACCGAAAAGCGACACGTTACTGTTTAGAGCAATGGCACGAATTTCTGGTTAAATTCTTATATTACAAAGGTTTTAAGGCGGAGGATTCTATTATGTGTAATCTAAAAAAAAGGAACGAGGTGTAGATCCGAACCCGTTTACCCTGACACGTAAGTATTCTCCGTCTTTCAATATCTCTACTGGTTAGCGATGGCTTCGCCTGCCCTATGCCCCAAGATGCCTTCAGCATCTTGCCCTGAGCTGAGTCCTGCGGACACGCTACGCGAACGCTCAGGGAGAGGGTTTTCTGGAGAAAAACCCTCTGGACATATACGGGCGATCGCCAATGGTTAGGCTCCTAGAGCTAAGTATCGCCTGACTAGAGAATGAATGGGCGTTTTATCTAATGTGTCAATGTATAAGTCCTAACAAGATGTATTGAAGATCATAGATTTCGTTAATTTAAAACTCTGTCTGTAGAGCAAGTGAATTTGTTCCTATGGTAGACGTTTAGTAAAACGGCAGGATTTATGCTATTTACAATTGCGATTGCCTACGGCAGAGCTACGCTTAACGCCCAGAAGAATTACCACAATATTTGATTGATGCATGAATTTCTTCATCTGTAACTGAATGAAGATAAATGACTTAAAACCAAGTGCTGCTACTCACTACCTGGCTTTAGAGTTGGATTTTGAACTATGAGAAAAGCTATTTTCCTGATACTGCCTATTGCCTTGATCCTCTTCCCCAACCAAAGAACGCAAGCCCAACAAGTAGAGTCTACCTTTGATCGTCCCTATTTGGTGTTAGTAAAAGGAGACACTCCTAACAGTTGTAGCTTTACCTCCAGGGATGTTCTGGAACAGACGGCGGACATTGTTCAGGATTTGCAGTTTGTCCGCCCTGGTGACTCGCCAGAGCAAGTCAGATATGAAGTGCGCTTCGCTCCTGATCAGCCTTATGCGCGTAATGGATTGCAATGGACTGCACTTGCAGGAGGAAACTATACTCAGGCTGTTGTAAATTTCCGCGAGAACCGCGCCCAAGAGCGCACTTTCACAATGGCAATTAATTACAACCAACCTAATCAAAAACTGTGTCAGTGGGTGGTACGAGATCCACAACAGGGAACTCAATCCGTCTCCCCAGGTTCACCCGTCTCCCCAGGTTCATCCGTCTCCCCAGCTTCACCTGTCTCCCCAGGTTCACCCGTCTCCCCAGGTTCATCTCCAAGGCAGTAAGAAATTGCCTTGTTGTCGAGTAAGAGATTATCTAAATGCGAGTATTGAAACCATAATCCGGAACAGTGCAACTTTATTTTCTAGCTCTTTGTGTTTTTTTAGATACAACTGAGATGCACTGACGTTCTGGAACACTCGCAATGCTCAGATATCTCACAAAGCGCAAAATACTAGCTGCCTTATTTATACTAGTTATCTGCCTTAGCGTAGTATACGGTTGCTTTTCTGGGCAAAAAGCCTTTTCATCAGCACCCCAATTGCTCACAGATCCATTTCTACAACTCCCCACGCAATCTTCAGTGCGAGTTGTGTGGTTTACTGAGTTTGCTGGTTCCAAACATAATGTTGCATATGGCGACAATCTCCAGCAAACAGCCGTAGCGAATACGACTAAACTCAGCCGTACACGAGAAGATCAAGAATCAAAAGTAGGAAACCAAAAGGAAAATGGACAAGTTTACAAGCAACCAGTCTCACGTGATATTTGGCGACATGAGGCCCAAGTCGTTGGCTTAACTGGGCTTAAACGAGTGTCTTATCGTGTCACGAGTGTACGAGAAGATGGTAAGAGTATTAGCAGCAATACTTTCACGCTTGCACCTACCCCAACTCCCGGAACACCATTAAAAATTCTCCTAACTTCTGATCATCAATTGAAACCAATGATAGCAGCAAATCTGCAAAAGGTCGTGGAAACTGTTGGTAAAGTGGATGCAGTTTGGTTAGCAGGAGATACAGTGAATATTGCAGATCGTGCCTCAGAATGGTTTGATGATAATGGAGGTGGTGCTTTCTTCCCTTGTTTACAAGGTCGTGCCAAGTTTGAAACAGATGTGAATGGAATAAAGACATCTTTTATTGGTGGAGAAATTATTCAACATGCCCCAATGTTTACCAGTATTGGTAATCATGAAGTGATGGGACGCTTTGGCAAGGGTGGAAGTTTAGGCGATGAATTTAATGATGCGTTTCCGCGTCCAGTTGCGATGAAGTTGTATGGGGAAAAATCGCTGAAAAATAATTCTTATAATACTGATACCTACGAAGAAATTTTCACTTTACCTGAGAGTAAAGAAGGTGGAGAAAGTTATTATGCAGTCAGTTTTGGTGATGTGCGTCTAGTCGTTCTATATGCGACGAATATGTGGCGGACTCCCAATATGGATGCAGAAGCGAGGGGGAAGTATCGGGAAAGAGATAAAGATTTGCAAAATCCAGAAAATTGGGGTTACGGACAAGTTATTTTTGAACCAATTGCCAAAGGAAGTCAGCAGTACAACTGGTTAGAAAAAGAACTCAACAGTCCTGAGTTTAAACAAGCAAAATATAAAGTCGTGATGTTTCATCATCCACCTCATTCTTTAGGCGACAATATTGTTCCTGCTTATACTAATCCCGTGCAGATTATTGAACGTGATGCGAATCGCAATGTTAAAACGGTACGTTACAAATACCCCAAAAAATCAGATTATTTGATTCGCGATGTGATTCCCTTACTTGAAGCAGCTAAAGTACAGATGGTATTCTATGGGCACTCGCATATCTGGAACCGTTTTCTTAGTCAGTCGGGAATGCACTTTTTAGAAACATCAAATGTTGGCAATACTTACGGTGCTTTCTTGAGTGGCGATAAGCGATCAGTTCCATCAGGTGACAAAAAGGATTATGCTGCACTTGGGGATCCCAATGGGTTAGAACCAGTTTTACCAACGATCGCTCCATTACCCGACAAAGATGGCAAACCCATACCGTATATTGCCAGTAATGATCTTACAGCTTTCAGCATTTTTGATACGGGTAAGGGTACAGTCAGCAGTTATCGTTTCAATACAAGTCAGCCAGATTCAAAAGTTGTGAAGTTTGATGAGTTTCAGTTGCGATAGGATTCGTTCGTTGCACTGCGGTGTGAGACTACCTCAACGCGTGTAGGGCTGTGCTGTCATTAAACCAGGCACAATCCGATAATGTTTCACATTGAAGGTGCAGAGTGTTGCACCTCGTCCAACTGCACAGGCAGCAATCAAAGCATCAAGCAATCCCAAACTATTTGACAAGTGATAGGTTGTAAAATCTGACAGAGCAGGAGCGCAATCAGCTTCAGTAGCCCAAACCACAGGCAATGGAGCAACGAGCTTGAGGGCATTACGAACTTGTTGCATATTGCGAGCATCTTGAATGAGCTCCATAACCACAAAGCCGGGAACACTGGGCACCTCTGGTAGGTTCGCAAACCAAGCTATTGCAGGAGCATGACCACGCTGAATATCGATCAGAACATCAGTGTCTAACAGGTACATCAACTCTACCTATAATTTTGATCGCATTTGAGCCTCATGACGCAGCTGGCGGGCGTATGCTTGACTATCAGTGATGTCAGGTCGTGAATTGATGATGCCTTCACTCTGCCAATAAGCAACAAGCTCTGCTCCGGTCTTAGGCGGATTAGCTAGAACTTGTCTAGTAGACAGAATCCGGAGAATGTATTCCGACAAGGGTAAGTTTAGCTCAGAAGCTTCAATGCAAAGTTCATTCTCCAGCTCTTCTGGTAGGTCAAGGTTAATACTCACTCCATTCCTCCTGTTTAGTTTTAGTTCTAAACTCCTTTAATTATTATCCACCAACTGAACAACTCCCCATTGTCCATTCGTTAACCAAGCAGAGTCTGACTTTTCCACTTCCTCCAAAACTTCCGGTTTAATTCCTGCTGCAACTTCCGATTTCAAAGTGCGTAGGGCTACCATTGGGACGGGTAAGTAACACACGATATCTGAGATTTTAGTCGTAAAATCCCAATGTCTATCTCCTAACAATCTTCGATAATTTGCATCTCCTTTAATAACTATCAAATTGGAATGAGATAAATCATTTTTTAGAGACTCAGGTATTTCCCAAAAAGCTAAAGGTGATGTCCAAAAATAATCGTCAGACAAAACTAACTGCTCTGATGCAATATATTCTTGTAGTCTTTTAGCAAAGGATGTCACTTCTGGATTGCTTGAGGCTAATAAAAATTCTGTTGTTTGATGCACATCTTTTATCATGGCATCAGAGACGAATGTTGGGTGAGACTTTAAATGCAATCTCACAAGGCTCGCGACACCACTACCTAAAAGATAATCTACCAAACACAAATCACAGACAAGTTCAAAGCCAGCATTATCTACAACAAAGTCAACACGTCCGGAATTGCTATTCACTAACAATTCTGTGACTTTGAGTGCATCATCTACTAATATGTGAGATTGTTGATTTTGAATATCAAAACGACTGCGGTCAGTCTCAAATGCTGACCACAAACTAAGGTCAACTCGATTTCCCCACAAACCAAAATATAATAATGTTATCAAAGCTGTTTGCCTTGATTGATTTTCTTGCTCTGATACATTCAACCATCCATTCACTTGAGTGCATAAAGCAACGATTGAGTCAAGGGATGTTTCTAAACCTTGACGTTTTTGCAACTCAAATGGATCTACACCTTGCCACTCACCAGCACGAAAGTAGTTGGTAATTTGTAGAAGATATCTATAAAAATAAGTTTCCGCGAAAAACCAGGGAATATCTATCCAACGCTGTTCTTTATATGGTTCTAAATATCTAGACCAATCTGCAAAATCTGAACTAGTATCATCTACAAGAGTTGGCAAATATCCCGATGGCAGTTCACTGGCTAGTTTCTCTAAGCTGGCATTAATATTGGCTGGAAACTTATTTTCAGCGATAACTCTACGGGCAATACTAGGCATCCGTTGAGTAACTGTAAATTCGGTAAACGTACCAGCTTCTACAGCCACAAGTGGTTGTGGTAGGGGTAATCTAGGAGTATTGGATTTTTGTTTCACTCGCTTTTGTTTGTGATAGCACCACTTTCAAATATTGCGGTATTTTGTTAACAAACCTTACAGATTTAAGATTCAGTTTAGAAATGTATCATTAATGCAGTCGTTAACTTGACTGCAACTTTCTTAAATAGAACTTACGCACCATCTGCCAGAAACCCGGTTTCTTCGTTCGTATTTGGTTACGAAACAGAGGATTTTTGGTAGAAACCGGGTTTGTTTGCGTAAGTCCTGTTAAAGAAGCAAAACTTTTGGATATGGTGTCCGCGTGGAAGCTATCGCTTTTTGAATCAGTATTACTTGTTAGCTGACCCCGGCTCAGTAAGCGTGCGGTGCAGTTCGGCACTGACGGTATCAGGCAAGATTTTGCTCACGGTGCCCAGAATCTTGGTTTGGAGTGAGCCTGCGATGACCTCATCCTTGCCCGCCATCAAAGCTTCAAAACCCTGCTTGGCGACTTCGGCTGCGTCGTCCTTTTGACTCACGCCCGCCTTGGTATCGTTCATATCCGCGCGCTGGAAGAAGTTGGTATTGGTCGGTCCGGGCATGAGGACGGTGACGGTGACGCCCGTGTCCTTCAGTTCGCTGCGCAGTCCCTGGGAAAAGGAGTGGACAAACGCCTTGGAGGCTGCGTAGACTGCCTCGAACGGTCCAGGCATCAAAGCGGCGATCGAGGAAGTAAAGAGGATGCGACCCTTACCGCGAGTAACCATGTCTTTCACCACCCGCTTAGCGAGATGGACAGTCGATACGACGTTCAGATTGATCAGATTGAGTTCGTCCTGTAGATCGGTTTCGCGGGCAAAGTCACCGCCAACACCAACACCTGCGTTGATCGCGATCGCATCCACTGGTCGGTTCGCTGCCTTAATCTTGTTGTAGAGCGTCTCAACCCCGTCATAGGTGGCAAGATCGGACTGCACCGTCTCGACTTTGACACCTAGTCCAACGAAAGCTTGAGCGGCTTCGTCAATGCTTGAGCCAGTAGCTGTGATGATCAAATCAAAGCCATTTTGGGCAAACTGTTTGGCAAGTTCGTAGCCGATACCGTTAGAGGCACCCGTTACGACAGCCAGAGGTCGAATTAAGGAACTGTTCTTCATAACCGTCGAAACTCCTATATGATGACTCCACGCTTGTTTGCTATGACTTGCAAGTCTTTCGATACCAGATGGTTTGCGTGGACTGTGAGCTTTTAACCCTTAAAATCCTAAGAACGTAGTAGTGTGATTACGTCTTTCCAAGGAAGTATCGCCCTTTGTGTCTTTAGGATTACTTTTCTAGAGTTCCGTTTATACTTCTAACCCTCATTTACCTAAATCGGGCACTCATCCCACGCTTCGTATCAATTTTAAAGTGAAACGGTCTTAATGCCATTCGGCTATAGCGTCTACCTAGTGTTTGACCTATCATTAAAGTCACCATGTGTTGAAGAAGTTCTTATCACATTTGATAAAGCTTTCGGCACACAATTAAAGTTACTCATATTTACACAATATTTAAAAAAGTAGACGAGTTACCTATGAAACTAAGCCTGTGCATGATTGTCAAAAACGAAGAAGCAACGCTGTCTAAATGTCTTGGCAGTGTGAAAAATGTCGTCGATGAAATGGTAGTATTAGATACAGGTTCTACAGACAGCACTCCACAAATTGCTCAAAAATTTGGTGCGAAAGTGCATCATTTTGAATGGTGTAATGACTTTAGTGCTGCTCGCAATGAAGCTTTAAAATACGTCACAGGTGATTGGATTCTTGTCTTAGATGCAGATGAAACTCTCACCCAGAAAATTGTACCGCAGTTGAAGCAGGCGATACGAAGGGAAGAATACCTCCTGATCAACCTTCTGCGCCATGAGGTAGAAGCAGAACAATCTCCTTACTCGCTGGTTTCGCGCCTGTTCCGCAATCATCCAGATATCCGCTTTTCTCGCCCTTACCATGCGTTAGTGGATGATAGCGTGTCTGAAATTTTAACTCAGGAACCAGGTTTGCAAGTTGGCTATTTGGAAGGGGTTGCTATTTCACACACAGGATACCAAAAAAATGCCATAGCTCAACAAGATAAATTTACCAAAGCACAAGCAGCGATGGAAGGTTTTCTTGCTTCTCATCCTAATGATCCTTATGTTTGTAGTAAGTTGGGGGGGCTTTATGTAAAAATCGGGAAAATAGTAGAAGGTATCAAGTTGTTGGCGCAGGGAGTTGCGAATTGTGAGGAGGAGTACGAGACTTTATACGAACTCTACTATCATCTTGGTATTGCTTACTCTCGTTTGCAAAATTATAAAAATGCGATCGCCCACTATGATGCTGCAGTGAAATTGCCTATTTACCCTATTCTGAAATTAGGAGCATACAACAATCTTGGCAATTTACTCAAAGCAACTGGAGATTTAAATGGTGCTAAAACTGCTTACGAAGCAACAATCAAGATTGACTCCAGTTTCGTCCCAGGATATTACAATCTGGGGATGACGCTAAAGGAAATGAGTTTATTCAAAGATGCTATCTTAGCTTATCAAAAAGCAATTGAGTTAAGTCCTAAATATGCTGATGCGTACCAAAACTTGGGGGTATTGCTGCTGAAACTTGGCTATGTAAAAGATAGTCTTGTGAGTTTTCAAAAAGCGATCGCCCTTCACGAAGAACAGCAAAATCCGCAAGAGGCGAAACGACTGCGCCAAGGTTTGAAAGAAATGGGCTTGTTGCGTTAGTCAACAGTTGACTAATGACCAAGAAAGGGGTGTAGGGGAGCCAGTACTTGATGAGGGTCTCCCTCCGTAGGTATCTGGCGTGTATGGGGGTGTAAGGGTCTAAGGGGAAGAGAAAATTTTCTTTGTTGCCACGCCGCCGGAACCAACAAGGACGCAAGCCCCTTATTTTAATATTGGAAAGAAAAGAAAGGGAAGTTTCAAGCCCAAACCGCCACTAAAGCGAACGGCGCTGCGCGTTTTATTCATGGGGTTCCCCTACACCCCTACACCCTTACCCCCTTACACCCTGCCCGTTCGCGCAGCGTGTCCGTAAGGACTTAGGGCGTTGACTAATGACTAAATAAGTGATTTGACAAATTTTTCAAATCTATCCATTCCCTTTTCAATTGTTGCCATATCGGTGGCGTAGGAAAGGCGAATATTGTCATCACCAGCAAAGGCGATTCCAGGAATAACTGCTACTTGCTCTTTTTCTAGCAACCTGTTAGAAAAATCCAGAGATTTTAGCCCTGTTTTGCTAATGTCGGGAAATAAGTAGAAAGCGCCGTCTGGTTTTGGACAACTCAGCCCAGGAATAGCGTTAAGTCTTTCATACATGACTTCTCGTCGTTTGGCGAAGGCTTGCAGCATTTCTTCGACACAATCTTGCGAACCTTCCAAAGCTGCGATCGCCCCATATTGAGCAAAGGTACAAACATTCGACACACTATGGCTTTGGATGGTAATTGTTGCTTTAATCAAATCAATAGGTCCTGCCAAATATCCGATGCGCCATCCTGTCATGGAGTAAGCTTTGGCAAACCCATTGCTGATAATAGTTCGCTCAAAAATCTCTGGTCCTAGCGAACCAATGCTGACCTGTTTAACACCATCGTAGAGAATCTTCTCATAAATTTCGTCGGAAACGACAAGAATGTCAGTCTCAACGATAATTTGGGCGATCGCCTGAATTTCCTCTGGTGTGTAAACCATACCAGTAGGATTAGATGGCGAGTTGAGGATAAAAAGCTTTGTCTTGGGCGTAATCGACTTACGCAACTGTTCTGGTGTAATTTTGTAACCTGTCGAAACATCTGTGGGGACAATCACAGAGACTCCACCAGCAAGCGTCACCATTTCCGGATAACTTAACCAGTAGGGCGCGGGGATGATAACTTCATCTCCAGGTTCAATCAGCGCCAGTATTAAGTTAAACAGAGAATGTTTCCCACCGTTGGTGACAATAACATTTTCTGCTTTGTAATCAAGACCATTGTCAGTTTTTAACTTGCGAGCAATGGCTTCTCTTAACTTTGGTTCCCCAGATGCAGGTCCATACTTGGTTTTACCTTCGTCCAAAGCTTTCTGTGCAGCAGCTTTGACGTGCGCTGGACTATCAAAGTCCGGTTCTCCAGCGCTAAAACTACAAACATCAATTCCTTCTGCCTTCATTGCCTTAGCCTTGGCTGCAATAGCTAAAGTTATAGAAGGTGCTACTTGACTTACTCGTTGCGCCAGCTTCATGTCACTCGTTTGGCAAACTTCTGACTTACTTTACAATATCTCAGAAGTTCTATTAATATTTGTCTCTTAACAATTCCTTTGTTGAAAGAATAAAATTTATGGGGCGATCGCGAGGCCCTGCTGCCTAAGCGCAAAGCGCACGCTACGCTAACGGCAGATCGGCTGTTTGTTATCTCTGGGATGAACTGTGGATAGTGGATACAGAGAGTAAATGTGTTTTTTTACTTTATTATCTACGTAAGTTTCTACTCAACCACCAACCCCCACAAATAGAAAAATCCCAGCATCCCTGCCAACTTAAGCGGCATTATCAAGTGTGGGGGATGACTTGGGAATTCTTGAGCAACTAACTGTAGGAACTAGAAATCGCAAGGTGTTTAAGCCTCAGATTTAGTTTTCCCATCGAAAATTTTCTCGCTCATTCAATAATTCGGAATTTGGTACAAAGATTTAGTATTTCATCCCCGTTAGGGGAAGAGGTTATGCAAAGGAAATCGCAAAAGCTTACCAAAGAGCATTTGCTGGTTTGTTTCCATCCCCGTTAGGGGAAGAGGTAATGGAAAGAGTTCGCTCAGGGAGCCTTAGTGGGAGCGGATTTCAGACGCCAAATCGACACCACTTTTTTAATTGTCAATAAGGGCAAGATGATTTGCAATAAAATCCTCATCTTGTAGGCTGAAACCCTTACTACAAGAGCAATCGACACCACTCAACGGAATTATGAGGTTTTCAAGGATCGGGGGAGTGGTGTCGATGAGTTTCAACACACTCCCTCAAACATAGAATGTATCATCTATGCTTGTCAAGTTTTTTACATTTCACATTCTCAATTGCTTAGTCATCGATCTCCACGCTGCGCTTTGTTACGAGCAAATTTTTGAGAAACTACACGCTACCCGCATATTTTACACCTAAAGCATTTAGTCCTCTTGAGAGGACTTTGGCTATTAGCCTGCGATTTGAATCGCAGGCGGACACGTTCGTCTGAGAGTCGTTTAAGCGTTAAGCGTAATTCTGCCCTAGGCGTTAAGCGTAGCTCTGCCCTAGGCAATCGCCACCGCATCAGACAAATAAACATCCTGAATCGCGTTAAACAATTTCACTCCTTCGTCAAACGGACGTTGAAATGTTTTGCGCCCAGAAATTAATCCTGTTCCACCAGCGCGTTTATTTATTACCGCAGTCCGAACAGCTTCTGCAAAGTCATTTTTTCCAGACGCGCCACCAGAGTTAATCAGTCCTGCACGTCCACAATAACAGTTGAGTACCTGATAACGAGTTAAATCGATTGGGTGGTCGGTTGTCAAATCTGTGTAAACCCGCTCATTGGTTTTACCGTAACTCTTACCAGTCGCCTTGGCTACTGCTCCGTACCCGTTGTTATTTTCAGGCAACTTTTGTTTAATAATGTCAGCTTCAATTGTCACACCCAGATGATTCGCTTGTCCTGTCAGATCAGCTGCAAGGTGATAATCTTTGTCTTCTTTAAAAGCGTTGTTCCGCAAATAGCACCAAAGAATCGTCACCATCCCCAAATCATGGGCGCGTTTGAAGGCTTGGCTAATTTCCTGAATTTGGCGAGTGGAGTTTTCCGATCCAAAATAAATAGTCGCACCCACAGCAACTGCACCCAAATTCCAAGCTTGTTCAACTGAAGCAAACAAAACTTGGTCAGATTGATTGGGGAAAGTTAGCAGTTCGTTGTGGTTGATTTTGACTATAAAGGGAATTTTGTGAGCATATTTGCGTGAAACTGAACCTAAAACTCCCAAAGTTGTCGCAACAGCGTTGCAACCTGCTGCTATTGCCAGCTTAAGAATATTTTCTGGATCAAAGTAGATGGGATTGGGTGCAAATGACGCACCGGCTGAGTGTTCAATCCCCTGATCTACTGGCAGAATAGAGAGGTAGCCAGTATTTGCCAGCCGTCCGGTTGAGTATAGTGTTTGAAGATTACGCAGGACTTGGGGGTTGCGATCGCTGTTCAACCAAACTCGATCCACAAAATCTGGTCCTGGCAAATGTAGTAAATCCTTAGAAACTTTTGCCTTATAGGTGAGCAAGTCTTCTGCTTCTTTGCCTAGCAAGGACTCAATAGAATGAGGCGCAGATAGTGTTGTCGTCATTGCCTTTTCCTCAAAACGTCAGCACATAGCTTTGCCTTTAATATAGCATTCGCACTATTTTTCACCCGCTTCTAAAAGCATGAAAACTCTTTTCCTAAAATTTGGATATGGGGCTTCTAGAACAAATGTCTCATGTTGCTCGGGAACATTAATCATTTATCCTGATGCGACCAGAATTACAAATTTATTTGATTTTTTCAGATTCGCTTAATATTCTTTTATCAATCATGTCTAATATATTTGCATCTATAGTCAGATCAAACTTCCTAGCAAATAATTTTTCTGATTCCCTAATTTTCTCAAAATCCTTTTTTTCTAAAATTTTGGGGTGAAGGGAATCATCCTTCGGCCACTCTAGATAGGTCAAGCTAGTGTTAATAATTTTTTCCTTAAAAGGGGAATTTGCAATTAAAATCTGGTAAAACAATTCATCTGGACAATAAGTGTAATTAAAACTATTAACAAACTTGGGGTTTTGCTTAACAAAATTATTTATCCATTTTGTAGATTCTCCTGTTAAGCACCAAAATGCTGAACCTCCATAAAGAGCAAATCCTTCAGGCAATTTAGGTCTTTTCGGTAAAAGCAAAATCAACAATGAATATAACAAAGAGTTAATAGGAGATTTAAACTCACGCTTTTGCGGAATAAAAAACTCCTTATCTTTCCAACGAATATACCAAGATTCTAATCTTGTTAAGCCTCCCTTGTACCATATACTACAAGGTAATGGAAAATACTCTATAAATTCTTTACCATTATTTTCTTGGAAAAACTTTTTAATCTGTTCATTTGACTTGATCAAATAGTCTTGACCTGAGAAATATATAACATAATCGAAGTACTTACCCGTTTCAACTATTGATTTTATTCCTTCAAGACTAGCTCTGATAATATCAAAACCTCCCCATCCTAAATGGTATCTCTTTATGAAAGAGACATTTGGAAAATCCTTGAGTTGAGTCACTATCTGATGATAAATTTTCTGCTCTGTTTTTTGATCTATATGTATAAAAAATGAAACGTCATCTGTGTTTAGTTTAGAAATAAGACGTACTAATTGTTCTGGATATTTATGTGCCAAAACTATATATGCTATTCTCATAAAAAACGGGAGTATCCCAAATGTGTAAATGTATTTTGTTTGTAGTGCGCTCGGACAGCCCGCTTCAGTAATAAAGTAGGAAGTAAGATGCTCTCACTACCATCTTTCATAAAGATCAAAGCCTTCAGGAAAGAGTGCAAGGGCGCAGTCCATTCTGGGGACTGAATTCTTAGTTTTTTTGATTGTGCCCAGCCCCAATCAAAAACTACCTTCTGACTAAAATTCTGCCAGAGATGATTTCAAGCGTTCTGCTAAGACTTGTAAATGAGGTTCCAAAATACATGTGTAGTGATTACCAGAAACATCAATGATTTTTATATCTTCTGCATCCATGATAGAGAATAATTCCACCCACACCAGAGTTGGATCGGAAGCCATGATATGCTTTTCTTTGGCTCTCAAAACAGTGACTTTTCCTGGATATGGCTGTGGCAGATAAGAATAAGTTGCTTTTAGCGTTCCTACTAATACATCAAGAATGCGTCGGTTTTGTTGGCTTTGATTTGATGGCGGTAATATCTTAACTTCTATTGCCTTGTCAAGGATATAGTTGATTTGTTCGTTAATACTCAAGTGCTTAATTTCATCAGGTGTTACCAGATTATCTTGCCCTGCTATTCCGCCAAAATATCTGGAAAGAACACCAACCAAATAGGGGGCGTCAATTTTCTTGTTTTTATCCAAGAGAATTGGAACATAAGAATCAAGTATTACTAAAGAGACTTCCTGTCCCTGTTTGTGTAATTGTTGTGCCATTTCATACGCTACAACTCCCCCAAATGACCAACCACCAATAGAATAAGGATCATTGGGCTGAAACTTCCTAATTGCTTGGATATACAAGCTTGCCATATCCTCGACTCGTGTGAGTGGTTCTTCTTCCCCATGAAACCCTTGCGCTTGCAAGCCATAAAACGGTTGCTCGTCACTGAGAGAATGCGCCAATTTGAAGTAACACATAACATGACCACCTGCAGGATGTACGCAGAAAAAGGCTGGCTTGTTACCTTTTGGCTGGATGGGAACTAGGAGGGAGTTTTCAAAAGTATTGGAACTGGTATCAAGAAGATTTGCAAACTTTTCAATGGTGGGATTGGTGAGGACTGCTGATAAGGGTAATTCCTTACCAAAGTGCTGCCCAATTGAAGCTATTAAGTAGATTGCTGAAAGAGAATTTCCACCGATTTCAAAGAAGTTATCTTTAACACCTATTGGCTGAATGTTTAAAATTTCTGACCAGATTTTTGCCAGTTTCCCTTCGGTATCATTGCGCGGTGCGACAAATTCATTGTGTTGGCTGAAGCTAGAAAGTGTTGGCTTTGGCAAAGCGCGACGGTTGACTTTTCCACTAGGAGTTAAGGGTAATGCTTCTAAGATTACAAAAGCTATTGGCACCATGTAATCTGGTAACTTCTGTTTGAGGAAATCGCGCAGGGTGTCTGGAGTTGGTTCTTCCTGTTTAGTAGTAATATAAGCTACTATTTGTTTTTCTCCTGGTTGATCACTACGGGTAATGACAACTGTTTCTCGCACTTGTGGATGAGCAGATAAAGCGTTTTCTATATCCCCAAGTTCGATCCGAAAACCTCGAATTTTTACTTGATTGTCTATTCGACTAACGTATTCAATATTGCCATCATCCAGGTAACGAGCTAAATCTCCTGTCCTGTAAAAACAGGAACCTTGCGAGAAAGGATTAGCAATAAAGCGTTCAGCAGTTAGTTCAGGACGATTGAAGTAACCGCGTGCAACCCCAGCACCACCTATATACAATTCGCCCAAAACTCCGATGGGAACTGGTTGAAGATGGGAATCCAATATGTAAGTTTGTGTGTTGGCGATCGGACGACCGATGGAGACTAAAGCATGAGATAGTTTCGTAGCTTCTACTTGACAGACAGTTGACCAAATAGTCGTTTCAGTCGGTCCATACAAATTCCATACAGTATCACCTTTTTCTAATAAATGCTTTGCCAAGTCACTAGTTAAGCCTTCGCCACCGCAGAGAATTTTCAATTGAGGAGAACTAGTCCATCCAGCCGCAAGCAACATCCGCCAACTCGCTGGCGTGGCTTGCATAATCGTAGCACCAGAAGTATGAATTAGTTCTGTGAGTCGCCTGCCATCGCTAGCGACTTCTCGACTTGCTAATACCAACTTAGCACCCGTAATTAAAGGCAGATACAGCTCCAGGGCGGCAATATCAAATGATATTGTAGTCACTGCCAAAAGGACATCTGACTCTGCAATTCCAGGTTCATGCTGCATAGATTTTAAGAAATTGACCACAGCACCGTGAGGAATTTCTACTCCCTTAGGCTTACCAGTTGAACCTGAGGTATAGATAACATAAGCCAGATTTTTAGCAGTTGCACATGGTGTAGGATTATCTTTGCTATGACTCGCAATCTTTTCCTTCTCTGTACGTAAACAGATGACTTTCCTATGTTCATCATCAGCAAATAATTTTTTATTATCAGTCAGCAACACTGGCACCTGAGAATCAGATAAGATTAATTCCAAGCGTTCTTGTGGAAAACCTGGGTCTAAAGGTAAGTAAGCTGCACCAGCTTTCAAGATACCCAAAAGTCCCACCAGCATCTCTAAAGAACGCTCAACGCAGATACCTACTAAAACCTCTGGTTTAACTCCCAGTGTTTGTAAGTAGTGTGCGAGTTGATTTGCTTTTCTGTTGAGTTCACCATAAGTAAGCTGTTCTTCTAGAAAAGAGACTGCAATCGCATCACTGTTTCGCTCTACCTGTGCTTCTATTAATTGGTGGAGACATACACTCAAGTCATAATCAGTCTCAGTCGCATTCCACTCAACCAGTATTTTCTGTTGTTCCTTCTGACTCAGCAATGGTAACTGAGCTACTGGCTGTTCTGGATTTGATACAATACTTTCTAATAAATTCTGGAAATGTTCGCTTAGATGAGCGATTGTCGCTTCATCTAACAGATTGCTGTTGTACTTAAAGTAGCCTAAACTAGATTCCGAAAGCTGAATCACTTCCAAGCTTAAATCAAATTCTACTTTTTGCTGGGGTAGTTCCCAGTATTCTAGTTCTAGATCGCCACAATTTGTCGGCTGTTTCTTAGCTACGGCCTCGAATAACTTTGATATATTTTCTAGAGTTTCTACATTCCGGTAAGTAAATGAAGCTTGACAAATAGGTGAATGACTTGAATTAGACTTTGACTGTAGTTGTCTTACCAATAAAGCAAACGGATAATCTTGATATTCCTTTATTTCTGAAACAGTATGACTGAGTTGATGGAGAAACTTCTTAAATGAAAGACTTTCCCAAATCAAATCCCGTGAAATAACTACGTTAGTAAAGTTGCCAACAACTCTTTCAAATTCTGGTCTATCTTGCTGATTTACTACCAAACCAACAAGAACATCTTTTTCACTTGTATAACGGTAAAGCAGAATTTTAAATGCTGTCAAAAGAAGGTTTTCTTGGCTGACATTTTCATCATTTGCCAGTTTTTTTAGTAATCCAGTTAGTCTGTTGTTTATGACAAAACTATAGAATGATCCATTGTTATTTTTTAGAGGCTCTTGAGGTAATCTAGTCGGTAACTCTAGTAAAGGTAATTCTCCAGAAAACTGTTTTTCCCAATAATCTTTAAGTCTTTTTCCTTCGGAACTTTCTAGTAGATTAACTTGTTTTTTTACATATTCTTTATAGAAATATTGTGAAGACTCTAAAGTCTTAATATTCTTGTTTGAATCTAAAAAATTATTTTTTGATAAATAGAGTTGCAGAAAATCATCTACCAGTAGTAATAAAGAAGCCCAATCACTTGCCAAACTATGAACGATTAGCAAAAGAATATGCTCCGTAGCAGAACGACTAAACAAGCTTAGCCGAATCATCGGAGCTTTCTCTAAATTAAATGGATGTTTAGCGGACTGTAGTAAAGAGTTAGTTAACTCATGAAAATCCCAACTTGAAGCGTCTATCTCCTCTAAATTAGCTTCAACGTTATCATGTATTTCTTGAAAAATTTTCTTTTCCGACTCATGATAAGTCGTGCGCAAGATATCGTGACGGTCAATTATTGCTTGAAATGTTTTTTTGAGATCAGAAATACTGACAGGTGAATTAATTTTGAAAGCAAAACAAACTTTATCGTTTAGCTCTTCTGGCATGAAATGATGGCTAAACCAAATTTTATGCTGAACTTCCGAAAGAGGAAATGAGGCTTTCATATTCAATGATTGATTCATGGGTAGCTGCAAATCCAACGATTCTTTATTATGTTTATATATTTGAAAAAGTCGTTAATAAAGCTGGTTTCATATCGCGAATGTTGCACATATTCCCAAAAGCAGTCAGTATTTTTCGCTTCAGTTTAGTATTGAGTCTACTATGAGCAACTTGTAGGTTATCGATTACGAGAATATCGCCTTGCTTCCACTGAAATATGACTGCATTTTTCCATTCAGCTTGCCCCAACTCTTTCGCTTCTGCTTCCGTCATATTGGTGCTTTGACCATCTTTGTTCAAAAAATATGCGTTCAAGGTACTGGTTCGTTTTTGGGAACCATCAACAACAGTTGCTGTTGTTGTTGCTCTTTGTTGAATATTTTTGTACAATTTGGCTGGCAGCAAGTTGTAATAGAGCCTTTGTTTAAATGAATACCGTTGCCCAATATTTCGATACCATTCTCTACTAACTAAACAATCAACAATACTAAGGCCAAAGCAGAGTCTACTCGTTCTTGGGTGACTGAATAAGGGAATATAAGAACATTCAAAAGAAATAGAGCCATCCTCTTCCCAGTTAAAATCAAATCCTTGTTCCTGGAGAAGTTTGGTAATCTCCTCTGGCGAGAGATCCTCGAAGACCATTTCTAATAGATGGTTGGGAACATATCGCACAAACTGCTGAGGAAAGTTTCCAATTTTGTGCTGTAAGCTGGGAGATAAGTCATAAAATAGCTTTTCTGTATTGATGATGGGAGTCTCCCCATACAAGTCGGGCTGAACTTGACAAAAGAAAGCAAGTACGCCTGGTCGCACCGGCACCATATTGAGTTCATTGTGAGGAGCTATAATCACATCTGGTGGAGCTTCAGAAGAGGTGAAGACTTTCTCAGTTATTCGTACACGATGAGCGCTGCCAAAATGATAAACTGACTCCACTTCGATATTCAATAGCTCTAGGGCTTTTTGAAATTGCTCTGCACCCTCAACCTCAAATCCCCGAAACAAAATCGCTCCGTATGTATCTAGTTGTTTATTGAACCACTGCGCACTTTCCTTGAGCAATGCTTTGAGAACTGCAAAGGATTTTTCTTTGACTGGCTCAATAACTAGAGGTAGTTCTTTTTCAGTACTGGCAACAGTTTTCTCATCATCCTGCAAAAACCGTAATCTCATATCTGAAGAAATTGAAATTGGGAGATTATAGATAGTATTCATAGAGTGAAAAAATGATATACTTAACTATCGACCAATAACCTTTCTCTTCCCCCATTCTGCAATCTCTCTACATAGCTGATTCTACCTCTTCTTTGATAGCAAATTCGCTAGATGAAGTTAGATATACCCCTGAAACAATCACAACAAAACTTATCAATGTAGACCAGTTGAGGCCTTCCGAAAAGATAACCCAAGCTTCTAGGGAGCTAAAGACGGGAACAAACAGATCGCATAAGGAGACAAATCCTGAAGATAACTTGTTGAGGCTATAGGCATAAAGTCCCAAGCCTAGTATTTGGCATATGAGGGCTAGCAAAATCGCGTAAAGCCACCCACCCAACGAATAGGGGAAAAGCCTATCTTCAGTGAGTAGAGCGATAGGCAAAAGTAACACCGAGCCGATCGCAGAACACCACGTCATGATTATTGTCGTACTCAATTGACTTCGTAGTTGTTCGACGATGAGTGGATAAAAACCAAGAAACACAGCTGATAGTAATGCCATTAGATCTCCTTGGAGTTTGTCACTCGTCAACGAGATATCATTGTATACTATAATACCAGCACCGAAAATAGCTACAAACATACCGATAAGAAATTTACCATCAAAGCGCTTCCCAAAAATCAGCCATCCTCCTAAGACGGTGAACAGTGGAGCCAAATAGTGCATGAGCGTAGCGTTAGCGACGTTGGTCTGAGTTAGTGACAAAGCCCACAGAGCAAGAGTAGCAAAAATTACAATCCCACCAGCAAGTAAGAGCAAAACTAGCCGGATTGGGTAAAGTTGTAGTTTTTCTGGTTGGCCATTAGATAGTCGCCGCCGCGCGGCTGCGAATCCATTCCACAGCACAAAGGCGACAGTAGAGATCCAAAAGCGATTAAAGATTGTAGCATTTGGACCGAGTTCGCTTTCACTCAAGCGGATCAGAATTGGTGAGAAAGATAAGGCTACTAAGCTGACTACCAATGAAGCAACTGCTGCGGTAGTTGGTGTTGCTAATAACTGTTCGTATGGGAATTTCAGTTTAGCTTTGAGCATCAATATTTTCCAATAACATGACTAGGTGTACTTATCTTTCTGACTACTTTGTTGCCTTCCTTAGTCAACTCAAGTAATACATGTATACTAATTATCCTCACATGTAGCTGTTATGTCAAAAAACTACGTTCACAAAAAATATATAAATATAAATACTTAACTAGGTATAAAGTGATTTGAGAGAATTGTTATCATAAAGCATCGCACAAAATTCAAATCATGCCAGGATATGTCTTGTAGCAAGCCAAAAGACATATCCATAATTTTTGCGGTGGATGTAAAACTTTGTTTGTATTTGCCCGAGGCTCAAGACAGCGTACTAAATTCCATCACCGTCAGGCTAGTTCCCGTGTAAATGACTTTTTCGAGTTGAAAGCCACTTGTTTCAAACAACTCCTTATATTCTTGTTCCGTGCGCCAGTAACCTCCAGGATTTGTCACCATCATCTGAACTGCGGCAAGGGCTGGGATAGTGCCGTCTGGATATTCTACTGGCGCACCACGAGGTGGAACAAGTGTCTGTAGAAGTATAACTTTACCTTCTTTTGGGAGAGCTTTTTTACACCCAGTTAGTACTTTGATTGTGTCTTGCGAACTGAATACGGAAAGAAAATACTTCATCACGATCGCATCTGCACCCTTTGGTATCTCCTCCAAGGCATTACCACCAATGACTTTCACTTGATTTTCGTCGAGTCCCTGCTTTGATAGGTAATCTGGTGCTGTCTCAACCTCATGCGGTAAATCAAACAATATACCTTTACAGCCAAATTTTTTGACAATATAGGCAATCAGTGCGCCTTGATTGCCTCCAACGTCCATAACTGTATCAAATTGACCGAAATCATACACCTCAAACAACGAATCAATTGCTTGATTCGTTAAAAAGCTCATGGCATTATTGAACAGATTTCTGCTATCGGGGTTTTCCGTCATGAAGAATTCGTAGAATTTCTTGCCATGTGCCCTCTCAAAAGCGACTTCCCCTGTTTTCAATGAGTCTCCTAATTCCCTCCAAGCATCCCACATACTGGGTTCTGTAATATGCATCAGGAAATGTCCAACAGAAGGTCCTGCATTTGTAATCAGCAGTTGGGAGAGTTCTGTTGCTGCAAATACACGTCCGGGCTTTTCTACGAACACCCCTAAATGAGCTAAAGCACGGAGAAGAACATAAAGAGTTTCTACTTTCGTAGAGGTTGCTTTTGCTATTGCTTCTACAGTCATTGATTCCGACTGTAAGAGGTTAGGTATACCTAAGTTTGTTGCTATATAAAGGCACTGGCTTTGCCAGTAACCATAGACCATTTGAGCAAGCTTCTTGGATGCTGAAGTAGTTCCTAACAAGTTCTATTTCTCCGTGTAAAATAGTAGACGCCAATTATTTTTTATTTAGTCCAGTCCAAAATTACCAAGCTAAAATTCTCTGACTCACCTGCTTTTATAAACATGTATAAACGTGTTGATTTCTTGGATAACTCCAAATACACTGCAAACTGAAACTAGTTTGTGTGGTACGAGCCGCGCCATGAACCGCAGTAAGATATTACGACTAGATATCATTAACATCCCAGTCGATAACAATGCCAACCCTACAGAAACAAGTACATTTGTCAAGTGACGTATCTTGCCTCTGACTACAATAGTGACAAGTTTTTGATGTATTGCGCTGATCAATTATATGAACAAAGTTTTTTGTTAAAACACGCTTGTATTTAAGTTACCTTCAGAAAAACCTCTAAAGAATATACATACCATAATTAGTGACAAGTGAAACAATCTAAGGCTATTTCATTTTCAGGAGTAGCACTTGATGACCGAATTTCGGATTAGACCGTTTGTAAGGATTCTTCTTAAAGCTCTTAACAGAGAAAAAAACCTCTTAAAATCTCACTTATGGAATCTTGTATAATTAACAGCTGTTACATTAACAACTTTCTTGCCTTAATTCAATCGCCACCTAATTCCACAAGTTTACCAATATTAAAATCAATCTTTGTCCAACCTTTGAGTTGCCGCAGATTTTTGAACAAAAGCAAGGGAATTTGCCAGTGGTGTAGCATCAGAAACGGCAGTGGATCATCCAGTTTGTAAACGGCATCAGTACCTCTTAAAAAATTGCGTATCCAAGTTCGCAATTGGGCAAAGGAACGAATACCAGTCAGTCGCCATAGTTCGTGATATGTCCAGTATGTCGGCTTACTGTTTGGCAGTGGTTGGAGAGGTTGAGTGAAGGGTTCTTCACTCAAATAAGCATCTGCCACTTGTGGGTGGTTGTAAAACATTGTAATTGCCGAATGCGCTCGGGGATTACATTCAATAGCGTAAACTGTCCCGTCTTGAGCTTGGATAAAATCAAAGGAAACTTGTCCAGTAATTCCCAGTTTTCCAACAAAATGCCTTACCCATTCTAGAATTTTCGGGTTTTCTACATTTTCGTAATTGACTTGAAAAGCTGAAGATTCTGCACAGCAGTGCAACCGTAATTCTCCATTTTTGACTGTGCTGTGAGTGCAAAATTCCTTGCCAGGAATAAACTCTTGCATAATCCAGGGTTTTTCTGGACTGATTGGCAAACTCCTGACAAATGCTGCTGTTTCCTCAGGGGTATCGCAAGGTAGCTTAGTTAAATCTAAGCGCCATACTGAGTCGTAAGGAATGCTTTTGAGAATATATTTGCGAGTTTCCCCAGAAAAATCAAAATTCAGAACTTGTTCAGGGTTGGTGATTTTGAAGGACTTGGGAACCGATAAGCCAAACGCTCTTGCTTTTTCACTGAAAGCAAACTTATCATCCTGCATTTGGGTGACATCAGCGTCAAAGTGAAAAACTTCGCAGTAGTGTGAGAGTGCAGGCTTTGCTAAAGACTCATAGTAACTCGCAACTGGACTCGTGACAGGAACATAGACATCAATGTTTTCTTTCTTAACAATGTCTAGTAAAGCTTGGATATAAGCTTCTGGGTCATACTGTGGGATAGGAGTTGTATAAAAGCGAGAAACTGCATCAGAAAACCGATGTCCCGATAACCAGTATTTGTGGGTTTCTATTAAAATAACTCTATGTCCCGCAGCGTGAAAACAACGGGCAAGCTGTAACGCCTTCGTCATTTTGGCACCGCTAATCAAGATATTTTTGCGGTTTGCAGCGACAACTGTCTGAGGACGAACAAGACGCCTTAAGCGATTCCAAAATAGAGATGCCAGAACTATAGCAGCGTTAATGGGCAACACTAAAAAAAGTATTGTCAAGGTCGCAAGGTTCTGGAATAAAGCTTTTACTTGTGCCACAAAAGAACTTGATGATGTTGCTTCTGTATTAGATTATAAGGGAAGAGATCGTGCCTCATAAATCGTGATTTATAATTCATAGTTTCGCAATTGAGAAAAATTGCAAGAGTACAAATTCAACTGTATGAAATTGTCTGCTAAGTAGCCATAACTCTACATTTATAAAACATTCACGCATTCGCGAATATCACAAATATGCCCTACGGGCACGAGGCTGCGCGAACAAAATAATAATATATAAATTTTAAATTTCCTCCTTCACCTATCATGGCTATAAGAGAAGGAGGTAAGAAACCAGAGTCATTGAAGAACTCAGAACTCAGAACTCACTACAGCTAAGAACTAACTAAAAGGGAACAGTATAAGTGCGGTTTTCGTGATTTGCAATTCTGAGTTCTGTGTACACAACAAGAGTGCAGGCTCAATGGATGACAATTACGGTAAGCGTCGAATAATCGTCAAGCCATCTCGCAGTGGCAACAATACCTGTTCCACACGCGAATCGGCGGCGACAACCTGGTTAAACTGAGCAATAGCCTCACCGTTGGGAGTGCGATTTTCTTCTGGAAGATAGACTTGCCCTTGAAGTAGAGTGTTGTCTACACAGATAAACCCTCCAGGAACGAGCAAATCTGTCTCCAACAAAGTTTGGAAGTACTTGACATACTCGCGTTTATCTGCGTCAATAAACACAAAATCAAATGACTGCCCTGCATCTGCCAGTTTCTGCAAAGTTGAGAGTGCTGGACCCACTTCGACGCGAATTTTTCCACCGTGGGGAGACTCCCGGAAAGCAGCTTGCGCGAACTCTGCGGTGTAAGGGTCAACTTCACAAGCGACCAGTTCTCCATCAGACGGTAAAGCTTCTGCGATCGCCAATGCAGAATAGCCAGTGAACATACCAACTTCCAACACTTTCTTAGCTTTGATCATGTGGGTAAACATCTTGAGCGTTTGCCCTTCCACATGTCCAGAAAGCATTTCCTGTTCTAGTTCTCGTACTGTCGCTCCCTCGTGGAACCTTTGATTCCAAGCTTCCTGAGCCGTTTTTTGAGCTAGCGCTGCTAAGGCTGGTGATTCACGGGTGGTACATTCTTCTAAATAGGGATCTAAACCTGCTGCCAAAAGCCATGCTTGATTGAGGTTAGCTTGTAGCTCATCAGCAGACATCTTATCAAGTGTCTGCAAAATGGTTTCTAGCTGCTTAGCTAAAATCCCCAATGGTGTAACAGGTCTAGCGGTTGGCTTTTCGACAACTTGCGACATTAGGCTTCACTCCCAACAAGTTCTGGGTTGTAAGCATCTGGGTAGAGTTCTACGCCATCGCCACCACGAGGGTAGCTTTCGCACAGATGCTTATGCTCTGATAACGCTGCAGCCAGTTCCTCACGAGTTAAATCATTGACAAAGAAGCAATCGCCAATTGGTCTAGGCATAGCGGCTCGTAGCAGACCGCCTCGTGTGCAGGTGATGGATTCGCTTCCACGCCATGCAAGCTCTTCGTCTAAGAGGGGATGATCCAGAGCAAGACCGATACGGCTCATCAGACTGAGAATGCGATCGCGATCTTCTTTGGTAATATAGCCTCGTCGTGCTGCAAGGGTGACAGAAAAAGCCATGTCAATATTGACTGCATGACCGTGGAAAATAGGCACACGAGGTGCAAGTTCTAGAGTCGGACTCCAAGTATGACCAAAAGCAATAACACGGTCTAGGTCTAACTCGTGTAGGTTAGGAACCTCCAACTCGAGCATACTTTTAATAGACTCGTAAGTGACCCGATGCGCCACTTCTTTGATTTCTGGTGTTGCGTTAATGTTGCCAAAGTGTGTGGAAAGCAGTTCTTCCCCATGCTTATCCAACAAATCAAAAACCTCTTTGTTGTTAACCACTGCAATTTTCACAAGTTCTGACATTCCATTGCGGACTTGCGCTGTTGGCAAAGTACCCAAAAACGAGAAATCCAGGAAAACCTTTTGCGAAGCGTGATAAGCACCAAGGCGATTTTTCAGCTTCTTGTGGTTCACTGCTACTTTGATAGCAACACTCGCATCAATCAAACCAATGAGAGTGGTAGGAATGCGAATGTAGTTGCTACTGCGCTGGTAAGCAGAACAGGCAAAACCTGCAACATCTGTAATCAGTCCACCACCAACTACTAACACTGGTTCCTTGCGAACCAGCTTGAATTCGGCCAACGCATCAATGACCTTCTCAAAAGACTCAATAGTCTTGTTTGGCTCAGTAATCGTGATCGGAAAAACCGTCAGGTCAATGTCGTAATATTTGAAATACTGCTCGATTTGACTGCCGCAATGCTTATTAACATTAGCATCTACAACAACCAAGCAGCGTCCAAATTTTTTATAGGTTTCTGCCAGTTGTGGATTTTCGATTGCAAAAACCCCATCAACATAGATGAGGCTGTACTCAATTTTTTCGTAAGCCTCTACATGAAAAGCAGTTTCAGTAGCTTCAAACTTTGCTTGGATGGTACTCATTATTTTTGACCTACAATGTTGACAATATCCCCCAAAAAAAATGGGAGACTATTCGCAAGACAGTATTTACCTCAGTACACCCAAGAACTACACCACTATCCATAAGCAAAGTGCCCAATGGACAAGAAGACTGGAGGCTAAAAAACTAGAAAAAATAAAGAACCCTCCGTCTTAAAAGGTTTTGAGCATACTTTAGTAAGGAACTTTAATTCAATTAGCTCACTTTTCAGCAAAATTGGCTGACATATGTTAGACTTCTACTTTTTGCAGAAAGATCCTAATGTCTCGCAGGGTTGATAGCTATCGAATGATCACCGTATTTTGACCTATATTCTCAAATTATCACATTTTATAAAAAAAACTTAAGTTTTATAATTTTCTTAGATTTTGTTCTTCCTTTGAGAATTTGAGTCTGGAATACCGACAACACATTGGCGAAATCAAATCGAAGTCTTTGATAAAAGAATACAAGCTGTTAGTACTAGCAACTGATTTACGCTTTCAAGTTTGGTAGTTTTTCCTTGCCAGTACAGAGCAATAAGCTCTTCACCGCACGAAGTACAATAACTTTTTATAATGCCTCGGTTTCATAAAGCTTCTATCTAAAGAATGAAATCAAATAGTTCACCTGAGTAAAGCCAGAAAAATAAGTGCTAAAAGAGCTTTTTTTGTACTTGAATTAACAAAATTCGCGTATTATTAACAGTAGACAAACTGTTAATAATATGGCTACATAACTAATCCAACTCTACTGGAAGCTCAACCCCCACTCACGATAGTCGGTTATCCCCCACTCTCTTATCCGTTATCTCGCTTAGGATTTAGCGACAATTTAAATAAGGTCGTTTCTATAAAAGCAAACTATGTTTCCGTTTCCTTTTCCTTTTTGGGACAACAACTGCTACGGTAGCGAACCCGTGTCTCGCAAAACTCGCTTAGAGCGTAAGCTGAAATTCCTCAAAACTATGCGAGATGATCTAGACACTAGACTCGCTGGTCTAAACGCTGCGATCAGTAGTGTCGAGCAGCAATTAAATCAGGAAAATGTCACTCAAGTCTAATAGAGTTGTAGTACTCAAGCTAGATATTGTTGCTCACACATAAGCTACTTGTCTGGTTCCCTAGCTTTGCTAGGGAACATCTACTTAAGAGGGTAGATAGCTACTGTGCTATGTATGAAAATTCTTTCATAAGTCAGAACTTATTTGTAGCCTAGAATTTGTATCCTAGAAATAGAGGCTTGATATTTTCTAGGTAAATGTATGATGACTGCGGTAACATTCAAGCAATTTATAGAAAAAAATCCAAAATGTCTTGAGTCACTGCCAAAAGCGTTGCAGGGCCTTTGGTATGATAAAAAAGGTGAGTGGGATACTGCACACGAAATAGTACAAGAAGACGCTAACGATGCTGATAGTGCTTGGGTTCACGCCTACTTGCACCGCAAAGAGGGTGATTTGATCAATGCTCGTTATTGGTATAGACGTAGCGGTCAGTCAGAGTCAAAAGTAGAATTAGACCAGGAATGGGAGCAGATAGCTTCCAGTTTGCTGAGCAAGGTGAACCAAGCATGGATGCAAATGAACTGAAGCAGCGTTATGTAGCAGGAGAGAGAGATTTTCCAGCAGTGAAGCTTGTTAGAGCCAAGTTAATTCAAGCAATGCTCGCTGGAGTCAATTTATTTGCAGCGGATTTAAGCGGAGCAAACCTAGCTAAAGCTAAACTGTGGGGAGCAAACCTTGGGGCTGCTAACTTAGCTGGTGTCAACTTGACACGAGCTAACTTAAGCGGTGCCAACTTGCATGAAGCTAATCTTAGGGGAGCGAAGCTAAACTTTGCTAAGCTCTATGGAGCAAATTTGAGTGGGGCTTGGTACGACGATAGTACGCGTTTTTCTAGAGGTTTTGACCCCGTCAGTAGAAATATGCGAAAACTTTGACCAACATATATTTATTACTCGTAGTTTAAGCATAAATCTTGATTGAAGTTACGAAATACTCCCTATGGCTGATGTAAATGGCACTTGGCTTGGAACTTACTGGCAACAAGGAATTCCTACCCGTTTTGAAGTGACATTGATTCAAAGTGGTAACACATTGACTGGTAGGATTTTGGATGACAGCAATTTGGGAGAAGCCCAGCTTGCCGGTGAGGTAGTTGGGCGTCGTATCAGCTTTATCAAGCGCTACTTCACAACTTCACCTGATCCAATTACCTACGTCGGCACAATCTCAGAAAATGAAGATTATATGCAAGGACAGTGGAGTCTTAAACTTTGGGACTCTGGTCCTTGGGAAGCCCGACGCAGTGGAGAAACACTTTTGGCAGATTTACAAACTCGTATACAAAAAAAGGTTTCCTTAAGCAGTGTATAACCTGACAGGGATTTTCACAGAATCTAAACTAGGTTTGAGACAGGGAGTGACGAATTGCATTTTCAAATTAATTCTCCACGCAGAACGGTAACTGCTTGTCCACTTATATAGACACGAGAACCGCCCTCATAACGCACCTTCAAGACACCGCCCCGACTAGACGCTTGATATGCTAAAAACTCATCTTTGCCAAGGCGATCGCGCCAAAACGGAGCCAGACAACAGTGAGCAGCCCCAGTCACTGGGTCTTCATTAATTCCCACTCCCGGTGCAAAAAAGCGAGAAACAAAATCGTATTCTGAGTCTTCGTGTGTTAAACTAGTAACAATAACCTTGGCAAGGGGTAACGCTTTGAGTAGCTGGAAGTTCGGCTGCATTTGTCGCACTAAATCTTCAGACTCGACCTCCACCAGATAACCCAAGGAATTTTTCATCACCGTTCTGATTGGAACACCCAAAGCTTCACCGAGTTCAGGAGGAGCGGCTATTTCTTCTGAATAATTTACAGGAAAATCGAGTTCAATCCAATTTCCATGCTTTTTAGCAATCAGCACTCCGCTCTTGGTGTGGAAACGAGCCACCTCATCTGGCAAAAGATGCCCCTGTGACCAAAGAACATGAGCGCTAGCTAGGGTAGCATGACCACATAATGGCACTTCTGTTGTAGGCGTAAACCAGCGCAGCGCAAAACCATCTTCCTGCCTCACCAAAAACGCAGTCTCAGATAAATTCATCTCTTGCGCCACCTTTTGCATCCAGTCCTCAGACTGGGGAGTAGGTAAAATGCAGACGGCAGCCGGGTTACCTGCAAAAGGTGTGTTGCTAAATGCATCTACTTGAGTAATAGTTTGTCCCATGTCTCGAATTTTTTTTAAAAATAGTCTTGAAACTTAAGCCTTGTGGTGATAAATGGTCTAGTTGAGACCACACTCTTAACCAGGAAGTAATTGAGTTTCAACGGTGATAATATTCACTTTAGCTGGATTGACACTCCCCACCGCATGGCGGATGGGGATTCTTGGTTCGTCCAGCAACCGTAAACCTTCGTATCCAAATCATAGTCGCCGACTACTTTCTGGCAGTATCTAAACCAAATACCCGTCGTTGGTGACCAAGTATCGAGTCAGTTTACGAAAGACCTAGAGGGCATCTGTCCCCAAGCTTTCGAGTACTTTGCAGAGAGTGTCTTAGAATTCCGTTCCTCTCCTTTTCCTCGCGTTCCGGCGTGCCCCGCCGTACGCTGTGATTTTAAGTTGTTTTTTCTTCTAGGTTCACGCCAGGTCTGTTAGACAAGGACTGGGTTTTTAAAGTGGACTTTCCCTACCCACTGAGCATTACTACTTTACTAGCCAGTCGCTTGGAGTCACTCCAGAGTTTTCATTGTCGCGTGCTAGCGGTTTTTCAGCCTGTACTATATACTCTAATTATGGAGTATAATTTGGAGTACTTCAAGTGGCTAGACTGAAAAAAATACAATTCAACGTTACCGAGGAAGAGTATGAAATCCTCAAAAACTGTTCCGAAAGAAAAAACTTGTCAATGGCTGAAATCCTTAGAGACCATATCAAAACTCTCCGTGAATCAACACACAGATAGTTCGTTCCTCATGCATCTTGTGCTCTCTTTCCCCTGCGGGTAAATTAAGCACAGATACAATCGTCACTCACCGCCTTACATCCCCACCGCATGGCGGATGGGGTATTACGGCGAACTACGATAATGTTAGAAAATTTACTACAACGTATTGATTGTAACTTACTACATTAGGAACCCTTGGGGTTAGAATTTATCGAGATTTGAACACTAACTAAACACTCATGACTAACCCCAACCTCACCTCAGAATATAAATCCTTCGGTGGTAAACTCGGCTTCTATAGTCATCCCTCCTCTACCTGTAACGGGGAAATGCGCTTTGCTGTCTACCAACCACCGCAAGCCACCCAAAAACCAGTACCAGTTCTTTATTTCCTCTCTGGTTTGGCTTCCACAGAAGAAAACTTTATGATTAAAGCAGGGGCACAGCAATATGCGGCAAAATACGGTATCATGCTGGTTGCACCAGATACTAGTCCCCGCAACACTGGTATTCCTGGTGAGGATGACGACTCGGACTTTGGCACAGGTGCTGGCTTTTATGTGGATGCAACTGTTGAACCTTGGGCGTCTCACTACCGAATGTATAGTTATGTTGTGCAAGAATTGCCTGCTTTGATTGCCGAACATTTTCCTGCACAACCAGAGAAACAAGGTATTTTCGGTCATTCAATGGGGGGACATGGTGCGCTTGTTTGCGCTTTGAGAAATCCTCAGCAATACAAATCAGTCTCAGCTTTTGCACCCATCGCCGCACCAATGCGGTGTCCTTGGGGTGAAAAGGCGTTTAGCCGATACCTTGGTGAGGATAAGGAAAGTTGGCGTGCTTATGATGCCAGTGAATTGGTCAGGCAAACAGAATACCACAGTCCCATTCTCATCGATCAAGGTACGGCGGATAAATTTCTTAGTCAGCAGTTGCTACCTGAGGTGTTTGAGCAAGTTTGTGCAGCAGTTAACCAGCCGCTAAACTTGCGTTATCAAGACGGCTATGACCACAGTTATTATTTCATCGCCAGTTTTATTGAGGATCACATCCGCCACCATGCGCTTTCATTAACGGTTTGACACTCCTGGCTTGAGGAAATATAAATTTAAAGCGGTGGTGCTGGAAGCGGTCTGGCTGGGGCTGACATCGGATTAATCCCACCTTGCCCCACTTGAAACTGACTCATCATGTCGCGGTCTTCATGAACCATGTTGTGGCAATGGTACATAAATTTACCCGCAAAAGGTCTAAACCTCCCAATCACGCGTACTGTCTCGTTTTCACCAACGTAGAAGACATCCTTCAGGCCAACCTCATAAGGAAAAGGCGGTTGACCATTACGGTCAAGTATTCGAGCATCAATGAGGTGGAGGTGCATTGGATGAAACGAGAGATTTGCGGTGTTTCTAAATGTCCATATTTCCACATCTTCTAGTTGAGGATTTGCATCGACTCGATTTCGGTCCCACCCATTACCGTTGATCGCCCAAACTCCATCAGCTCTCTGCTGCACCGTGAAGTCGCGAGTTCGTACAGCTGAGGATTCTGGAATGGATTGAATATTGCGTAGTGTGCTAGGAACAACGCTGTCATCTGTTTCGGATCGCACTACATCAAAGCGCATAATTTTGTCTGTGTTGGCGAAAACAAGGTTATTTGGTAGTGGAAGATTTTGCAGTTCTACCTGAGTCCCCAAAGGATATCTGGAGAAATCGATAATTAAGTCATAGCGTTCTGCCGGAGCAAGACGTATGTTTTGAGTATTCACTGGTGCAGACATTAACCCACCATCAGTACCAATCACAGTCAACGCATCACCTGTACTCAGAGCAAGTCCATAAGAGCGGGAACTTGATGCGTTTAACACCCGGAAACGGTACTTGCGGTTGGCTACCTCCATACGGGGCCAAGGTACGCCGTTGACTACAATTGTGTCACCCATCACACTGGTCTGATTTCGATTATCAAAAATGAGTGAATTATCAGACGCAAATTGCCTATCCTGAATGATCAGAGGAATATCATAATTTCCTTTGGGAAGTGGCAACGCAAGTTCTTGATCATCTTGAACAATATACATTCCAGCTAACCCCATATACACATTTCTGGCAGTCTGAGCAAGCCCGTGGTCGTGGTACCAGAAATTAGCAGCTCGGGAGTTGGGATAAACGTAATCTTTGTAATACCCTGGAGAAATGAAATCCAAAGTGTAGCCATCGTACTGGGGCGAAGATGTCATTCCATGCAGGTGAACGCATGTATTCACATCAAGATTATTGATAAACCGTACAGTTGATACCCGGTTTGCACGCTGTTTTATTATGGGTCCGGGAAATATACCGTTATAACCCCAAACCTCGGTAGTGCGTCCAGGTAAAATGTCTACTTGACCCTTCTGCATCCTAATTTGGTAGTAGTCAGTTGTTGAATCGCTACGTACTGGATTCAACACTGGTGGTGTGCGAAAGGAAAGTGTAAATGGCGCGACTGTTCCACTAACTGTTTGAGTGTATCCTCGATATTGAAGTCCTACAGGAAGTAAAACGGTACCTCCCGCAAGCGCTACGATCTTCATTGCTTCACGTCTGCTGATTCTCTTCATAGTCAAACTTGTTTGCCGTAAAGTATAATTTAATATTTATAATACGTAGAATTATGCCTGACTCAAATTGATTCGGACAGTTACATCGTTGTAATCCTTGTCACCGCCATTAACCAGATCCTCAAAACCAAAAACGTTATCTCCCAACAAAGAAACATGATCCGTTTTGTCAGAATTAGCACCCAAGAATGAAAAATAAACTTGTGGGTCGTTATTGGAATTACTATCTAAAAGTGCATCAGGTTTCCCATTGACGATCATGAACGGGGCATACAGCGAACCACCATTGAAAATTCCAGTGAAATTTGCCGTCGCTTGGTTGTTTACCGTCAAGTCAATGCCAGGAACACGTCCCTTAACAGCAGCTTGTGCATAACCAGCATCTCCCGGACGGAGGTCAACAATACCGTCTCCATTAGTATCAATACCACCCTTGTCATCTGCTATTTTGTAGAAACCAATAAAGTCACTAAAAGCAGCTTCTCTGTTGAGAACAAAATCAGCTTTGACTTGAGTGTTAACT